>CP036352.1:3088992-3397891 GCA_007753915.1 Phycisphaerae bacterium RAS2
CCGCTTCAGGCCCGTCGGGGTCGATTTCGGTGTACTGGTTGACGCCGTTCGCCTCGCGCGTCTCGATCCGAGGCTGGCGAACGTCTCCCGTTCGCTCTCGGTACTCGAGCCAGTTCCCTCGCGTATCCAGATCCGTCCACTGCTGCACGTTGGCCAGCCCGGGCAACTCGTTGTGCGGATCGATCTCCGTTCCGGCCGTGTTTAGCAGCCCCCGGTCCATCGACGTCAGCCGGTCGCGATTGTCGTAGCCGTACAACTCCGAGCGATCCAGTTCAACAGTCGGCGTCACGGCAAATGGCTGCACTTCCCAGCGCTTGCGCGCGTATTTGCGGTTGCCGTTGGCGTCGTAGCCGTAGTTCATCGTCAGGTGAGGATAAGGCGCGGTCCAGCCGAAGTTAGCCGTGTACTCGATTTCCGTGAGGCGGCCGTTGGCGTCGTAATCGAATGAGTCCTCGACCAAGTTCTGCATGACGCCGCTCGTGCGCCGGTCGGCCGCATCGAAATTCCACTGACGCAGCGTTCCCGAGCCGTGCATGATCGCATCGAGCCGGCCGCGTTGGTCGAACCGGCGGATGTACTCGCCGGTCTGCTCGCCGCACGACGCATTGGGATAGCAGACGGTTTGCTCGGTCGTGTGCAGGCTGTCGTCGATCAGATAGCCGAATTCCGTTGTGAATGCGGTGCCGCCGCTGATGGAGCCGAAGGCCTGGGTTTCGGAATCGGGCCGGCCGAGCTTGTCGTACTCGCGTGCCCATTCATATTCGACGGTGCCGAGACCGGTGCCGGGCACGAAACGCTTGGCGTTTTTCAGCCGCCCCGATCGGTCAAAACCGAATTCTTCGACGCGCGTCGTGGAGCCGGCTACATAGGTTCGGGTCTTCAGCCGCCCCAGGCGGTCGAATTGATAGGTCGTCTCAATGTTGCGCTGGTCGTATCGAATGACGTAGTTTTCACTGTGATAGTGAGAGAAGGAAACCGGATCATCATCCTCCGGGTATCGAATGCTCGTCACGTCCCCGGCATCGTTGTAGTCGTACACCGTGCGGTTCGATGCCGGATCGGCATTGGTGGGTCCATCCACGATAGCGATCAGGAACCGCCCGTCGTATTCGTAGCAGGTGTGGTTGTCGGCGGTCGGCGTCGACGTTTCCAGCATTGCAGTCTGCGGCTCGGGGTCTTCCTCGTTCCCCTCAATGAGTACGCCCTGTCCCTGTATCCCTCCGAGCGACTCGCCGTCGAGTTCTTTCTTCTCACTGGACTGGTTCTGGCCACCGCACTCGCCAAAGTCTCCCTGGCAGTCTTCGATGACGCACACTAGGCGGTTCAGATCGTCGTAGCAGTAGCACGTGCGAATTCCCTCGTTGTTGGTCGTTCCGATCAGATTGCCGCTCTCGTCGTAGACGTGCTCGGTAAACTTATCCGTCGGCGTCTCGACGACCGCGTCATGTACCTTCCACTGGCGATCCAGCTCGTCAAACTCAATGGTCCACTCATTGGCCTCGCCATCGGTCCGGCTGACGACGTTTCCGTTGGCATCGTAGTCGTAGGCCATCAAAACGCCGATGCTGTCCGTGATGGAAGTCACACGATCCGCACCATCGTAGTCATAGGTCAGCACATGCCCGTTGGGCAATGTGACCGAGGTCGGGTTACCGACGCCGTTGGGATCGTAGATCGTGACGAGGTCCTTGGTCGGGTCGGGCGAAGTTTCTGTGGTGACCCACTGGACACGCTGCGTCAACCGATTAGCGCCGTCGTACTCGAAGGTCGTCCGCTCGCGCACGGGTCCGCCAGAGCGGGTCCAAAACGTCGAAGTGCTTCCCTTTCAGCTTCGGAAGTAGATTCTGATCGACAAGTGTGCGAGCGATTCGGACGGATGGGTCATCATCGCGACCCCACCCTTAGCTTCGCAAAGGACGGGCCACCCAGACTTAACACGCCTCTGCTCAACGGTCGACCGACCGACCGACCCACAGGCGCAAAGCCGACAATATCGGACGGCCTCAACGGGCAGATAATAGGGTGCTCCATGGGGGATGGAGACAGGTGTCACGCACTCCGCGACGAAATCGACTCGAGCCGCCTTATTGCACCCCCCAAAGAACGGTGGGGAAATAAAAACCCGGAGGCAATCCAACGTCCCAAAGATTAACAAGTTATTCGCTTTCGGCGCTCTGCAAATCTTGACTGGCCATAAGGTTTCGTTTATAAAAGGGGAGTAATTTAGGGAGAGGCTTCAGGCATAACCCGCGCTGCATTCACCGCGCAGCGGGCACGCCTAAAGAGGCAATCGAAACACAACTGCGTACACATTTTTCTGGGGAGGACGGAACGTATGAACAGGACGAAGGCAACTTTTGCATCGTTTGGGTTGCTCGCGACGGCGCTTGCCGTGTTTGTCGCGTGCAATTCCATCACCGGCCTGAACAGCAACCCGACGGGTGGGACGAACAATGAGGTCCTTCCTGCTTCCGAGGGTCGCCAGAACGCCGCGCTGATGATCGACAACGGTCCCGGCAAGCTGGTCTTCGTCGACCTGCTTCAGTACGACCCGACCGATTTGCTTCAGCAGCGCTGTGCGCCGCTGGGCGCGCCGGCCGTCAACCCGTGGCGCAGCCGCTTTGGCGGACCGATTGTTCTGAACTTGTTCAAGAACAACGTCATCGGCGCCAGCATTCAGGGCATCGCCAGCGAGTACGATGAGCTGGTCAACATCGGCGAGACCGGATTCTGCCTCGGCGTTCGCTCGCCGGCCGCTTCGGTCATCGACCCGAACTTTTCGCACGTCGAGTTCAACATCCGCGCGGTCAACCCGTTCGCGTTCGGTCATGCCCCCGGCTTTGACTACGTGAACACGGCTGATGGCAATCAGGCGTTCTATCCGTCGAACGACGAGAACCCCGGCCTCGTGCCCGGCTTCCCGGACAATCGCACGCTGATCAACGTTGCCGGTGGCGACGTGGCAATTGCGATCCGCGGTCTGGACTTCTTCGGAATCGGCCCCAAGCAGACGTTTGCCACGATGAACTTCCTCGGCCCCACCGGCTGGGTGCTGTTCTTCCGCGACAACGCCTTCCAGAGCGGCCGCTTCTACAACCTGCAGGGCGCTCGCAAGGGCGGCCCGCGAGCCTTTGAAGACACGCCGCCTTCCGGCGACGAAGGCTTCTTCGAGTCGGCCCAGGTCAACGGTGACGGCTTTGATGCGAACAGCACGAATGCCGTGACGTTCCCGCCGCCGGCCTTCTTCTTCGGTGCTTGCCCCGGCCCGCTTCATCCGGCCGATTACGCCAAGGCCTATTCGTTCGCCGACTGGTCGAACATCGACGAGGTGGGCGCTCCGGCTGTCGGCCAGGGTGGCTTTGTTCTCGTGATTCGCCGCCAGGCCTTCTTCGGCAAGGGCGTCGTTGTGAATCCGAACGTTCCGGGTCCGGCCTCGGCGCCGATCGATCCGCTGAACGACACGATCACGCCTCCTGGCTCGGGCTACAACGAGCCGGCGATTCCGGCCATCACCGGTCCGGATGAGGATGCCCTCCTGCCGACCACGCCGGGCGTGCACGAGATTGGCTTCTCGGTGTTCTTCATCCACTCGGCTGCTCCGTAATAACCGGCTCGCCGAGTAGTTAGTGCAGTCATTACGGGGCGTGTCGGAGAAATCCGGCACGCCCCGACACTTTTTTGATGGTCGCCCCTCGCCTACAATAGTGAGAGGAGCATAAGGGGAGAGAGCATTCTCATGAGAGGCAACCGCATCATCATCTGCGCACTGGGGCTGTGCGCGCTGGGCCTGCCGCTGGCCGGCAGTTGCAACACCGCTGTTGAACAAGTCGCCAACGATGTCCCGGCGGCCGACCCGTTGCCGGCAGACACGCTTCCGCCCGAGCCGCTGCCCGCTTCGGAGTCGCGTCAGAACGCCGCACGTCTCGTCGACAGCAGCTTCGGCAAGCAGATCACCATCGAATTGCTCCAATTCACCGGCGCCGGCTCGCAGCAGCGCTGCCGTCCGCTCGGCGGCCCGGGCGTCCAGCCGTGGCCCAGCACCTGGGGCGGCCCCGTCACGCTTCAGGCCATGAAGAACAACGTCATCGGTTCCAGCGTGCAGGGCATCGCCAGCGAATACGACCACCTGCGCGTCGTGAACGAGACCGGCTACTGCCTCGGAATGCGCTCACCGGCTCTTTCGGCGGGCGATCCGCACTTTTCACTCGTGGAGTTCAATCTTCGTGCGGTCAATCCCTGGGCCTACGGCCACGCCCCGCCTTTCGACTATGTGAACACCGTCGATGGCAATCAGGCGTTCTACCCGTCGAACGACAACCTGATCGACCGGCGCAGTCTTATCAACGTGAACGGCGGCGACGTGGCAATTCTGGTCGCCGGCGTGGATTTCGTCGGCAACCCGACGAATACAACCGCCTTCATGAACTTCCTCGGCCCCACCGGATGGGTGCTCTTCTTCCGCGACAACGCGATGCAAAGCGGCCGGTTTTACAACCTGCTCGGCGCGCTCAAGGGCGGCCCGCGAGCCTTTGAAGACACACCGCCGTCAGGCGATGAGGGCTTCTTCGAATCGGCCCAGGTCAACGGCGATCTGTTCGACGCGAACAGCGCGCCAGCCAGCGATGTGCTCGGCCCGCCGGACTTCGTCGTCGGCCCCTGTCCCGGCCCGGCCGATCCGAATCCTTATCCGAAGGCCTATGCCTTCATGGATCTGTCGAACTTCAGCGAGTTCCTCGGTGCCGGCCCCGGTCAGGGCGGCTTCCTGCTTGTGATTCGCCGGCAGGCATTCAACAACAAAGGCGTGGTGATCAATCCAAACGTCCCGGGTCCGGCGCCCATGGCCATCAACCCGCTTGCCGACACAATGACACCGCCCGGGTCGGGCTACAACGAACCGGCGATCCCGGCGATCACGGCGCCGGCGGAGGACAACTTCCTTCCCGCGCAGCCCGGCGTTCACGAGATCGGCTTCTCGGTCTTCTTTACTCACGGATTCTGATGCCCATGAGTCGGGGGACTCTCTACTCGCAACACGCATGGCGCCGCCGATTCGTTCTCGGCGTCGCGGCGGCCGTGGCGATTGCGTCGGGCTGCAATCTGCTCGGCAACCTGCCGGGCGGTTCCAACAACAACAGCGGCAATCCGCCGGTGATCGACGCCGACAACAACCCGCAACAGGCCGCCAACCCACCGGCGACCGACATCAACGGCGTCTGGCAATTCGCCGGAAGCGGCGCGCTCTCCGGCGCGTGCGTGACAATTGTCGATCGCAGGATCTCGATCTATGACGTGGACTGCGACAACTCCCCGGCAACGATTCTCAATACGCCTGTCGGCTACATCGGCGGCTCGGATGTCACCCAGGGCCTGGCGATCTCGCTCGCGGCCGACGGCAGCGCCAGCCGTTATGCCATTCTCACGTTCTACCTCGTTGTCACCGACGATAACACACTCACCGGAACCGCAGCGCAGAGCGTGTATCCCGACGATGTGACCACGTCGCACAACGTTGTCTGGCAGCGACAGTAGCTCCACGCGGGCATCGCTCGCCGCATGACTTGGCGCGTGATAGCATGGCGCGCATGCCCCCCACTGACCCAACGGATATTCAACTTCAACCGGTTCGGCGGCCGGTGGATCGAACGGTTCGCCTGCCGGGCAGCAAGAGCCTGACCAATCGTGCCCTGCTTGCGGCGGCGCTGGCGCGGGGCGAATCGACTTTGCAGGGGATTCTCCTTGCCGACGATACGCGGCTCATGCTTGGCGCGCTGGAAATGCTCGGATTGGCTGCGGCGGTCGATCTCCCCCTCGGCGATGAACGCCCTCGCGCGCGCATCGTGGGCCAGGGCGGCTTCTTTCCCAACACCGAAGCCAGTATACATTGCGGCAACGCCGGAACGGTGATTCGTTTTCTGACGGCGGCGTGCGCCGCAGCGCAGGGCGATTATCGACTCGATGGCAGCGCGCGCATGCGTCAGCGACCGCTGGGCGATTTGGTCACTGCCCTGATCGACCTCGGCGCGTCGATTGATTACGAACAGCAAGCCGGGTTCTGTCCGCTCCACGTCCACGGTCGCGGCCTGCGCGGCGGGCCAGTGACGCTGCACAACCCGAAGTCCAGCCAGTTCGTTTCGGCGGTTCTGCTCGCGGCGCCGCGCGCCCTGCGCGATGTCCTGATCGAGATCACGGGCGAGCTGCCCAGTCGACCCTACGTGGACATGACCCTCCACGTGATGGAGGCGTTTGGCATCAGCACTCTGGCGGAAGGCGGTCGACGATTCATCGTGCCGGAGGGTCAGACTTATCGCGCCTGCGAATACGAGATCGAGCCGGATGCCAGCGCGGCGTCGTATTTCTTCGCGGCGGCCGCCCTGACCGGCGGACGGGTCACCGTGAGCGGCCTGGGCCGGCGCAGTGTGCAAGGCGATACCCATTTTGCCCGCGTGTTGGAAGCAATGGGCTGCCGCGTGGGGCAGGATGACAATCAGACAACCGTATCCGGCCCGCCCGATGGACGGCTTCGCGGGATCGACATCGATCTGGGCAAAATGCCCGACACCGCGCCGACGCTGGCGGTCCTGGCGGCCTTCGCCGACGGGCCGACACGCATTCGAAGCGTGTCGAACCTGCGGATCAAGGAATCGGATCGTCTTGCGGCACTGTCCACGGAGTTGGGTCGCATGAACGTCGCGACCGAGTTGCTGCCGGACGGCATGGTGATCCGGCCCGTTGCCCCGCTGCATCCTGCGCGCATTGAAACCTACGACGATCATCGCATCGCGATGAGTTTCGCGCTGGCGGGGTTGCGGCTGGATGGAATGGTGATTGCCGGCCCCGGCTGCGTCGCGAAGACGTTTCCGGGGTTCTTCGACGAATGGGCGAAGCTGTAAAAACAGCGACGCATCGAGCAACGAGCGGCTACCCTACCGGTATGGTTTCGGACGGTTCTTTGACCCGTCCTGCGCACACAAGGGTGCTCGAATCGGGCTGCCGGTTTTTCCCGCAGGCGACCGGCTAAGCGCATCGTCGCTCAATGCGTCCAATGAAACATAGCCTACAAAATGGCGGTCGGCAAGTGAATTCGGAGATGCAATTCAGTCCGTGCTTGCGGTCTGTCCGGAAACGAGACAGGCAGCTTGCGAATCACATGCGCTCCGGCGGCGCCTTGCCGGCTTCCAACTGACTTGCAAGTGAACGAAGTTCATTCAGCGCTGCCGCGCGATCCGCGTCGTTCGCCGCAGCATCCAGTCCCTGCCAGGCCGGAACAAGCTTGCGCGCGAGATTGACAAGCCGTAGCTCGCTGCGTGCGGTCGGCGCACGCAACGCTGGCCGATCCGTCGACCCGGCTTCGCGAGGTTCGAGAAGAGAAGCGAGCGGCGGGATGACCGGCTCCGGACCAAACGCAATGATTCGCGCTTCGCCTTCACCATCGAGGAGATAATCCGCAAGTAGCTCCTGGATGATCTCGCCGCGGCGCGTCATCGCGCGCTTGCGAATGGCGGACGTATTCGTTTCGCGTTCGGCATCTTTCAAGAGCGTCGCCGCGGAATCGAGCAAGCTGACGACAGCGCCAAATCCCTGTGCATCGGCCGCCTGATCGGCCCGCTTCCCAGCCTCCTTCAACACGACATCGGCGAACGCGGCCAATGCCTGCGTTGCGACGCCCTCCATGCGCCGGGAGAGCTGCATCGACTTCTCAATCGCCGCACCGTCTTCCAGGGCAACCAGCCTCGCGGACAAGCCACGGGCCAACAACGCGACGGCTTCCGCCGGATCCGTCGTCTCGCGCAACGCGGCAGCTTGTTCCAGGCTGGTCGCCGCGCCGACATGATCTCCCAGAACCGCAAGGCCATCCGCCAATTGCGAAAGCACGTCGAATCGCTGCGACGACGGCAGACTTTCGAATCGCGCCTCGACGACACGAATTGATCGCAACAGGTCCACGCTGCGCTGGTGATCCGTCTTGTCACCCGTGCGGCCGAACTCTGTCGCTAGTCGAAATACTTCCGGTGCGGGAATTCGTTCGCTGATCGCCAGGTACGCCCGCCAGGCCTGTTCACGCACCGCTGCATCCGCCTCGCTTCGTGCGTACAGGTGCGGCGTCAGCGCCGCAAGATCTTCCAATCGGCGACCGCACTTGCCGAGCGTCTCGACGGCGGCCTGGCGAATCTCCATTTCCTGCGACTTCAAGAGCCCTCGCGCATCATCCGCCGACGCCACGTCACCAAACGCGGCCAGCGCCGAGATGGCCGCGCGGCGAATGCGAAGGCTCTCCGTCGGTGCGGTCGCACGCCGAAACTCAAGGCGGAATGTTTCCTCGCCGACGCGCGCCATCGCCTGAATGAACTTCTCGCGCACGTCCTCGTCGATCGGGCGCAATCGCCCGTAGCGCTCCAGCATCGCCGTTACGATTGCCTCGGGAGCGGGCCCCGCGTCGGGCCGTTTGCGCGCCAAATTTCCAAGCGCCTGCGCCGCCTCGCCGACAACCACCAGCGCGTCATCCGTCAACCTCGATATCAGCGCGGGCACTGCGGCCGGATCGTCCAAGCGCCCCAACGCCGCGACCTGCGCGATGCGCACATCGGGCACCGCTTCAGCCGCCAACGCATCCAACAAACGATTCAGCGCGCCGGCCAGACGCAGTTCGCCCGCGATCGTCGCGGCCTTCTGCCGAACCACCGCGTCCGTATCGCCGAGTAGCTCCACCACACGCGTCTTTGCGTCGCCGTCGATGTCCTTGCGATCGGTAATCAGATCGTTGATCAATTCCAAACCGAGGCTGCGAACCGGGGGCAAGTCGTCGCCGAGGAACGACAGCAACTTCTCGGCTCGATCGCCCTCGCTCGTAGCCAAATATGCCTCGCGAGACAACTGCACCACACGGCGGTTCAAATCACCTCGAATGGTCTGCAACCGCCGAACCTGCTCCCGCCGCGCCTCGTTCACCCGCCACAGCCACTGCGTTCCGGTCAGCGTTGAGTGACGGCTCCACCACGTCATCGCCGCCGACGCCGATTCATGCCTGACACCCGTCGCGGCCGAGAATGCGTTCAACGCCGCCGCCTGAATCGTCGGGCTGGTCCCCTCCATCAAGGTCGCCAGCGCGGCGACCGCGCGGATGTCGTCCCCCGCTTCACCCAGCGCTGCGATCGCCGCCAGCCTTCGCTCCAACGCCGCTTCGGAATCACTCGCCAGGGGCCGCAATCGTTCCACCGCCAGGGCCGTATCGAAACGGCGCAGCGCCCGGGAGAGCGCCTCCGCCATCCCAGGAGACTTGTCGCCCAGACAGGCAATCAATGCATCAAGCAAAATCGGGGGAGGATTCTCGCGGCCGGCCATGGCCTCGCAGACAGCCATTCGCGCGGGCAACCGAGCCGGGCTGTTTGTCCGTAGCACGTCCACAAGCCGCGCGACCGCTTCGGCCGTTCCCAGTTCGAGCAACTTGGTGGCCCCAAGTCGGCGCGCTTGAGCCGTGTTGTCGCCAATGACGAGTTCGTAGTGATCGGCAATGTCCTGCTGGAGCGACGGCGAGGTCGAAGCGGCTTCGGTAGGCCGGCTCGTTGCAGGCTGACTAATAGCCTGGTTCGCCATGGCCGCGAAGTTCGAAACACCCGCGCAGACGCAACAGGCGATCCCCGCGTTTAGAAGCAAGCCGGCTGATCCCGCTCGAATTCGGGTCAGATTGGTTGTCCCCTGCTTGATCATCATGGCGTCCGAATTGCCGTACCAAACTGAATGAAAGAGATTGCCAAGCGGATTGCCCGCCGGCCCCGCGCGAACGCGTGGAGGCAATGCTATCCCAGTCCAGAGTATGCGGTGCGCAGATCCTCTGTGCATCTTAGCGGTTTAGACACAGGCTGAACTTCATGTTTTGTGGCGGTTTAGGACTTTTTTTCGCGTCGCGACGGCCACATGCTGCCCCCGATGAGATTCGCGCCGGCTTCTGCTGCCCCTTATCGACTTCTGCTCATCATCAACGCCCTGTACCGCCACTTGGCTTGTGGATAGGATCCGCTGCGACCTTTTGCGGGACTTGGCCGATGAATTTTTATGCTTCAAAGCCCGAAAAGGTCCCGGATGACGGCTATCAGATGCCTTTTTGCGCTCGCGCCGATCGGCATTAAAGCCTTGCCCGGTCGCAACCTATACAATTCCAGCAGATGCAACCCTGGCGGGTGAAGGCCGTAGAATGGTAGGATTCCGCTCGGTGCCGCCGAACCCTTGCATGCGGCCCGGCCCTTCGAGAACACGCAACATGAACGACCACTCACGAGTTATTTCGAGTCTTCCTTTTTCCAAGTTCCCCATGCAGCGTTCCCGTCTCATGGCGACGTGGCTCATGGGCATGGCCTTGTTGATGGCCGGCGCCTCGGCCGCATCGGCTCAGAATCCGGACCCACCCGCCAAGGACGGCAAGCCGACGGCCCTGTCGCACCCGAACAACCCCGAGTTGTGGGATGTTCAGGCGATGATGGAGGACGCGGTCCGGCAGATCGCGCGTCGGTACAACCTGAACGACGCGCAGGAAAACTACACCCGCCTGCTGCTGGTCAAGAACACAACGGCCTTTCTGGACCAATATGAGAAGGACATTCGCGAGCTGCTGAAAGAGTCGATCGATCTGCGCCTAGGGATCATCAAGGGCGACGCCGACATTTACAAGCGCTGGGCCGAGCGAGCCGCGCCGATCTACGAAGCAGCCAAGGTCGCCATTCTCGATGGCAACATGGAGTGGCGGAACGTCCTGAACGATCAGCAGAAGAAGACGCACGATCTGGACCTCTCACTCATGAAGTCCCAGTTTGAGCAGGTCTCGCGCACGCTGGACACGTGGAAGGGCGGCGGCGGGCCGACCGGCGCGCTGGCCAAGGCCGCCAACGACGCGGCGCGTAAGGAGCTTGGCCAGTCGCAAACGGCCGTGCACTTGAATCCCGAAGATCAATGGTTGGCCTACGTCAACAAGTTCATCGCCACGTATCAGCTGGACGAGAAGCAATCGATCGCGGCGCGCGACAAGATTCACAAGGAGATGCGAGCTGAAGCGGAGAAATACCGCGAAAAGCAGAAGAAAGAGTTCGACAAGATCAACGACGTGCTGAAGGCCGATGCGAAAAAGATCAAGCCGCGCGAGTTGATGCAGCGCCGGCAGGAGTTGGAGCAGCCGATTCGTGATCTCTTCGTCGAGATGCACAAGCGCCTGTTGCAACTCGCCAACACCAAGCAGATCGCATCGGCCGATGCGCAGATGAAGCAGCAGCTGGAATCGCTTTATCGAACGCTGGCCGGTCCGATTCAGCCCAATCGAGACGCGAAACCCGGACCGGAGGACAAGGCCGGACCGATTCAGAAGGACGGCAAGGCCGCGGGCGATGAAAAGAGCGGCGGCAATCCAGACAGAATGAACAAGCCGCCCCAGCCCGAGTTGAAGGCCACGCCGGTCGGTTCGGCCGATTCGCCCAAGGCCGCGCCTGCCGAAACCAATCCGGCATCCGAGCCGACTTCGAAGCCGAACGACTAAATCCAACGCCGAGCAACGCGGGCACGACGCTCGATTACGCTTCGATCAGCATGCCGAATGCGCCACTCGTATGCAGCATCAATCGTCTGCGCTGCTTCCTCGCGCAGCCACTTGGAACGCTGTCACCAGACCAAGGCCGAACCAGAGCAGGTCGTGCACTCCGAACATCGCCTTGAAGAAAATAGCCAGGATGCCGGGATTCTCATCCGGCGCCGCGCCGGTTGATGCTGATGCCGCCTCGGCGTCCGCTGCTACCTTGTCCTCGGCATCCTGAGTGTATCGTTCCCACAATTCGTCAATCGCTTCCTGCGACATCGCCGCAACTTTCGCCTCGGCTTTCTTGAACGCATCATCCCAGGCCGCATCGCGCTCGTCGCCCGGTTTCAGCCCCTTCTGGTCGAGCATTTCGTCCGCCATGTAGGACTTAACCATCGTGGCTCGTGATTCGGCATCGGGAATGCTGCGCTCGATGTGAGCACCGATGACGGCCACAAAGATCGCAGCCTTCGCGGCCGTAATGGCTAATGCAGCGATGCCGGCTGCAATCAACCCGCCGAACCGGTTGGGCTGACCATTCCCCAGCAACATGCCGAATCCGCAAAGCGCACCAATCCCCCACGCGACATACCCGATCTCCAGGTCCATATACCAGCCCACGGCGAACCAGATTCCACCGCCAATCAGTGCGCCGACGCTGCAAAACGTGACTCCGAGCGCGAACCGCCCAGCTGCCTTGGTCGCCATCTCCGCCTTGCCGGGGCCGACTTGCGTCTTCGAAGCCTTTCCTTTTCGCGTATCAAATCCGCATTGCGTGCAAACGACCGCGCCGGTCGCCATGACGCCGCCGCAGCCGAGACACGGGCCTCCGACAGTTGGCAATGCTTCCATTGGTTCGGCCGACGACGACGCTTCGTGCCCGGCAAGACCGCTTAAGAAATCGTCGCCATCATCCAGGGCGGTGGGCGAAGCCACGCTCGCTGCCTTCGATTTCGGGCTTGCGCCGGCCGGCTTTCCCCGAAGCGAACCAAGAGGGGCCAACGCCTCCGCAGGGGTACGATGGCCGACTTGCTTCTGGCTTGATGACGCATCGACCGAAGTGCTCACGCCCGGCCTTTGACCCGGCACATGAATCGGAGAGGTGCACTTGGGGCACTTCACGCGCTTGCCGGCCAGCGTCGTCGGTGCGCGGAGCTTCGCCCCACAAGTACAAACCACGACCACGCGATCCGAATCCGACGTCGCCATTTACACGGCCCCAGCAGCAATGCAATTTGTCCGGCCCGATCTGGAGAATTGCCGTCCAGCTTCATCGTACCAGATTCGGATAGCCGGATTCAACTCAATTCGAGGACGTTCGTAGAATTGATCGATGGGCCGCTACATCATCCGCTCAACCGTCCAAAACAGCCCGGTTGCGGCGATCAGGCAGGATGCGGGAACAACCACGCGGCGGCGGTACCAGTCTGCCCGGCGGCACCACCCCACTGCGACAAACGCCAAGGCGATGACGGCAAGCTGGCCCATCTCAACCCCGACATTGAAGCTCACCAGGGCCGTGGCAAAGCGCCCGTCAGGCAGCCCCAACTCCGACAACACACCCGCGAAACCCAGCCCGTGAAGCAAACCGAATCCAAAGACAATCGCCGGCCGCCAGACATGCAGCCGCGTCGTGCAGAGGTTCTCGATGGCCACGTAGGCAATCGAGAGCGCAATGAGCGGTTCCACGATGTCGGATGACAGCCGCACCACGTCGAGCATCGACAGCGCCAGCGTCAGTGTGTGCGCCACGGTGAACGCCGAGACCTGCCAGAGCAGCGGCCGCCATCGCGTACTCAACAAGAACAATCCAACGACAAACAGAATGTGATCCAATCCCAGCGGCAGGATGTGCTCAAATCCCAGCACAAGATACTGCCACGCGATCGCGCCGCGTGAGGCCGGCGTCGGCGCTGTTCGCAGGTCGATGCGTTTGCTGCCCGCGCCCGGTTCGATGATCTCGTGCGACCGGCCCCCCGTCTCGCGCCCCGCCATGAGGACAATCGTGCCGAACGATCGCGACGCCCAATAGTCAAACGTCGCGGCATCCGCTGGAATCTTGCCGGTCAGTGCAATGATCGTTTCGACGCGCGATGCATGGCCGGCACCGTCCGAAGATCGGCTCGTTTGGGTCGCCGCCTGACTCGTTGGGCGTGCGATTGGAAGCCCCGAGGGCACGAACGAGACCTGCGGCTCGACGCGCACGCCGTCGAATCGAATGCGAACGCGCCGGCCCAGCATGTCGCGCAATTCTTTTTCGCGTTCCGCACGCCTTCCGGGCGTCAGGGCGCGCAGCGCTTTGAGATCCGCCTCGGTGATGTGCTCCGGCCGCACGCCGATGAGGTAGGCATCGACGTCGTAGCGCATGCGGGCTTCGTACGTTCCGTCATCGCGGAACGTCACTTCGACCTCGGTGAGGTTCACGTCGTGCGCCCGGGCGGATGCTGCCGTGAGCGCGATTACCAACGCGGCGGCGGCGATGCAAAGCCGGGACGGAAGGCATCGCGGGGTCTGGAGCCGGTTGAGCACCATAGCGAGGACTTCTCAAATGCAGGGGAAAAACCGCGCCCGGAGGGAGTCGAACCCCCAACCGCCGGATCCGAAGTCCGGTGCTCTATCCAATTGAGCTACAGGCGCATGAATGATCGCCGAGCGATGCGCCTGGAAGTTAAGGGAAATCTACGACCCCGGCAAGGCAGTCGCACCGCCGCGAATTTACCCGCGCCCGGCGGGCACCGCCTAATTGCGCTGCGCCGTGGCGACCGGCTTACCGTCCAGGTAGGCGATCTTGCAGAAAAAGCACGAGTCATCCGCGAGAATCGCCAGTGCACAAGTCTCACACCGACGCGAAGCTTCGTCGGCCGTGAGCATCAGATCAAATCCGCGCCGCGCTCCGAGAAAATCCGCGCGATTGTCGAACACGGTGTTCCCGACCACGCCGCGCTTGCAGGCATCGCACCAATGGGTCGGCTCCGGCGCGGCGCGGCAGGCACCGCACCGATGATCGGCTGCGCTTTCGACGCGACCGCGCGCGAGGTGGTAAGTCAGGCGCGAGAAGTAGGCCATTCCGCCGACCCAACCAATTCGACACTTGTCGCAGAAACCCCCGACCCGGATGGCCTCGACGCATCCGGTGCAGGTAAATGCCTTGGGGTTCAGCTCATGGCCGTGGGCGTCGAGGGCGTCAAACAGCAGATGGGACTGAATCGGCACACCGGCGACGAAGCCGACGTTCCTTGCTTCGCACCAGAGATTCCTAGCCACGGCTTCGGCACAGGCGTCGTGCTCGCGGGGTTCGTGCTCGTCGCAGCCCAGCAGCGACATCGCCGCCGCGAATGCACCAATCAGGGCGGTACGACGGCGCCATCCCGGAATCATGTGATTGTGTTGTTCCTGTCTAAATCAGAGTAGATCGTTGACAAACGCTGCGATGTCGCCGGCCAGCGTGCCCGTGCAATACTCGGCACAGGTAACGTTGTCGCCGCCGATCGGCGTGCCGGTTTTGACGCGGACAAACCCGGCAATGTCGCCGCCGTCCAGGCCGCCGCTGCCGTTCACATCGCCCAGCATGGAGCAGCCAAGGTTGATCGAACCGGACGTGCCTGCGTAATTTGTGGGCGTGTTGCAGGCAACCACCAACCCCGCGTTAAGCGAGTGGACGCCGTTGGTCGGCACGCCGGCGAACGTCAGCGTGTCATACACGGCATACTTCACGAAATCGCCGCCGGTATTAAAGAACGGCACGCTGCCCGCGGGAATGATGTAATTGGGCGTCGGAAAACCCGGCAGGGCCGCGCAATCCGGCGTCGCGATCAGCAGGTGCTTGTTGGCCGTGGTCGGCGGAATGGTGAAGCCCGAGAAGGTGTACGAGCGTGTGGTGCTGGTCAGCGACTGCCCGTTGACGCCGGTCTCGAAGTTTCCACCGCAACACTCACGCAGCTCGATGAATTGGATGTTGCCCGCGGCGTTGCTGAAGACTTCGTTGACGCGCCAGGTGTGCGCCCCTGCCAGGACCGGAAGTGTCATCGCCAGCGTCAGCGCAACAACCGCAACCACCACGCGTGAATATCGAATCCCGCGACTCATGCCTGCACCTCCGAACAACTAGACGTGCGTCGATAGTTTCGGCATCGAACTTCACCGCCCCCGCCCCTTCACTGTACCGAAACCAGCGTCGGGGTATCAAGCAGTTGCCTGAAAGTTCGCCCGACAACGTGCGACAAATCGAACGTCTCCCTCGTGCCTCCACCGCGCGCTGCGTGCCCGCTTGCACACCACACGGGTGACCGGACACATTCAATTCAGACATGAATTCGGGATTGCAATCTCGAATAGGGAATTCACCCTACTCCGCCAACTAACGACGCAACGCCCTTGGGGTCTCATTCAGGATTACCATCATCCTTGGCATCCCCGACTTGGGTGAAGCAGCTTGACCTGAAGGCACGTCCCCTTGGACAGCGAGCTGTGCTGATAATACTCGGCCCCAGCATGAGTTAGGACCGAAATCAACGGGTCGAAACCACTCATCCTGCCGATTGATCATGGGGAACCCAATGGGTCCGATGAACGTAACATCGGTGCTTACAATGGGGTAAGATGTGCGGGATAGCGGCCACCTGACCGGCCGTCGAGCCAGCCACGCGTGGGAGCCTGACCAAAAATGTGCGGAATTGTCGCTTATACCGGTTATCGCGAAGCACGTCCCATCATCATGGAGGGGCTCAAGCGGCTGGAGTATCGGGGATACGACTCGGCCGGCATCGTCGTGCTGAACGACAAAGGTCTGGTCGTCAAGAAGTCCGCAGGCCGGATCAAAGTGCTGGAGTCGCTGCTGGCTCCGGATCAACTGGCCGGCACCTGCGGGATGGCGCACACGCGCTGGGCAACCCACGGCGCGCCGACCGACCTGAATGCCCACCCGCATGTTGATTCCACGGGCCGCATCGCCCTGATTCACAATGGCGTCATTGAAAACTTTCAGGCGCTGCGCACTTATCTCGAGACGCGCGGCGTGCAGTTCCGCAGCGACACCGACACAGAAGTGCTCGTGCAACTGGTCGGTCATTTCTACGACGGCGATCTGGAAATCGCCGTCCGCACGGCTCTGCGCGAGGTGCGCGGCACTTACGGCATCGCCGTCATGAGCAGCCAGGAGCCGGGCAAGATCGTCGCGGCGCGCAAGGGCAGCCCGCTGATCATCGGCATCGGCGACGGCGAGTTCGTCGTCGCTTCGGACGCGGCGGCCATCGTCCAGCACATGACGCAAGTCGTCTATTTGTCGGACGGCGAAATGGCCGTTGTCACCGACGACGGTTTTCGCACGACGACGCTCGACAACGTCCCGGTCACCAAGGAAGTCAGCGAGCTGGAGCTTTCGCTCGAGGACATCGAGCTGGGCGGCCATGAGCATTTCATGCTCAAGGAGATTTTCGAGCAGCCCAGCGCCCTGGAAGACTGCATGCGCGGCCGGGTCAGCACGTCGGACGAGCGGCTTCACCTGGGCGGCCTGGCCGGCCTGACGCGCGATCTGGCGAGCGTACGACGGATCGTCCTGACGGGTTGCGGCACGGCGTGGCACGCGGGGCTGGTGGGCGAGTTTCTGTTTGAAGACATGTCGCGCATTCCGACCGAGGTCGAATACGCATCGGAGTTTCGTTATCGCAATCCCGTCGTCGAACCGGGCACGGTGGTCATTGCCATCAGCCAGTCGGGCGAGACCGCCGACACGCTGGCGGCCCTGCGCGAGGCGAAGGAGAAGGGCGCGATCGCGCTGGGCATCGTGAACACCGTCGGCTCGACGATCGCGCGCGAGACCGATGCGGGCGTTTACCTGCACGTCGGGCCGGAAATCGGTGTCGCCAGCACGAAAGCCTATCTCGGACAAGTGATGGTGCTGACAATGATGGCGCTGATGCTGGGGCGCCGACGGCACTTGTCGCAGCCGATGCTGATGGAATATCTGCGAGCGCTGGAATCGCTGCCGGGAAAGATTCGCCGAATCACCGAACAGAGTGACGCCATCCGCGAAGTCGTGGATCGATTCAAGAACAAGGAAAACTGGCTCTTCCTCGGGCGCGGCTGCAACTATCCCACGGCGCTGGAGGGCGCGCTGAAGCTCAAGGAAATCTCCTACATCCACGCCGAAGGCATGCCGGCCGCCGAAATGAAGCACGGCCCCATCGCGCTCATCACCGAGGACATGCCCGTCGTGTTCATCGCGACGAAGAACAGCCAGTACGAGAAGGTCATAACGAACATCGAGGAAGTGCGAGCGCGAAAAGGCCGCGTCATCGCCGTCGCAACCGAGGGCGACACCGAGATCAAGCGCCTCGCCGAGCACGTCTTTTATGTGCCCGACGTGCCGGAGCTGCTTCAGCCGATCGTCTGTGTTGTCCCGCTGCAACTGCTGGCGTACCACGCGGCGGTGTTGCGCGGCTGCGACGTGGACAAGCCGCGAAACCTCGCCAAGAGCGTGACGGTGGAGTGACTCACCGCTTTTCGGCGAGGCTCAATCTTCGATTGTCTGCCGCGGCGGATCTGCAACTTGTGCAATCGGATTGTTAAGTCGCCTTTCCATCAAGAGCAATCCCGGAGAATTCGAAACCAACATGTCCCTTCTCGTCACCGGAACCATCGGCATCGACACCGTTGAAACTCCCCACGGCAAAGCCGCTGACGTGCTCGGCGGGTCAGCCGTTTACTTCTCCTTCGCAGCGAGCCTGCTTTCGCCCGTCCGCCTTGTCGGCGCGGTCGGCGATGATTTCCCGGATGCCTTTCGGGCCATGTTCGCGGGCAAGCCGATCGACACGTCGGGACTGGAGACGCGGGCCGGCTCGAAAACGTTTCGCTGGGCCGGCAAGTATGTCGGCGACATGAACAGCGCCCAGACGCTTCGCACCGACCTGAACATCGTCGCCGAGGCCCCGCCCAAAATCCCCGAGCCATTTCGGGATTCGAAGTTCGTCTTTCTCGCCAACACGCACCCGGCCGTCCAGCGCGAGTTCGTCTCGCAGCTTCGCAAGCCGGAGCTGATCGTCTGCGACACGATGAACCTGTGGATCGACACGGCGCGGGATGACCTACTCAAGACCTTCCAATGCGTGCACGGCGTCATCTTCAACGACGGCGAGGCACGACTGCTGACCGGCAAGACAAGCGTGCTCGATGCCGGGCGCGACGTTCTCGCGATGGGGCCGAAACTGGTGGTGATCAAGAAGGGTGAGCACGGCGCGGTCGCGATGACACGCGACGATTTCATCGTTCTGCCGGCCTACCCGACCGACCGCGTGAAGGACCCGACCGGCGCGGGCGACAGTTTCGCCGGCGGACTCATGGGCTACCTCGCCTCGACCGGCCGCACCGATCACGCCGCATTGAAGGCCGCCATGGCGCATGGCGCCTGCGCGGCGTCGATTACGATTGAGGCCTTTTCGCTTGATGCGATTCGCGCGGCCGCGCCCGCCGAACTCAAGCAGCGGTTGGAGCGCCTGCGGAAGATGCTCACGATCGAATAGCGCAACGCGCCCCCGTTGCAATGCGCGACGCCAGAACGTCACTCCTGATCCGATTCGTCCGTCGGCGGCGCCTCGATCGCGGGCGGCGCCGGCTCGATCACCACGGTTCGCGCGAGCAAGTCTCCCACGCGCTGCCGATTGCGCGAGACAATCACGATCGTCATCAGCGTGATCATCAGCCCCGGCACGCCCATCGCCACCATCAGCGAGCGCACGGCATTGCGAACAACGCACGCCCCGAGACTCGGCCGGCCGCCGTCGGCCGCGGCGACGCGACAACCGAAGATCGCCTTGCCCGGCGTGGTCGCGATCGTGGCCTCGAAGATCAGGCACCACAACCCGTACAGGCCGATCGCTACATATTGCTCGATTCGAATGGCCGCCCACATTTCCGCAAGTTGCTCATTGGTCACATTCGGGTACATCTGGAGCATCTGCGGATCCAGTTTTGGATAAATCCACGGCAGCGTGATGAGGTAGGCCGGCAGCAGATCAAACACCGTCGCAAACACGCGCCGCCAGACCGCCGCCAGCACGAAGCCGGGCGGTAGAATCACCGGAAGCGCCACGTCGGCCCGCCGCCACCACATCACAATCGTCAGAAATGCCAGCAGCCCCGCCATCACCAGCGAATCTCGCCATTGCTGCTCCAGCGCCGGATTCCCGCTGACCAGCGCCAGCGGCGCGAAACGCATCAGCGGCGTCTGACCCAGCTCACCCAGCCCGAACTCCACAACACCGTCCGGCCGAACCCGCGCAACTCCGACCTGCTTCCGCACAATCGCCGCGCTGCATCGCTCGACATCAACGTGCAACACGTCCTCGCCGGCTCGCAGCGGACCGGCATCCATCCAGTCGGACTCCCGCCGCATGAACAGATTCAGGCTCGCCCGTTCTCCCGAGTCGCCGCGGGCGATGATCAACGCCGGTCCTTCAGCCGTCGCGCCGCCCCATGCCTGAAGAAAATCACTCGCCTCCACGACGGCGACCGGCTTGCTCCACTGGTTTCGAACCCGCTCGGAATGCAGAAGTTGCTTCCCGTCGCGCCAATACAGATGTATTCGACCACCGCAGCCCGCGATCCAGACCCGCCGCGCGGCGGCCGCCTCGTCGGGGCCCTGCATTCGGCGCCATCGCCCGCGCCGCAGTTCCAACACGGCCATTCCATCGACCGCGACCTGCTCCGCCGCAGGGAGCTCTGTCGAAGGTTGCATTTCGTCGTCGTCTTCGGCGTCGCCGGCCGGCGCCGTGGTCGGTGTCAGCAGGTCTTCACCGCGAATCGCGGCGTAAACAGCCGGCTCCGTCGCGTCGGCGCCCCACGCCAATGGGCTGATCGTCGATTGCTCTTTCCAGCTTGCTCCGGGGGACCACGCGCGATTGATGTAGTAGTCACCGGTCGTCAGGTCGGAGAACATGACGCGAAGCGCCCGCGCGTCGGCCGACGCATGCAGCACGTTGCCCACCACCGGCTGGAGAAACGAGTTCTGGACCGGCCGCGCGTCTGCCGCCGCGGCAGCCCCGGCATGCCACATTTGAATCGTCGGCAGCTTCTCTCCCTGCACGCGGCCTTCGGCGACGACCCACGCCGACTCGTCACCGCCCGCGACCCAGACGCGCGTGCCCTTCCACGGCTCCTGCGCGACCGTCGTGCCAACACCGCACCACGCCGCGCCGCATGCCAATGCGAGGAACAGCGAACAACGTCGGCGAGTCTTGTCGAGAGATCGAGTCATAGCGGGATTATTGGGGGGATCGGCCATGGGTCAATCCGCCGGCCTGGAAGTCGGCGAAGTTGACATGGACTCACACAATGCGTCGATCTGTTCGATGGAGGTCACGCCGGCCGGAAGCGTTTCGTTCGTGGGTCGCGCAAAGGCACGCGCGTGAACCTTCTCGCCCGCCATCGGTCGCCAACCGTCCGCGTGCAACGTGAAATGCGCATTCTCCCGCGGCCAAAGAACGTTGACCTGGTGCGGAAGCAGCGGCCCGCCCTCCCACGCGGCGCGGTAGTCGTCCAGCCGCGCGCTGACGGCGATGCGCCCCATTGCATCGCGAAAGACCACCTGCCGAACCATGTACGGCTCGACGCGCTCGACCCAGTATTCACGATCCACCAGCCACGGCTCGCCAACCGGGCCGTCTCCCAGGCCACGCCGAATATATTGCAATTTGTCGTAGTTCGGGCCCCACGTCCGGATCGGGCCGAGCAGCTTCCTGTCATCCGGCAGCCCCGGCCGCAGCACCGCCGCCAGCTGGTCAGGCCGCACCGGCAGCTCCCCCGCGCAGGGCATCCCCGCATGGACATGCCGCCCCCAGCGCATTCGATGCAATTCGGGTTCGATCCAGAGCCAGTAGTCCTCGGCGTTCGATCCGATGCCCATCACCGGATCGCCCAGCGTCGGACGCAGATCAATGCGCAGGTCGCGCGGCGCACGGAACAGCAGCGTCCCTTCGAGGTTGTAGCTCCGGCGCGCCGCGCGCTCATCCGGAAACTCTGCGTACACACTGATCGAAGGCGACCACAGCGCCCCATTCAGTTTCGCCCCGTTCGCGCGAATCACGCGCTCGATCTCCCCGGTCTCGCGCGCGATCGGCTCCGCAGTGGTTCCCGACACGCCCGGCCCGTGCCGCGGCGGGCAGCCGGCTGTCCCCACTGCAATCAGCAAGATCGCGGCTGTGGCGATCCCACGTCGTATGGACAACACGATCCGCAGGTAGGGAGGCTTGTTCAAAGGAGATGCACGCGTTAGAGGTTGGCCGCGTTGATGGCGCTGGGCTCCGTCGCCTCGCCATTCATCGGCGCATCGCCCGTCGCTTCGTCGCCTGCGAGCGATTCGGCGTTCCCCGCGAGAATGACGCTTAATTCGGCCGTCAGCTCGGAAATCTGGGCGTCGTCGAGCGCGGGGTTGAGCACGCGGTGCAGCGAGCGATCGCGCATCAGCCGCATCTCCCAGAACTCGTCGCCGCCTTCGCGAATCGTCCGCTCGTACTTGACCGCGCGCTTGCGCAAGAGCATCAGCGCCAGGACAAACCGGAATCGGCGGCGCAGGGGGTCTTCCGTACCGGCCAGGCGCTCAAAGAACGTCACGAGCGCCTCGGTGTCAACAAACGTCTTTTTCGGCGCTTCCTTCGATGGCAGCCGCGTCTTGAAGTGACAGAGCGAGCCTTCCGGGGGGCCGGTCCATGCGTCGGCGGAGAAGTCTCGCCGCTCAAATCCCTGCGCGCCTTCCAGCAGCGCGGAATAGAACACCTCGCCCGGCTGAATCTCCCGCCCGGTGACGAAACACCGACCGCCCGCCCTGGCTACGTCAAACTCCGTCATGTGCCCTCGCTCGGCCTGGCCTTCTGATCCATCAGCTTCTCCTGCATCCGCTTCACGACGGTCGGCGGCACGAGCCGATCCAGGTGGCCGCGATCCAGCCCCCCCATCTCCCAGATCTGCCGAATCAACGTGCTGCTGATCAGCGCCGTCTGATCCGTGGTAAACAGAAACACCGTCTCCACATCGCCGGCGATCATGTTCACGTTCGCCTGGCGCAACTCGCTTCGCAGATCGTCACCGTCGCGAATCCCCTTCACGATAAAGTCCGCCCCGCGACGACGGACAAAATCCATCGTCAGCCCCGGATACGACTCGACCTCCACGTCCTTCCAGTCGGCCAACAACTCGCGGAGCATGTCCACGCGCTCCTGCTCGTTGAACAGCGGCTCCTTCTCCGGGTTGCGCCCCACCATCACGATCGTCTTCTCAAAAATGCGGCGGCTGCGGCGAATGATGTCCACGTGCCCGTAGGTCGGCGGGTCGAAGGTGCCTGCGAAGACCGCGGTTTTACCTTTTTCCTGTTTCATGAAAGAGCCGCTAGCTTTTAGCCTTGAGCCATGTGCCAGAAAGATACCGGTGACATTGCTGTTTCGAGCATCTCAACAAACTGTTCCTCGACTCGGCCAATTGCCCTTCTACCTACGCAACCCGGCATTCTACATTCGCTATTCGCCATTCGCCATTCTCTATTACTATTCGATCTCGCCATTCACTACTCATATCGGAGCGCTTCCACCGGGTCCAGACGCGACGCTTTCCACGCCGGGTATATTCCGCTGATGATCCCCACGACGGTTGCCATGCCCAGCGCCATCAGCACCGCCCCGCTCGTCGTGATGGTCTCCATCACGCGCGTGATCTTCTCGATCGTCCTCGCCAGACCCCAGCCGGTCAGCACGCCGGCCGCACCGCCCAGCAACGACACAATGCTCGCTTCCACCAGAAACTGGTTCAGCACGTCGCTGCGCTGCGCCCCCATTGCCATGCGCACACCGATCTCGCGCGTGCGCTCCGTCACCGCCACGAGCATGATGTTCATGATGCCGATGCCGCCCACCACGAGGCTGATCCCCGCGATGGACCACAACACAACGCCGGCGATGATCTGAAACTGTGCGAACTGCGTCACGAACTCGCGCTGCGCCTGCACCTGGAAATCGTCCTGCTGGCCCGCGCGAATCTTGTGCCGCTGACGAAGCACTTTCTTGATCTGTTCCTTGGCCCGCTCGATGTCCTGGTCCGACGGCGACAATGCTTCGGCAAGTATCGCGTGAACCGACTTCAGTCCATACAACCGCTCCATCGCCGCCGTGATCGGCACGACCACCTGCTGGTCCACGTCGGTGAACGCGACGTTGCCCTTCTCCTCCATCACGCCGATCACCGTGAAGGTTCGCGTGCCCAGCAGTCCGGAGATTTTCACCTTCTCATCGATCGCCGGGCGACCGCCGAACAATTCCTGCTTCACTTTCGCCCCGAGCACCACGACGGCCGCGCCGCCCTGCACGTCGGTCCGGGTGAAAAACGACCCTTCGGACACCTTGTGGTTGTTGATGTCGGGATAAATCTCGCTCGCGCCGAGGACGGACGCGGTCGTGTTCTTCGACAGAAACTTGATCGTGGAGCTGCTCGTCACCTGCGGCATAACCTTGGCGACGGCGCCGCACTCCTTGTCAATCGCCAGAGCGTCTTCGTACTTGATGGAATCAAACGTGCCGACCATGCGACCGGAGCGTCGCTGCACCGCCGCACCGATGAATATCTTGTTCGACCCCATCGAGGCGAAGCCGCTTTCCATCCGCGCGCCCATGCCCTTGAGGATCGCCATCGCCGCGACGACCGCAGCCACGCCGATGATGACACCGAGCGTCGCGAGGATGCTGCGCAGGGGATGAATCCACAGGCTGCGCAGCGCCATCATCACGATGCGAAAGAAAAACATCGCCCGCTACACTCCAATCGCCCGCGCCGTCGGCGGCGAGCGCTCCGGCTCGCGCGGTTCGGTCGAAAGCAATTCGCTTCGAAACGTGGAATCGATCGCGCGGTCTTCCAGTTTCTTCCCGTCCTTCATGCGCACGACGCGCTGCGCCTGCACCGCCACCGACATTTCGTGCGTCACAAGGATGATCGTCACGCCCGAGCGGTTCAGCTCGTGAAAGATTTCCATGATCTGCCGACCGGTGCGGCTGTCGAGATTTCCCGTCGGTTCGTCGGCCAGCAGAATCTTCGGCTCGTTCACGATCGCCCGCGCAATCGCAACGCGCTGGCGCTCGCCGCCCGACAGTTCCGCCGGCGTGTGAAAGGCCCGCTCTGCCAGCCCGACACGTTCCAAGGCCTTCAGCGACGGCTCGCGCGTTCGCGTGCGCCGCGCGTAAAACAGCGGCACGGCGACGTTGTCCACCGCACTCGTCCGCTGGATAAGATTGAACGTCTGAAACACGAAGCCGATCTTGCTGTTGCGCACGATCGCCAGTTGACGGTCGGTCATGTGGCTGACCAGGTCTCCATCGAGCCAGTATTCTCCCGCGGTCGGCCGGTCGAGGCAGCCCAGCAGATGCATGAGCGTGCTCTTGCCGCTGCCCGAGGCGCCGGTGATGGAGATCATCTCGCCGGAGTATACGTCAAGATCGACGCCGTCCAGCGCGCGGACCACCGTCGTGCCCATTTCATAGTGCTTGGCCAGCGAGCGAATCTGAATCAGCGGTTTGCTCATGCCGCGCCGTCACCCCTGTTGCTGGGCTTTTTCGCGCTCCGTCTTCACCGGACGCTTCACCCAGACCGGGTCGCCGGCCTTGATGCCCGAGACAATCTCCGTAAAGGTTCCATCGGTCTTGCCGATCTTCACGGATACTTTTTTCTCGTCCCACCGGGCGCGCGAGTTCGGCCGCCACGGGATGTACACGTAGCAATCGCGCCCTTCGCTGACCAGCGCCTCGTTCTTGACCAGCACCACGTCGTCCAGCTTGTCCGTCGTGAAGGACAAGTCCGCCTGCAGACCGTGGAGCTTCTCAAGGTCCTTGCCGACCAGTCGCACGCGCACGTTGAATGCAAGGGCGTTGTTGATCTTCTGGGTCTCGGGGTCGATCAGCTCGATCACGCCCTGGAAGTCCTCGGATCGATACGCTTCCACCGTCACCGACACGATGCGATTCGTCATCTTGTCGACGACTTCCTGCGCTCGCGCCTCGTACTCCGCGGCCGCCAGCTTGGTCGTCGTGCCCGGCCGGGCATAGTCGGGCGCGATCTCGCGAATCGCACCGATGTCCGCCTCGTCCACTTGCGCGATGACGAACATGGCGCTCACATCAGCCAGCACCATCAACGGCGTGCCGCCGGTGAAGCTTTGCGTGCCGCTCTGAATCGCCTCGCCTTCCTTCACCTGGATCGAATAGACCATTCCGGCGGACTTCGCCTTCACGACCGTTTCATCCAGCCGCAGCTGCGCTTCGTCGAGCGCCTTTTGTGCGGCGCGAAGCGTCGCCTCGGCCTGTACCACATCCTGTTGAGCGCTGTCGAGAACGATTCGCTCGTTGTTCTTCGCCTGTTGCAGGCGCGTCTTGGCCATCTCCAAGGCGGCCTTGGCCTTCTCAAACGACGACTTGGTCTGCACGACTTCGACATCGCCGGCGACGTTGTCCTTCTGATAGCCCTGCATCTTGTTCCATTGGAACTCCGCCTGCTCGTACATGGCCTGCGCATCGACAACCTGCGCCTGCGCCAGCATCGTCTGCAGCGGCAGGTCCAATTTCTGATTCTCAAGGGCGATCTTGGCTTTGTCGTGTGCCGAACGCGCCCGGTCCAGGTCGGCCTGTCGCGATTCCACGTTGCGCTTCTCGTCAACGGGGTCAAGCTGAATCAGCACGTCGCCCTCTTTGACCATCTGGCCTTCGACGACGGGGATTTCCTGAACGATGCCGCCGGCCTTGCTCTTGATCGTGATCAATCGCTTGGCCTCAACCGTGCCCGTCGCGGTGACGGGAATCACGAGGCTGCCCTTGGTCGCCGGCTCCTGCAGGCCGTCGAGCGCGGAGATCGACAGCGACATGTTCGAAATGCTCACCGCGCCGACGATCATCACAATGACCGCGAGGGATATTCCTACAATCGTCCACTTCTTGGCATTCATTCTCGTTAAGCCTTGAGCCGCTACCCCATCCGAGCCGCGACCATCAGGGAGCGGGTTCTCTTCAGGTCTCACACCTCGGTTCTCACGCCTTGTACGGCCGGTGCTCCATTCCAAAATCCTTCGCCACGGCCGCGTTCGTCACGTAGCCCCGATAGACTTCCATGCCATCCGCCAGTCCCGGATCGGCCGCCAGCGCAGCTTTATACCCCATGTTAGCCAGCCGAATTGCATACGGCATGGTCGCGTTGGTCAGCGCAATCGTACTGGTCCGCCCCACGGCGCCGGGCATGTTCGCCACGCCGTAATGAACGACATCTTCGACGATGTAAGTCGGCTCCTGGTGCGTGGTCGGACGAATCGTCTCGCAGCAGCCGCCCTGATCGACGCCGACATCCACGATCACCGCGCCGGGCTTCATCAGTTTGAGATAATCGCGCGGGATCAACATTGGACACTTCGCGCCGGGGATCAGCACCGCCCCGATCACCAGATCGGCCTGTGCGATGTGCTCACGAATCCGCGCTGCATCGCTATAGACCAACTGCACATTCGCCGGCATCACATCCGACAGGTAACGCAACCGTTCGAGATTGACATCCAGCATTACGACGTGCGCGCCCAGGCCCGCCGCCACCTTCGCCGCGTTGGTGCCAACGATGCCCGCACCAAGGATCAGAACGGTCGCCGGTTCGACACCCGGCACGCCGCCCAGCAGAATGCCGCGGCCCATCATCGGGCGCTCAAGGTACTTCGCACCCTCCTGCACGCTCATCTTCCCGGCAACTTCACTCATCGGCGTCAGCAGCGGGAGTCGGCCTTGCCGATCGCGCACGGTTTCATACGCGATGGCCACGCACTTGCTTGCGACGATGCCCTCGGTCAGTTTGCGATCCGCCGCGAAATGGAAATAAGTGAAGCAGACCTGGCCCTCGCGGAGCATCTTGCACTCCACGGGCTGCGGCTCCTTCACTTTCACGATCATGTCGGCCTTGGCGAACACTTCTTCGGCGGTCTTCACCAGCTTGGCCCCGGCATTGGTGTATTCCAGGTCGGTGAATCCCGAGCCGTTTCCGGCGTCGTGCTCCACCAGCACGGTATGTCCCGCGCGAACCAATTCCCCCGCCCCGGCCGGAATGATTCCCACGCGATATTCGTCCGGCTTAATCTCCTTCACCGTTCCGACAATCATTTGTGAAAGCTCCATCAGAGACAGACGCTGCCCCAGCCGGACACCTTGCCCGGTCCGGGTGCTCCCAGCCCGTCTGACGCCGTTTTTGGGCGTTTTCCGAATGCCATGCTAGGGCCGGCACGCCTGCCCCGCAACGCGAGCAGATGCACGGGATCATACCACAACGTCCGATATCTGCGCCACCAACTGCTAACGTTGCCAAAACTCAACGCGTCTCCTGAAGCCAACTCACACCATGCCGATACTCAAATGGCCGCTGATGCGCATCCCGCGAGGGCTTTCCGAATCGCGGTTCTGTTGCATGCAAGCAACATCCAGCATGGCCGCAAGCCGGGGACAGGCGGAACCGATGCCGCGAACGCCAACCAACACGATCGCCAGCCCGTCGATGACCGATCAGACGGCACTGCTCGCCATGGATGCCCTTTCGGCCGGCGTGATCGTCTTTGACCGATCGCTGCAAGTCGTGCATCGAAACGACACGGCGCGCCGGCTTCTGCCCGACCTGCCCGATGTTCCCGATCTGCTCGCACGTCTTGCGAGTCAGAGCAACTACGAAGAATGGCGGACCGAACTGCGCCGCGTCGTCGATCAACGACGGCCCCGGCGGCTGGACATCTCAGTCGCCCGCGAAGACGGCTCTCAATCCGTCTATCAAATTGACTTGCTGGCGCTTCGGCCGCTCGACCGTGCCGGGGTGGGAGCGGGCGGCGTGTTGTGTGTGGAGGATGTCACCTCGCGCGCGACGCTGGAGCGGCGGCTCGCGGTGTCGGAGCGCCTCGCCGCGGTCGGCAAACTGGCGGCACGGGTCGCGCACGAACTGAACAATCCGCTCGATGGCGTGATGCGCTACATCAATCTGGCGATTCGCCGATTGGAGCAAATGGCGCCGGCGCGCGGACAGCCGCTGGATGCTTCGCTCCTGCGCTACCTGGAGAACGCGAAGACAGGCGCAACGCGCATGAGCGAGATCATCGTCGGCCTACTGGAGTTCTACCGCAGCGCCCCGCCCGCCTTTGAGCAGGCAACCGTCAACAAGATCGTCGAGGACGCTGTCACCGCCATGGAGGCGCGGGCCCACGACTGCAAAGTGACCGTCGTCTGTCACTTCCACCAGACTGATACGCCCGTCGTCCGCGGCAGCAGCATCTTTCAGGTGTTCTGCAATCTCATCAAGAACGCCATCGACGCCATGCCGGACGGCGGTACGCTCTCCATCACGACGCGCCTCGACGGCCGGGAGGATTCCGCCCGATGCATCGTCACGTTCTGCGATACCGGTTCGGGACTGCCTGACGACGTGCAAAAGATTTTCGAGCCGTTCTTCACCACGAAAGCACCGGGCAAGGGCACAGGGCTGGGGCTAGCCGTCTGCCGCGAATTGATCGAAAAATGCGGTGGGTCGATCGAAGCGCGGCGCGGCAATCCACGCGGCGCGGAGATGGTTGTATCAATCCCGGTTCACGATCCACGACTGCCTAACCGAGGCCCGCTGCCCCGGTCGACTTAGTTTTTTTCCCGGCTGCTCGCGCGGTCGGTTGACGAGACACGGCTTCGATTGCCTGTGCAATCGGCGCAAGGATAAATGCACTCGATTGCTCGCGCAATCGGCTCTTTGAGGCACGGAGAACCACGCCATGACCAAGGCACCGGCAACCACGAAGCCCCGGACGAACGCCACGTCGGACCCGCAATCGGCTGCGCCAAACACGGGGGACCGCGTGCTCATCGTCGATGACGACCGGCTGATCGGCGAGTCGTTGAGCGATTTTCTCCAGCTTGAGTCCTACAAGGTGGACGCGGTCGAGTCGGTGGATGCCGCCGTGCTCAAGCTTGCCGCGCAACCCTACAGCGTCGTCATCACCGATGTGAACATGCCCAAGGCCGACGGTTTCGAGTTACTGCGCATCATTCGTGACCGGCATCCCGACATCGTGACGATCGTCATCACGGGCTACGGCACGATCGAATCGGCCGTCGAGGCGATCAAGATGGGCGCGTACGACTATCTCACCAAGCCGCTCTCCGATGACGAGATTCGCCTCGTTGTGCAACGAGCCGTGCGGCAGCAGTCGCTTCTGCGCGAGAATCGCACGCTGAAGCAGCAACTCGAACTGCGTTACGGTTTGGAAAACGTCGTCGGCCACGACTACAAAATGCTCAAGCTGTTCGACCTCATCGAGAGCGTCGCCGAGAGCCGCACAACCGTTCTCATCTCCGGCGAATCGGGCACGGGCAAGAGCCTGATCGCGCGAGCGGTTCATCACCGATCCGATCGGCGCGACAAGCCGTTCATCGAGGTTTCGTGCGGCGCGATCCCCGAAGGCCTCCTTGAATCAGAGCTGTTTGGCCATGCCAAGGGCGCGTTCACCGGTGCGGTGGCGGATAAAGAGGGCAAGTTCAAGGCGGCTGAAGGCGGAACGATTTTTCTAGATGAAATCAATTCGGCGTCGCCGGCGCTTCAGGTGAAACTGCTTCGCGTCCTGCAGGAGCGGCGCTACGAGCCGGTCGGGTCGAACAAAACGATCAACGCCGACGTGCGCGTCATCCTGGCGTCCAACGTCGATCTCAAGCGCGAAGTCGAAGCCGGGCGGTTCCGCCAGGATCTGTACTATCGCGTTAACGTTCTGTCACTGCACGTCCCGCCGCTCGTGGAGCGGCTGGGCGACATCGAACTGCTCGCGCAGCACTTTCTCGCCAAGCATCGCGCAGAATTGAAAAAAGAGATCGTCGGCCTGTCGCCCGAAACGCTCACGACGCTTCAGCGCTACCACTGGCCCGGCAACGTACGCGAGCTGGAAAACGCCCTGGAGCGGGCCGTCGTCCTCTGCCGCGGCAAATTCATCCAGCCCGAGGACTTGCCGCCGGCGATCGTCGAAGAGGCCTCACTGAAGGCATCGGCCGCCGCGGAGGGAAGCCCCGTCGGCACGACGGCGCCGGCCGCGCCATCCGGCAAGTGGTTCACGATCCACCAGTTCGCGGCGATGTCGCTCAAGGACGCGATGGAAGAGCCGGAGCGGCAGATTCTTGAAGCCGCGCTCAAGCTCAACCGCTGGAACCGGCAGACGACCGCCGAGATGCTCCAGATCAATCGCACGACGCTGTACAAGAAAATGAAGCACTACGGCCTGGAGTACGACCCGGATCAGCACAGCTAGTGAGCCTTGTCGCGCAATTCCCGCATGGAGTGGTCGCGGGCAGGCGATCAGGCCGCGCGTACCGTCAAGTCGGCGCAATGCGGGGTCGATAATTCCTGATGCCGCGCGTGGGCGGGGCGTCAGGACAAGTCGGCGAAAACTGCGCTCGCGCGTCCCGAAAGCGATTACCCGGGCCGTTACAGGATTCATGCTGAGTCAAACCGAACTGGATACGGCCTTGAACGACGCACAGGCGGCGGTGGAAACCCTCGCCAACGATGTGTCGTCGACGCTTGAGCCGGCGCTGAAGGAACAATCCGCCGCGCTAGGTGAAGCGGAGCCTTCCGCGTCGGCACCGACATCCGCGCCGCATTCAGCCGTTCGGGAGGACGCCGCAAGGGACAAGACTCCGGCAGTTCGTCCCGCCGGCGAGGCTGTGTCCAACCATTCGTCTTCTGCGAATGCCGCGGCACCGCCGCCATCCACACCTCCCGCCGTCGTTCTTTCACCCAAGCTCAAGCGTGTCTTGAAGCTCCGCGTCCCGGTCGTTGTCCGGCTGGCCCAGCGGCCGATACGCATGGTCGAGATTCTGAAACTGACGCCGGGCAATATCCTGGAATTCGAACGGACGGTTGACAGCGACCTGGACCTGATGGTGAACAATCAGGCGATCGGCTCAGGGAAGGCCGTGAAGGTCAACGAGCGATTCGGTCTGCGCATCGAGTCAATTGGAGACGCGCGGCAGCGGTTGCAGCAGATGACCGGCGGTTAGAATCGCGCGAATCGCATCCCAAGGCACACGGCGGCAAACTCCGCTGAAACGTGAGCTCAAATCATGAACATCCTGGTCACCGGTGCAGCCGGATTCATTGGCTATCACCTGTCGCGGCGCTTCGCGCTAGCGGGCCATCGCGTCATCGGAATGGACAACATGGTGACCGGAAGCGACGCAAACGTGCGAGCGCTCCAGGCCCTGCCCGGGTTTGAGTTCATTCGGCACGACATTGAACAACCGTTGGCGCTGCCCGGCCCCATCGATCGCATTTTCAACTTCGCCTGCCCAGCCAGTCCAGCGGATTTCGACACCAAGGCCGTTGAGATCATGCTCACCTGCAGCATCGGCGTGAAGAATCTCCTCGATCTCGCCCGCGCCAAGAACGCGCTCTTTCTCCAGGCATCGACCAGCGAGTGCTACGGCGACCCGCCCCCGGAGCACCATCCACAAAAGGAAACCTATCGCGGCAACGTCAACACGCTCGGGCCGCGCGCGCCCTACGACGAAGGCAAGCGCTTCGCCGAAGCCATGACCATGACGTATCACCGGATGCACGGTCTTCACACGCGGATCGTGCGAATCTTCAATACCTACGGGCCGCACATGCGCGCTGACGACGGCCGCGCCCTGCCGAACTTCATTTCGCAGGCTCTATCCGGCAAACCACTGACGATCCACGGCGACGGCTCGCAGACGCGTTCTTTCTGTTACGTCGATGACCTCGTGGAAGCGATCTGCCGCACGGCGGACAGTGATGTAGTCGATCCGATCAACATCGGGAACGATTCAGAGATCACCATCAAAGAGGTGGCGCAGGCCGTGATCGAGTCTTGCGGCAGCAAAAGCCCGCTGATCTTCACAGATCGGCCCATGAACGATCCCGAACGACGCCGGCCCGACTTGAGCCGAGCCAGGGAGGCGCTGGGCTGGCAGCCCTCAATGCCATGGCGCGAGGGTTTCAAACGGACGATTGCCTATTTTCGCGCGAACCTCGCAGGCATGCGGCCATAAGGCAAATCCAAAGCGCATCACCGGCAACCTTGCCCCATCGACACCAGCACAAGCTTGGACGCATCGGGTGCTCGCTCGTCGGCGCTCGCGCCTGGGATAGACGGCTGACGCGACGCGAGAAGCTCAAGAAACAACATTTCCGGCACGAAGAACCTCCGCGACCACTTCGATGAGGTGCGCCGGTCGCTCCGCTGTGTGGTGCGCAATTTGTTCACGACAAGAGAAGCCCGAGACCGCGACCCGCGCTCCATCGCGCGCCCGCACAGCGGGAAACAATCGCTGCTCGCCGATCGCGCGAGCCACGTCGTAGTGCTCAACCTCGTGGCCGAACGAGCCGGCCATGCCGCAGCAGCCGCTGGGAATCTCCGTTGCATCGCAGACCGCGCCGAGCGCCGCCATCGCATCGGCCGAGCCGGGCATCGCCTTCTGGTGGCAGTGCGCGTGATACACCACGCGCGAGCGCCCGGGCAGCGCGAGCCGGCGCAAAGCGTCCGTGTGCGCTGCCAGTAACGACTCGATCATCATGGCCTGCCGCGCAACCTGCCGCGCTTCGTTCGAGCGCACGAACTGCGGCACTTCGTCACTGAAAGTGAGAATGCAACTCGGCTCCGTGCCGACGATCGGCACGCCCGCTTCGGCAAATGGCGCGAGCAGAGCGATGTTGCGCTCGGCCAGCCGCGCCGAATCGTGCAAAAGTCCCTTGCTGATCGCCGGTCGCCCGCAGCAGACGTTGTCAACGATCCGGACGCGAAAATCGAGCGATTCCAGCACGCGCACCGCTGCGATGCCGACCTGCGGCGCATAGTAGTTCGTCCATGTATCGACGAAATAGACAACTTCGCCGCTTGCTGCCGCCTTGCCCCGGCGCGAGATGTTTCGTGACGCCCGGCGCCACCACCCGCGAAACGTCTGGTTCGCCAGCCTCGGCGGCGCGATGCGACGGTCCAGCCCGATCAATCGCTCCATTGCCGCACGCGTCCATCGCGACTGCATCACGGCGTTGGCAACACCCGGCGCGAGGCTCACCCACTTCGCAAGCCCCGGCATCGCCGCCACGGCCCGGCTGCGCCACGGCACGCCGGCATGCTCATTTCGCCGGCACAGCCACTCCGCCTTCAGCTTCGCCATGTCGACGCCCGTCGGACACTCGGTCTTGCACGCCTTGCACGAAAGGCACAGGTCCATCACCTCGTCCAGCGCGGGATCGTCCAGCCCGTGCAGCAATCCATGATCGCCCAGCGCCAGCCGCAGCGCATTGGCCCGGCCTCGCGTCGTGTCGCGTTCGTCGCCGGTCGCCATGTAGGACGGGCACATGGTTCCAACGAGGCGCGAGCGGCACTGACCGACACCGCTGCACATTTCGGCAAGGCCCGCCATGCCACCTTGCGCCGAAAAGTCCAGCACCGTCAATTCAACCGGCGAGTGCGCAGCGGACTCGCGCCCGGGTTGACCCGCGCTGCATCGGGGAAGCTCGTCCTCAACCGGCCGCCAGCGAAGGTTGTCAGCCATTCCCCGCGGCGAGACAATCTTCCCGGGATTGAGAATGTTGCCGGGATCGAACGCCGCCTTCACCCGTGCGAACGCGCCCACCAGTGCCGGCCCGAACATCCGCTCCAGCCAGCAACTTCGCACCAGCCCGTCGCCGTGCTCCCCCGTTAGAGCGCCGCCGAACTCCAGCGTCAGCGCGCTGATCCGATCAGCCACGCGAAGCATGCGACGCACGTCGGACAATCGCCGCAGGTTGAGCACAGGTTTGACGTGCAGACAGCCGACGCTTGCATGAGCGTAGTAGCTGCATTCCTCGACGCCCTCTTCTCGCAACACGGCCATGAATCGCGCGATGAAGTCCCGCAGCCGTGCCGGATCCACGGCACAGTCGTCCACAAAGTCGTATGGTTGCCGCTCGCCGGGGCGGGACATCAACAGACCCAGACCGGCCTTGCGCAGGTTCCACACGCCCGCCTGCTCCGCCGCGTCCGTCACCACGGGCCACGCATAGCCCATGCCGCGCTGACGAAGATCGGCCGCGACGGCATGAAGCCGCTCGCTCAACTGCGACGGCGAGTCGTCATAAAGTTCTACCACGAGGATCCCGCGCGGATCGCCCTCAATCAGCCGATCGCGCGCCGCGCCGTGCTTGCTTTCTCTCGCGGCGTCGAGGATCAGCTTGTCGATCAACTCGACCGCTGCGGGGCCGTGTTCAAGGCAGACCGGCGTTGCCGCGAGCGCATCCAGCAACTCCGTGAAATGCGCGACGACCAACCCCCGGCACGTGGGCAGCGGCATCAGCTTCACCACCGCGGCCGTCACAATCGCCAGCGTCCCCTCGCTGCCGCAGAGGACCGTCTCGACGTTGATGCGCCCGCCTTCGCTTCGCAGCCGGTCCAGCGCGTAGCCGCCGTTGCGACGCATCACTTTCGGGTAGCGCGCGGCGATCTCCGATGTGAACTCGGTTGCAATTCCTGCCAGCGTCCGCTCCGCATCGACCGCCAGCCGGGACGGCCGAATCGGCCCGCGCGTTCGCTCCAGCTCCGCCAGCGCCGCGCCTTCGCCCCACCGCGCCACCGATCCATCCGACAGGACAGCTTCCAGCGCGAGCACATGATCCACCGTGCGGCCGACCAGTACCGAGTGCGCCCCGCAGGAATTGTTCGCGATCATGCCCCCGAGCGTCGCCCTGCTGCTCGTCGCCACGTCCGGCGCGAAGTGCAGCCCCATCGGCGCCAGCGACGCATTCAGCTCATCGAGCACCACGCCCGGTTCGACGACGGCCATCCGTCGCGCAGCGTCCACCGCGATGATCCGATTCAAGTACCGCGAGCAATCAAGTTGGACGCCAATGTTCACCGCCCCGCCGGCAAGACCCGTCCCCGCGCCGCGCGCGGTGATCGGCGCGCCGTGCCGCGCGCAGGCTCGAACGGTCTCGCAGACATCTTCGACGGTTCGGGGCAGTACGACGCCGGATGGCGTCATCTGATAGATGCTGGCATCGGTTGAGTACAACGCCCGCGAGAGCCGATCGGCCCGCACCTCGCCCCGAATGCGCCCGCGCAACTCATCCAACGCGCCGAGCGATCGTTGAAGCACGTCGTCGACCGCGTCGCTCATCGGACGGCCTCGGCAATGATCTCATCCGAGCGCGACCCTCGACCATGAACCGCCGACATCCAACTCGCCACAAGGCGCGAGCGAGCCGTCCATTCCATCAGCCGGCTTCCCCGTTGCTCGCGAAGCAGGGCGCGCGCCGAATGCCGCCAGCGCGACGAACGCCGCCGCCACGAGAGCCGGATGCGCTCAAACCCGGCGCGCTCCAGCATCATTCGCATCGTGACCGGCGTAAAATGCGAGTAGTGACGAGGCATGTCCCACCCCTGCCAGTACGGACCGAATCGCTCCGCCGCTGCCGACGCCGCATTGTGTACTGACACGATGAACTGCCCCCCGGGCACGAGCAATTCTCGAATGGCGCGAAGCGTCGCAAGTGGATCGGGTACACAACCCACGACGCCGAGCATCACGGCGACTTCAAACGGACCAGTGACCTGCCCCCCCGGCAGCACTCCCTGCACGACATCCAATCCGGCCGCCCGCGCCGCCGCCACCGCCGCTGCGGACGGTTCGATGCCGACGCATCGCCAGCCGCGATCGCGCATCCGCGCCAGATAACCACCGCTACCGCACCCGACGTCGAGCAGTCGGGCCTCGCCCCAGGAAACCAACCGGTCCCACGGATCACGCCGCCTTCGCCTGCCGTCCGCGCCGGCTGCCGCATGCGCCGCATAGGAACTGGGGTAGTACCGCCCCATCTCGTCCGCAGGCACGGCCGGATCAACGAACATCATTCCGCACGCCGTGCAGCGGACCACGCTCCACCGGCCCCCGGTTTGGTAGACCGTATCCCCCCCTGCAAACAGCTGCGCCGCCCCTTCGGCACCGCAAAGCGGACACGGGCGCACTGCGTCGGCCGAATTAACTTCCGTTGTCATGGATTCGCCGTCTGTCGATCCGGGCGCGCTTTTCAACATAACTCTCTATTGTGTCGCCCGCGGTCGACGCGGTCTACAATTCCAACGCGGAGCTACTTCGCGCGATGCCGCGACTGCCGCGCCACGCGCCTTTGGAGCCTCTCTTGGGTGCCCTGTCTCGCTGGATTGAGAAACGCCGACGACGCATGACGGTTTATGCCAGGTCGCGGCTGCACAGCCTGCCCGCGCCGGCCGAACCGACTTGTTGCCTGTTCTGTGATTTCGAGGGGCATTTCGCCGGCGAGACGGGAGCAGCTTTCGCCGATCCTGGGACGGACCGCCTGCTGTCGCTGCTGGACGCGCACGGGCTGCGGATCACGTTCAACGTCGTCGCCGACCTCTGCCGATCGCACCCGCAGCGTATCGCGCGAATTCGCGATGCCGGCCACGAGATCGCCTGTCACGGCTATCGCCACGAACGTCCGCGCGATCTGTCTCGCGCCAACCTCGACAACATGCTTCAGGGCGCGCTTGCTTGCTTCGCTGAACTTGGCGTTCGGCCGATCGGCTTCCGCTCGCCCGAATCCGCGTGGAGCGTGCCGCTGCTGCCGGCACTGGCGCGACACGGCTTTCGCTGGAACGCCGAGCGCGACCCGGCGGCTGGGCCCTATCGGATTTCGCGCGAGCTGATTCGTTTTCCCGTGCGAACCGATGACTGGGACCTCACGGATCGCGCTGCATCAGACGACCCTGCGAGCGCAATCCGCCTTCTGCTGGACAAATGGACAACCCACGCACAGGCGAGCACGCACAGGAGCGGCCTGCTGCTCATCGGGGTGCACGAATGGGTTTTCGGATTGCGCTCCGGCTTTGACGACGCGCTCGGAACTTGGCTCGCGCGGTGCAAGCGCGATGGTTGGCAGCTTCGCACGATCAGCGATGTGGCCGACGGATTAACTCGTACCTCGTAAAAAGAAAACCGGCCCCCAAAATCGGGAGCCGGTTTGATTGTTCTCTTCAACTATGCAGCAAGTCTTACTTGCGGCGGCGGGCGATCAGGCCCATCGCGCCCAAGCCGAGCAGCGCCAGCGACGACGGCTCGGGAACCGCTATTAGTTGAAAGGCAAGATTGGCCGAACCGGAACGTCGCCAATCGGTAAAGGGGTTTGTAAACGCATAAGGCGATCCATTTCCTAGGGCGACCTCCCAGCGGAAACGGCTTTCTTCTACACCGATTTGGGTGATACCAAGCCAGTATTGCGTACCCGGTGCAAGACTCCAAGGAACAGTCAGGTCAACATCGTAACGAAACTCCCTTGGATGAGCGCCCAGCGAAATAAATAAACCTGTCTCGATCCGGGGAGGATCAACAAACGATTCTTCGTATAACACGTTTCCGGGCATCCCATCGACGGGGCGAGGCTCCAGAATCTGCAATCGGATCGTCTGGCTGGCAGGCGGCATTTCCTCCCACTTGTCGAAATTGCTGCCGTAGAAGCCCCAGAAGGTGCAACGGCTGATCGTCGCGGCCTGATTCAGCATGAAGTCGTCCGCAGCCAACTGCCAGGCGGGCGAGCCGAAATCAAGGAACGCGGTATCGGAGACAGCGCCGTTTATTCGTGTCGGCAACTGGCTGACGACGATGTCGCCGAAGCTCACGAGCGGTCGCGCAACCATGGACGTGAACACGGCGCCCGAGCACGCTAGAAACGCAATTTGCAGAGGTTGTTTCTTGTGCATTCAAAGGCGCTCCATGCCAGGCGAGCCCAACAACCGCCAAGTCAACCCGACATAATAGTAAATACGTTGCCTTGTTCGTGTCAAGGAAAAATTGATACTGGTAGCGTTTGAACCGAGCCGCGCGCGTAAGCAAGTCGCAGATTCGCCGTGGCGGGCGGGTTGGCATTACCTGATGCCAGGAACCCGCCCTGACGGTCGCGACTTGGATCGACGGGCAAGCACCAGAAGCCATCCCAATACCCGTGTAGCGATGCTTTGTCATTCCCGCGCAAGCGGGGAATCCAGAGATTTTCCAATCACTCTGGACCCTCGCCTTCGCGGGGGTGACGGTTCTGGGGCAGCTTCCGCCAGTATCTTGAAATGCAGGGACCGCAATTCAGGAATACGACCTATCCGCAAGAATACGACTTATCCGGTCGAGAACAACGGAATAGCCCAGTTCTGCGCTCTCTTCCCAACCGCGAACAGGATGCCGCCTTTCCCCTGATGATTGCTTTAACCGATCCGTCTCTTTCGAATTGCGCTCGATAGGAACTCAACCGCCCTACAAAATAAAAAAAGCCCCCAGAAACTCTGGGGGCTAGGGTGAGATGTCCTATTCAAAGGCCGGTCTGAATTACTTGCGGCGGCGGGCGATCAGGCCCATCGCGCCCAAGCCGAGCAGCGCCAGCGACGACGGCTCGGGAGCTTTCTGCAGAGTGACCGTCAGTTCAATCATGTCCTGGACGCCGGTCCCGGTGGCACCGTTACCCAGCGCAACACCCAGCACACCGTTCCAGCCAGCCGCGCCGCCGAAGAATGTCGCGGGGGCAAGTGCAACCGGAGCGCCGAACACGCCGGCCGTCGCGATGCGAATGCTGCCAGCAGAGACGATGGCAGGGCCAGGGGTCCACGTCAGCGGGTCAGCGCCACCCAATGCAGCGGGCAGACCGATACCAATGCCAAACGCTCCGCCAGTCGCCGGCTGTCCACCGACCGTGTACCCGGCCGGCCACAGGTCGCCAGCCCCACCCAACGGCGACGTGCCGGTAACGGTGATCACAAGCGTGCAACTGACCAGACAATTGCCAGCGATGGTCTCATTGACCGATCGCAGCACGCCGTTGGCGGGTGCCGTCGCAACGTAGTCGTTGATCTGTTCGCTCACGCCGTCAAAGCTCACGATGTCATCGCGAATTGCCGGCGCCGTCGGCTCAATCAAGCCAAGCTGGTTCGCAGCATTCGCAACACCTGTGTACGCGCCATAGGTCGTGCCGCTCGGATCTTCGGCGGGGCTTGTCGCCGGGTGGAAGTTACCGCTCATGTCCCAAAAGCCGCTCATGTCGACCGGCTCCGGAACGATGTCAGCCACTGCCGGCGAAACCATCATGCCGACCAACGCCAAGCCAAGAATGAAATTCTTCACAGCTCCATCCTCCATTTATTCGGCGGTCGTTTTCGACCGACGTCTCTTTCCCGAGCGGCCCTCGCCGTCGCGTCGCCACCGGGCGCGCATACGGCACCGCCTGATTACCACCAACCAACCCCGATTATGGCCAAAACGGACACTCTTTGTCAAGAGAATTGGGCATCTTTCGCATTCCCCACTTTTGTATTTTGTAAGCCGTGGTCCTGAAAGGACGCGCCCGGTAAAGCTCACCCAGGGAAGGCATTTCAATTGTTGGATCCCGCCCGATTTCACAAGTGACGCTATAACTTGTTATTTCCAGACAAGTTAGGACTGCCCGGTGATCCGCTCATTCCCAGGCCGCACGCCCCCCTTATGATCGAGCGGTCCTGAAACGTGCTTTCTTTTGTGCCAACGGTCACGGCCCATGCCATCTTTTCAGATAACCTCTTCCTTTACCCCCGCCGGGGACCAGCCGCGGGCGATTGAGCAGATTGTCAGCGGTTTTGCCGCCGGGAAACGCTTCCAGACCCTCATGGGTGTCACCGGCTCGGGCAAGACCTTCACCATGGCGCACGTCATTGCCGCGCTGGGCAAGCCGGCGCTGGTCATCTCGCACAACAAGACGCTGGCGGCCCAACTTTACGAAGAGTTCGCCGAGCTGTTTCCCCGAAACGCTGTCGAATACTTTGTCAGCTTCTACGACTACTACCAGCCCGAGGCATACATCCCCGCGCGGGACATCTACATCGAGAAGGATTCGTCGCGCAACGACGAACTGGATCGCCTGCGGCTCTCCGCTACCAGCGCGGTCGTCAGCCGACGCGACACGGCCATCGTCGCCAGCGTCTCGTGCATCTTCGGCCTCGGCTCGCCCGACGAATACAAGGCCAGCGTCATCAACATCGCCGTCGGCCAGAGCTTCCCGCGCGACGAGCTGCTCAAGAAATTCGTCAACCTGCAATACGAGCGCAATGACATCGAGCTGAAGCGCAAGGCCTTTCGCGTACGCGGCGACGTGATCGAACTGCACCCGGCCTACGAGGAGATCGCCTACCGCATCGAGATGTTCGGCGACGACATCGAGCGGCTCGCGACGATCAACCCGCTCACCGGCAAGGTGCTCCAGACGCACGATCAGCTCTACATTTATCCCGCCGTGCATTACGTCATGCCGCAGGATCGCGTCGAGGCGGCCGTCGCGGGCATTCGCCAGGAACTCGACGAGCGACTGAACTACTTCCGCCAACAGGGCAAGCTGCTGGAGGCGCAGCGTCTGGCCGCGCGGACGAAATACGACCTCGAGATGATTCAGGAGGTCGGGTACTGCTCCGGCATCGAGAACTATTCGCGGCACCTCGTGGGCAGCCCGCCGGGCGCGAAGCCGTACACGCTGGTGGACTACTTCCCCGGCGATTTTCTGCTCATCGTGGACGAGTCGCATGCGACGATCCCGCAGATCGGCGCGATGTACAACGGCGACCGGGCGCGGAAGGAAGTGCTCGTGGAGCATGGTTTCCGCCTGCCCAGCGCGCTGGATAATCGGCCGATGCGCTTCGAGGAATTCGAGAACATGTGGGGCCAGGTGCTGTTCGTGTCGGCCACGCCGGGGCCGTACGAACTCAAGAAGTGCGGCGGCGAAGTCGTCGAGCAGGTCATTCGCCCGACCGGCCTGCTCGACCCGCAGATCACCGTCAAGCCCGCGCGCGGACAGGTGCCCGATCTGTTGCACCAGATTCAGGCGCGGGCCGCTCGCGGCGAGCGAACGCTGGTGACGACGCTCACCAAACGGCTCGCCGAGGACCTCGCGGGCTACGTGCAGCAGTCGGGCATCAAGGGCGCGTACCTGCACAGTGAGATCGACACGATTGAACGGCTGGTCATCCTGCGGGAGCTGCGCGACGGCAAGTACGACGTGCTCATCGGCGTGAACCTTCTGCGCGAAGGGCTGGACCTGCCCGAAGTGTCGCTCGTGGCGATTCTCGACGCCGACAAGGAAGGCTTCCTGCGCAGCGCGACGAGCCTGATCCAGACGATCGGCCGCGCGGCCCGCAACGTGAACGCGGAAGTGTTCCTGTATGCCGACAAGGTCACGGCCGCGATGCAACAGGCGATGGACGAGACGACGCGACGGCGGGCGCTGCAGGAAGAATACAATCGTCAACACGGCATCACGCCGGAGACGATCAAGAAGGCGATACGGCGAGGGCTGGAAGACCAGATCGCCGCGCGGAAGCGAGCCCGCGAGGCCATCCACGCGCCGGAGGACGAATTCGAACTGACCGAGAGCATCGTGGAGCTGGAGCGGCAGATGCTCGAAGCAGCCGAGGCGCTGGAGTTCGAACGGGCGGCGGCGCTGCGCGATCGGATCAGAAAACTCCGCGAGGCTCCGACTCTGACGCTCCCCGCGAATCAGCGCTCGGGCCATTGAGACTGCTGAAGCTCACAACGCCACGGAATGGCCATAACTCAATTATTTGCATGTACTTCCGGCTACTCTGCGTCCTGCGTGAATTCCACAATCGCCCCCTTGCAGTGACGGCGCCGGGACTTAGAATGGCTATCCAATTGAGAATGAGTCTCAATTTCGTTTGGCACAACGCCATGGGAGCCTCTACCATGCCTTCGATCATGTCGCACCCCGTTGCTCAACCTTCGACCGAACCGGCCGCCGCGCCGAACAACCAGACAGGATTCTGGATTCGCGCGCGACGCTGGACCGCGCGGCTGGGCATGGCGGGGTTCCTGTTCTTTCTCGTCAAGGGTCTGCTCTGGCTGGCCATTCCGGCCATCCTTGCGAAGAAGGCCCTGGAGAATTGAATCGCCCTCGCCGGCCTTCGCGGCCGGTTGTGCCATCTGTCTTTTTATGAGAGGACCGAACGATCATGCAGCTTGAAGAATCGACCGTCGCCACGCCAGCCGACATCATGGACGCCCTGCGCACCGGCACCCAAAAGCTTCACGATCAGACTGAATCCGGCGCGTTCAATGATGCGCTGCTCAAAGGAAAGCTGCCGCTCGACTCGTACGTGGACATGCTCGGCCAGCTTCTGCTGGTGCATCGCGCGCTGGAGCGCCGACTGCGCGACCATCGCGCCGCGCACCCCGCGATCGACCGCGTCGTGCGCGAGCACTATCTGCAGGAGCCTTATCTGCTGGATGATCTCGCCTACTTCGGTCGCAACCCGGAGCAGGTTGAACCGTTGCCGTCGGTTCAGGCGTTTGAGACGCAGATGGATGCCACGGCGAAGCAGAACCCTGCATCGTTGCTCGGCTACCTGTATGTTCTGGAAGGCAGCAACAACGGCGGGCGGTTCATCGCGCGGGCCGTTCGCCGCGTGTACAACCTCCCCGACACGCACGGCACGCGCTACCTCGATCCTTACGGCGAGCAGCAGAAGGAGTATTGGCAGGAATTCAAGGCGGACATGCGATCCGTGGAGTTCTCCGACGCCGACCGCGCCGCGATCCTTGAGGCCGCGAACCAGATGTTCATCGCCGTGATGCGGCTGCATGTCGAGATGTATGCCCCGATCGCCGCGACGAAGCCCTCCGGCGGCAAATGCCCGTTTCACCATGGATGAGGCGGGAGGCTCGGGGTTTGAGTCCGTCGAATTAAGACAGGACGATGCACGGTTGAAATCGTGGAGATTTCTCTCGCGCGCCTGCTCCGTTTACAGACTGCCCGGTGCATGCTCGCGCTCGGGGCTGCGTCGCTCAACCCCCCGCCAGCGTCCCCAATTCCCGGCTTCGCTGATACGCCGCAAGGACCGCCTGCGTGACGTGCTCGGCGACGTTGCAATCCGTCAATTTGTTCATCGCCGCCTGGGTCGTGCCGCCGGGGCTGGTCACGGCGTCACGCAATTCACTCGGCGAGGCATCGGCCTGTAACAACATGGCGCCCGCGCCGACGCAGGCATGCGCGGCGAGCACCTGGGCCGCCTCGGGCTTCAGCCCTGCCGCGACGCCGCCCTTCATCATCATCTCGACAAAATAATAAAAATACGCCGGTCCGCTGCCCGCGACAGCCGTGACGGCGTTCATCAGGTCCTCGCGCTCGACCTCCACACACACGCCGCCGGCATTAAAAAAGTGCCTCGCTTCTTCCATGTCGTCGTCGGTCGCCGCTTCGCCGCGGAACAGGCCCGTCACCCCGCGGCCCAGCCCGAACGGCAGGTTCGGCATGGCGCGAACGACGCGCACGTGCGGCCCGCCCAGCGCCGCCGCGATCCGTGCCGTCGATTGCCCCGCCATCACGCTGATGAACAACTGGTCAGCCGACGCGACCGGCCGAATCAATCCCGCCGCCTCGGCGAATCGCTGCGGCGTGACGCTCAACATAACCAACCGCGAATCTTTCACGACGGCGGAATGGTCAGCGGCAACGACGACGCTGTGCGGCAACGGATGCGCCGCGAGATTCTTCGACGGTGTCACGATGATGCGATCGGGTTGAAGGTAGCCCGACTCCAGCAGGCGGCGCACGATGACACCGGCGATGTGGCCGGTTCCGACGACGCCCAATGCAAACTTGTGAGACGTGCCCGACACAGCTATCTCCACGCTCGCGCCGTGCCGGGGCGACCGGCGCGACCGCCGCCGCGTGTGGGCACGCGCCCGCGCACCGGACCGGAAGACGCCGGCGTCGCACGGCTGCGCCTGGAAGGCGAGGCGTCCGATTTGGCGGCTCGCTTCGATGGAACTTCGACACGCTTGGATCGAGCTGGTTTGCGCCGGCGCGCGGCAGACTTGGCAGGTTTTTTCTTTTGGGCAGCTTTCTCGCCTGATCCCGCCTCCGCCGCGCCCGCGGGCCGGATTGGTTTGTCCAGGGCCGCGCGAAGCACCTCATCCACGGATTTCACCGCGACGAAGCGAACCTGCTTGCGAATCTCGGCGGGAATCTCCACGAGATCGCGCTTGTTGCGCTCGGGAATGATGATTGTCTTGATGCCGGCCTGATGCGCCGCGAGAGCCTTCTCTTTCAACCCGCCGATCGGAAGCACCAGCCCGCGCAGCGTCACCTCGCCCGTCATGGCGACGTCACTCCTGCACGGACGCTGCGTCAGCAGAGACACCAGCGCCGTGAACATCGCCACGCCCGCCGATGGGCCGTCCTTCGGAATCGCTCCGGCCGGCACGTGCACATGCAGGTCGATCTTGGTGAGTTGTTCCGGTGAAATGCCGTACTTCCTGGCGCTCGCGCGGACGATGCTGTAGGCAGCCTGCACGCTTTCCTTCATCACATCGCCGATCTGCCCGGTCAACTGAAAAGCGCCTTTGCCGGGCATGGCGGTGGCTTCGACAAAAAGAATCTCGCCGCCCAGCGGGGTCCACGCCAGGCCGGTCACAACGCCGGGCGTACTGGTGCGCAGTGCGACATCGCGCTCGAACTTGATCGGCCCGAGGTACTCCTCCAGCGCCTTGGGTGTGATGGAGAACGGTCCGCGCGACTTGCGCGCGATCTTGGCCGCAACACCCCGGCAGACCGTGCCGATCTCGCGCTCGAGGTTCCGCACGCCGGCCTCGGCCGTGTACGACTCGATGATGGTGCGCAGGCTGTCGGCGCTGAAGCGAATCTGCTTCGTGGTCAGGCCGTTCTCATCGCGTCGTCTTGGGACGAGGTACTTCTTCGCGATGTGCAGCTTGTCGAGTTGCGTGTAGCCGGGGATCGCGATGACTTCCATGCGGTCGCGCAGCGGCGGCGGCACGGCGTCCATGTAGTTCGCAGTGCAGATGAACATCACGCGCGACAGGTCGAACGGCACCGCGAGGTAGTGATCCTGAAATGTCGAGTTCTGTGCCGGGTCGAGCACCTCCAGCAGGGCCGACGACGGATCGCCGCGAAAATCGCTGCCGATCTTGTCCACCTCGTCAATCATGAAGACGGGGTTGTTCGCACCGGCCTTGCGTATCTCCTGCACGATGCGCCCGGGGACCGAGCCGATGTAGGTGCGCCGGTGGCCGCGGATGTCGGCTTCGTCGCGCACGCCGCCGACCGACATTCGGATGAACTTGCGGTCGATCGCGCGAGCGATGGACTGGCCGAGCGATGTCTTGCCGACGCCGGGCGGCCCGATGAAACAGAGGATCGGCCCGCGACCCTCGGGCTTGAGCTTGCGCACCGCGAGAAACTCAAGAATGCGTCGTTTGACCTTCTGCAAACCGTAGTGATCCTCGTTCAACACGCGCTCGGCCTTGGCGATGTCGAGGCGGTCCGACGTCGAAACGGCCCACGGCATTTCGCACAACCAGTGCAGGTAATCCACGCCGCCGCTGTACTCGGGCGAGCCTTGCGGCATGCGCTCGAGGCGCGCCATTTCCCGCTGGGCTTCCTTCTCGACCTCGGGCGGCATTTTTGCTTCGCTGATCGCCTTACGCAGCTCAACCAGTTCGGCTTCGCGCCCGTCGGACTCGCCCAGTTCCTTGCGAATCGCGCGAAGTTGCTCCTGCAAGAAGTACTCGCGCTGCGTCTTGTCGATCTCGCTCTTGACCTGCGTCTGGATCTTCGCGGACAGCTCGAGGATTTCGAGCTGATTGGCCAGCGCCTGGTTGATCTTGCGCAGGCGCAGGCGCACGTCGAACGTCTCGAGCAGCTCCTGTTTCTCGACCAACCCCAGCGACAGATTCGCCGCGAGGAAATCCGCCAGCGAGCTGGGCTTCTCGATGTTGTTGAGAATCGCGATCGCGTCATCCGGCACGCCGGGTGTCATCTCGATGACCCGAGCCGCCTGCTTGCGAGCGGTCTCGATCAGGGCGCCCAACTCGGTGGACTGCGCGAACGTGTCTTCCCGCGTGTGCGTGACGGCCTTCAGATACGGCTCGGTCTGCACCATCCGCTCGATGCCGAAGCGCATCAAAGCGTGGACGATGATGGATTGATTTCCCTCGCTAAGGTTAAGCACCTTGAGAATCGAGACGACCGTGCCGACGCGGTAAAGATCGTCAAGGCCCGGGTCCTCCACCGACGCATCCCGCTGAGCCACCACTCCGAGCACTTTCCCGGCTTCCAGCACGTCGGCCACGAGTTTCTTTGACTTTGGACGGCCGATCGTCAATGGGGCAATCGTGCCGGGAAAGACGACGGTATCGCGGATCGGCAAGATCGGAATCGTATCAGGGATGACAATTTCCGCGTCCGCCGCGAGGCTGTCTGATGCGGTTGTGGGTGCCATGATCGCGGGGGGCGCGCCCAACGGCGATGGCGGCGATGTGGGATCTTCGCCGAGGTCTGCGTCGTCGATGGCGTCGTCGGGGTTCACGATGGAATCCTCGCGATTGACCGGCCCGCAGCGCGATCCATCCGAACAGCAAGCGCTGTGCGTCCCCCATATCGGTTATTCCCGAGTCTAGTCCCCTCAAAATGGAGGGTCAAATAACATGCGCGAAATGGAAGTCCCACTCGGCTCGAGCCGGCGGACTTGCGGTCGATCGAACGAGCAGCGTCCCATCAAAGCGCGCGTCCGTCATTGTCTTGAGAAGTGGACGGACTGCGCCCGTGATTGCCGTCCCGCGCCAAATCGCAGACCGCACACGATGTGCCAGGGCGCTAAGTCGCCCGGCCGCCCACGCAACCGTCGCGTCGTCCGCTTCAATGCCCGCACCGATCCAAGGCGAGTTCACCTGATCAAAGAACCAACGGGCTTCGGTCGGCGAATGAAAGATTCCATTTGGTGATACCATCACAACAATCTCTATGGCCCGGCGCTGGGCCTCAAACCGCACGATCGCGAGAGCCTCCAATGCGGCTCGAATCGCATCGTCATGGGGCGAATCACACGTTCCCCCGCCTGTTAACTCGATGGCTGGCAGGACGATCTGCCTCGCTCCCAGCCACGCAGCACGATCCAGCACCGCCGATAGACGCGCAAACGAGCGCCCCACCTGATGCGCCGGGCCACCTGGCTCCGCGGGCTGCGGAATCAGCCATTCGAGCGCGGTCGCTCCCGGCAGAATCAATGCCGCGATTTGAACGCCTTTCACCTGCGCCGACTTCGCAAGTTGAACGCAATCCGATTCGCTGGAATCAACTGAAAGAACCGCGCCGGCGGACGCACTGTGATTCAAATGCATCGCTACAGACTCGTAGCCAAGCTGCGCAGCCAGATCGACCGCTTGGTCGAATGGCTCAGCCGGTAAATCAAGCGAAATGACGGGTGGCACCACGGCGTTCGTTCCTCGCAACGCCGGCTACCGTATCGACGGCCTTGCGCGGAAGCAACGGCAGAACGCAGTAGCGACCGAAGACAGACGATCAGGCAGGTTTTCGGAGATTCGCCGGCTCGCCGGCGCTCTGTGCTGACGGCTCATGGTGCTGATGCGATGGGTCGGCCTCGTAAACGGCCGCGCACTGGCGGCAGCGATAGCGACGGCCTTTCATCGAGCGCGGCAACACGGCGGGGTGATTGCATTGCGGACAGGTCACGTAGAGCGGCACAGCTCGATCTCCCTTTGGCTCGACAGAAGTGACGGCAGATTCTTCCACGGCAGCGGCATCCGCGCGTCCGGCCGCCTCGCCTCGACCGGGCGTAATTCACAACAGATAAGACCCTCCAGACCACCCCGACCCTGTCAGAATGGTTAACGTTGACATACAAGGAATAGTTCGCCATTTCGGGCGGAATATTTTGAATCCACGTTTCGCGTGGCGCGATTCTCGGACGCCGGATATCGCTATGGTTTCAAGACGCACGCCCCTATAATCCGCCCTGCCTCCGACCGCGCCGGGCGATTTCAGGTGCGGCCTGGTCTCATGCAATGAGATGTCGTGGACAACGGGTCAGGCTGGAAACAGAGCAGCCCATCTGCTGCAGCCATGTGCCGTGAGTCGCTGGGCCGCACCTGAAGCCGCTCGCATCGCGCGGGGGAACGCGTACGAATCGCAACGGAATCCAGGGAAGGACGCATGTCTTACACGGTGCTGGCGAGAAAGTTTCGCAGCCAGACCTTTGACGAGGTCGTCGGGCAGGAGTCCGTCGTTCAGACGCTCCGAAATGCGATCTCGCAGGGGCGCGTCCACCATGGGTACCTCTTCACCGGCACGCGCGGCGTCGGCAAGACGTCGATGGCGCGCATCCTCGCCAAGAGCCTGAACTGCCTCGCGGCCGACGGGCCGACCGTGTCGCCGTGCGGCGCGTGCGACTCGTGCCTGAACGTGGCGCGCGGGGAAGACGTGGACGTGGTGGAGATCGACGCGGCGAGCAATACGGGCGTCGATAACATCCGTGAGCTGCGGTCCAATGCGGTCTATCGCCCGGCGCGCAGCCGATTCAAAATCTACATCATCGACGAGGTTCACATGCTTAGCACGGGCGCGTTCAACGCCCTTCTCAAGACGCTCGAGGAGCCGCCCAGCCATGTGAAGTTCATCCTCGCCACGACGGAAGTTCAGAAAGTCCCGGCGACGATTCTTAGCCGCGTGCAACGATTCGATTTCCGCCCGATCGCGCCGGCCGAAATCGCGGGGCAGTTGAAACACATCTGCGACGCCGAGGGCGTAACGGTTGAAGACACGGCGCTTCGCCGCCTCGCGCGACTGGCCAACGGCTCGATGCGCGATGCCTTGTCGCTGCTCGATCAGGCGCTGTCGATGACGACCGGCTCGCTGACGGCCGACGGACTGGCTGAACTGTTCCCCGCGGCGCACGACGAACTGGCGGCGGAGCTGATCGACAAGCTGGCCGATGGCGACGCGGCGGGCGCGCTGAACGTGCTGGACCGCTCGCTAAGCGGCGGGCAGGCGCTGGATACGTGGTGCTCGATGCTGATCGGGCAAATGCGCGACCTGATGGTTGTGCGCGTCTGCGGTTCGGAGACCGATCTCGCCGACGTGCCGCAAGTCTTGAGCGAGCGGATCGCGAAACAATCTGCGCGGTTCGACGCCGGGGCATTCGTGTACATGATCACCGTGCTCGAGGAGCTTCGCCGCAGCGTGAAGTCCAGCGGCAGCGGCCGGGCGCTGGTTGAGGCCGCGGTCGTTCGGCTCTGTGACGCGGCGAAGTTCTCGTCCATCGAGTCGCTGCTCGAGCGCGCTGAAGCGGCCGCAGGGGGCCATGCTCCTTCATCCGCGGCGTCGACCGCATCGCCATCGCAAACAAAGATGAGCGCGCCGACTCCGCCGCGCCCTGGTCCAACTGCACCGAGCGCCGGGCCTTCCGCAGTCGCCCCACGCACGACTCCGTCAGCCCGACCCGCTCCGGCGGGCAAGCCCGCGCCGAAGCCGTCCGCCGCAGCGCCACAGACCGCGCCGCCGCGCCGGCTGACGCAGGCCGAGCTTCGCGCGGCGCAGTCTGACCCGACGGTCCGCAACGCCCTGGAACTGTTTGGCGGACAGGTCGTGGATGTGAAGCAAGGACCGGTGGCGGAGGCCGCCAATGGGGAAGATGCCGCGCAGGAGCCGTCATGAACGACTCGATCCGAGCCGCGACCGTCAGGGAGCGCCGCGCGATGTCCGCAACCCGGCGGTGTTCGGGATGCGAAGCGAAGCAAACGCGCTGTCGGAGTTGAACAAATGAATTCGGCACGCACGAAGAAGCCGTAATTGCACAAGAGGGAGATCGAATGTTCGGACAACTCGGCAACATCGCCGGCATGATGAAGCAGGCGAAGGAACTTCAAGGCAAGATGAAGGAGATGCAGGAGTCCATCGCCGCGTCGCGCTACACGGCCGACAGCGGCGCGGGCGCGGTCACGGCGACCGTGACCGGCAAGCTGGAACTGGTCGATGTGAAGATCAACCCCGAGACGGCCAAATCGGGCGATGTCGAAATGCTTGAGGACCTGGTGAAGTCCGCCGTCTCCGCGGCGCAGCGCAAAGCGGCCGAAGGCGTCCGCGCGGAGATGGCGAAAATCACCGGCGGGCTAAACCTGCCGGGGCTGGATGGACTACTTGGCGGGGCCTAATCCGAGGAATCTGATCCACCGTGCCCGATCCGCTACCATCCTCCCTTGCCCGCCTGATGGCCGAGTTTGAAAAGCTCCCCGGCATCGGGCCGCGCAGCGCCGAGCGGCTGGCGTTTCATATTCTCAAATCGGAGAAGGACACCGCCCTGGGTCTCGCGTCGGCCATCCGCGAGGTGAAGGAAAACGTCCGCCACTGCCGCATCTGCTACAACCTCACCGAGGCCGACCCCTGCCCGATCTGCACCGATGCGAAGCGCGATGCATCGGTGGTGTTTGTCGTCGAGCAGCCCAAGGACGTGCTGCTGCTGGAGGCGACGGGACTGGTGCGCGGCGTGTATCACGTGCTGCTGGGGCATATCTCGGCGCTGGACGGCATCGAGCCGGGCGATCTGACAATTGACGCATTGGTGGCACGCGTGAAAAAAGGCGGCGTGAAAGAGATCGTGCTGGCGACGAATCCGACTATGGAGGGCGAAGGAACCGGACTGCACATCAAGAGCGTGCTCGCTGCGACGGGCGTACCCATCACGCGCCTTGCCCGCGGCCTGCCCCGCGGCTCGCAAATTGAATATGCCAATCGTGCGATTCTTCAGGACGCGATCGAGGGGCGCAGCGCATTTTGAAGCGGCCTAATCGGCATTCCGATTCATCGTGGTTGAATGTCGTGATTCAGACCGGTACGATCCAAATTCAATCGACGTATGTACTTCTGTAGGATTGGTTGATGGCTTTCTCGATTGAAGCCCTGCGTGCAAAGCTTGCGGTGGGCGAAGTCGATTTCACCATCCATGCCTTGTTTGAGGCAGCATCCGATTTGATTTTTGTAGATGAAATCGAGCAAGCATTGCCCGCCGGCGAGATCATTGAATACGTAACCGATCGAAATCGGTGCGTGATTCTTTGTCACATTTCCCGAAACGAACCCATACATGTCGTAATCGAATTCGAAGACTGGGCAATGAATCACTCAAATTCGGTTGTTGTCATCACGGTTTACCGCCCTGATCCGGATAAGTGGATTGACTCCCGTATGCGCCGCGAATAGAATGAAAGCGTGACCAAGCACTGCACTAAATGCAGCCAGCCGATGACACTGGGTGTTGCCGACCTGGATGAAACGATCCGCGGCATTCACATCCGGATGGTTAACGTTTCAGCATGGGTATGCTCTAACTGTGGTGAGAAGCAAGTCAGCCTCCCGGTCGCGCGATATCTTTCGGAGTATCTCAAACGCCTCTTGACCGACCTGCCTATGCCGCCAGACGGCGTTCAACGACCGCTGACACCTACAGAAATCGTCTTTTCCGCAGCCTGACCGATTGAGAATTCGGATGCCTGCCCTGCCACGCGGCTACTGGTTTGATTCATTCATCCTGCATGGATGGAACACGGTTAAGGGTTACCTCTTCCTTCGTAATCAGAAGGGAAAACCGATTGACTCAATCAGGATCAATTCATCCGATGACGCCCCGCTCATCATCCCCACTCCAAATGGAATGTTGGTCCTGTGTGACCTGATGGCGGCGATTGATCGCGATCCGGATCTGCGCAACGCCACAATCTGCGCCGAAGAACTGAATACTCTGGTTTCCGAGCGGACACAATCCACGATCATGCAAGATCCGCTTGAAGTCGTAAATGAGTTCGTGGTTGCTCGCTGCGATTATCACTCCGCCGGCGCATTCGAAATCGTAATCAAAGGGATCCTCAATCGATTGCCCACGGCCGTCATCATCACAAGCCAGGGCCCCGGTCGCGCTCCCATACGCATCCGCGTGATGTCACCACTGCGATATCAGTTTCGTCAGCTGCTTCGAGCACTACCCCTGCGGCCTTCAGCAGGCCGCCATATCCATTAGCAGTAGGACTCACACCCCAGGTCCCAGGTCTCAAGCCCCAGCCCCCCTCACACCATCACCCGTCGGTTGTAGATCCACCACTCCAACAGCAGGAACGCGATCGCGGCGGCGATGGCGTACGGCCAGAGCGGCTGATTGATGCGAATCTCGCCGCTGATCGAGGCGACTTTCTGGCTGCCCACTTCGAATGATTCGTTCGGAGCGATGTGCGACTCCACGGCATCGAGCAGGTTCACCGCGAACGGTTCGACCGTCCGGGCGGAGTCATCGTACGTCACGCGATACAGACCCGTGTCGCTGGTTCTCGCGTAACTGGCCGTGCCGCGGTCGGCGACGGGCACTTCGTCGATCTGACCATCGGGCCGTCGCACGCGCGCGGTGGTGGCGCCGGGCGGCACGGTGAGCGTAATCGTCGCACCGGGCTGGATCATGCGGTTGGTTTCGATCGTGCCGCCGCCGGCGAGGTAACCCAGCGAGTTGAAAACAAATACCGGGAAGGCGTACGAAATGAGCAGGTCCGACTCCAACACGTCGAACGTCGTGATGACGTAGCGGTGGCCCGGATCAGTGAGCATGACCATGATCGGTGACGACTCGCCCTCGATCAGCGATTGGGCATGGCCGGGCAGCTTCAGCTTGTGCCATTTCGAGACGAACATCGCTTCGTAGTTGACGCTGCGAATCAGTGGGTGCGCTTCGTTAGCATAGACAATCGGCGTGCCGGTGACTTCATCGCCGCGCGCGACACCGTCGACCTTCGGCAATCCGCCCAGAAAGAGATAATTGCCGGGCGGCAAGCGGTCGGTGTCGTGACGGTCGAGGATCACGAGATCGTACGCGGATCGGCCCTCGGCGGTCAGCTTCGCTTCTTCGATCGCCTCGTACCGCGCCGGCGTCAACGTGTCGACCTGCTGGACGTCGAAGCTGCGCACGGCGCGCGTGACGTAATACTCGACCGGTGCGCGATCGGTCACGAGGAGCACGCGCAGCTCGCGCGGCGGATCAATCGGCGCCGCCACGCGATTGTCCACCATCATCGCGTCCTCGCGATGGAGCTTTACTTCGATCGTACCGGCCTGTTCGTGCCCCAACTCAAAGAGCACGTTTCGCGCATCGGGCAATTGCTCTTCGCGCGGCGCCGCGGGGTCCGCCGTGCCGCCGCCCGCGCCGGCCGAACCCTCCCGGCCCGACTCGGCCGGCCCCAACGCCACTTCCTGCACCGTGCCCGACCCGGTCAGCAGCTTGCCGTCGAGGCTTAATGAGACATCCGTCGTCACTGGCGATGGGCCAAAATTCTGAACCCGCGCGAAGACCGTCAGCACGCCCGGCCGGTCGATCTCCCGGCGAATGTCGAACGCGACGATTCCCACGTTGTCGGCCGCTTCGCCGATTCGATAGAACCGCATGTTTCCCTTCGTCACGGACTGCTCCTCCGCGTCGGCAATGCGCCCATCGCTGAACAGCTCCAGGTCAGCCGCCCCTTGCTGCGCGGCATCGGTCGCCGCCGCGCCCGACCCGTCGTTCAAGTTGCTCGAATAGGCGACGGCCAATTGCAGCGCCTCGCCGATGCGGCTCGGACCGTCGACCGGCTCGATGCGCTCAATCGCCTGCTCAAGGCGGCGCTTGTCATGGGTGAAGCTGCACGCGATTTCAGGCTTGTCGGAAAAGGCGATGACCATCGCGCGCGATTCGCCGGGCAGGCTCCGAATGAAATCCAGCGCCGCCTCTCGCGCAGCATCCATGCGCGTCGCATCGGCCGATTCCCGCGTCTTCATGCTCGCCGAACGATCAAGCAGCAACACGATGTTCTTCTCCGGCCTGCGCATGAATCGCGCAACCGGGTCCGCAATCGCAAACAGCAGCGCCGCCAACACAATCATCTGCAACAGCAGAAGCAGGTTGCGACGGAGTTTCTGAAACGGCGAATTGACCTGGAGGTCCTGCACGGCCTTCTTCCACAGCAAAGTGGACGAGACTTTACGCTCCTGCCGGCGAAGCTTGAGGAAGTACAGCAGCAACAGCAGCGGCACCGCGATGCCGCCGACGATGGCCGCCGTCGTCCACGAAAGCAGGCTCACTTGACCAGCCCCCGATGCCGCAGATAGGTGAGCACGAGCGATTCGAACGAACTATCGGATCGCGCGAGGTAATAGACCGCGCCGCGCTGGCTGCAATAGGAACGAATCGCCTCGCAGTAGGACTGAAGATTGGACTTGTAGCGATCCAACAGCGGCCTGCTGACGGTGATTTCCGCCATGTCGTCGTCTTCGCAATCGACGAGCTTGAGATCGCCCGCGAGGTCCGGTTCCACCTCCTGCGGGCTAAGCACTTGCAAGGCATAGATGTCCAACTGCCGGCCGACGAGGTACCGCAGCGCCTCCTGAAACCCGCCTTTGTCGAGGAAATCGGAGATCAGAAGGCAAACGCCCTTGGTCGTGTGCCGCAGGGCAAACTGCTTTGCCGCGGCCGCCATGTGGCTCTTGCCGCCCACCGGCGCGTCCTCCAGAAAACGCACCATCTGCCCGACCATCCGCCGACCACGCAGGCCCGCCAGCCGCCCAAAGACCGATTCGTTGTACAAGTAGAGGTTGACGCGGTTGTAGTTGCAGAGGCCGATGTAAGCGAGCGCAGCGGCGACGCGCTTGGCGTAGCGCGACTTGGCCGGCTCGCCGGTTTCCATCGAGCCGGACAGGTCCAGCAAGACCGAGACGGACAATTCCTCCTCTTCAAGAAAGAGCTTGAGAAACAGCCGGTCGAGCCGCGCGTAAATGTTCCAATCGATGTGGCGGATGTCGTCGCCGATGACGTAATTGCGGTAGTCTGCGAATTCGGCGGATTCGCCCTTGCGTTTGCTGCGGCGTTCACCCTTCATGCGGCTGGCGTGGATTCGGCGCGAGACGATCTCCAGCTGTTCGAGCCGGGCCATGAAGTCCGGCGAGAGCAGTTGACGGTCGTTTGAAGCGTCTTGCGATGCCGATTTGCGGGAAACTGCCATGGGGGTGTTTACCCTATGCGAGCGATCCGACGCACACGCGACGCATCATACGGTCGGACTCGACGCGTACCAACGAGCGGCCCTGACAACGACGCAAGGCCTCGCTATCGCGCGCCGGCGCAGGGACCCTTCAAAATGCTTGCGGAGAATGCCTGTTTTCCGATATAATCCAAGTGGTTCTGTGGTCGCATGTGAAGGAGCACAGCGTATGTCGCAGAAAGACTCTTTTGCGGATGACACGATGAATCAGGGAACCGTCGCCACCGCGCCGGCCAAAGCGCCCGCCAAGCCGGTCGCCAAACTGCTGCCGCCCTACCGGGTGCTGCTGCACAATGACGACGAGAACACCATCGAGGATGTCGTCCAGACGATCCTCATGCTGACTCCGCTGCGCCATGCCGATGCCGTAATCAAGACACTCGAGGCCCACGAGACCGGCGTGGCCCTGCTCCTCGTGACCCATCGCGAGCGCGCCGAGTTGTACGTCGAGCAGTTTCACTCGCGGCAGCTGTCGGTCAGCATCGAGCCGGCGGAGTAGAGTGCTCCCCTTATTTTTCCGCGATGCAGTACAGGTGCGACCGGCCGCGCAGGAACAGTTCGTTCCCAACGGCCACGGGCGAGGCGTCGAAGCCTTCGTCGAGCTTGTTTGTCGCCAGCACGTTCATCTCCGGGCCGTCCTTGAGCACGATCGTCGTGCCGTTGCGACCTGCTACGTACACGCGACCATCGGCCGCCAGCAGCGACGCGTAGACCCCATCAATGCCGGTGAGCCGTTGCTTTTCATAAACCGGTTCGCCCGACTTCTTGTCGATGCAAGAAATCAGCGGGCGGTTGTTGTCGATGAAATACAGATTCTTCCCGCAGATAACCGCCGAGGGGACATACGGCGTGTCGCGCTCGTACTTCCACGCGATGGTGGGTGAATCAGTGATGTCGCCCTTGGCGCTGGCGTAGCGAATGGCCAGGGCGGCTGCCCCGCGAAAGCCGCTGATGCAGTAAAGCAGGTCGCCATCGATCATCGGCGAGGGGATGGTGTTGGCAGTCATGCCGCCGCAACGCCAGATTTCCTTGCCAGTCTTAAGGTCGTAGGCACAGATTTGATTCTGCGCTACGGCAACGACCTGCGCCTTGCCGCCGGCCTCGATCACGAGCGGGGTGCACCACGACGTGTGCTCATCGCGCGCGACGCGCCAGATCTCGTCGCCCGTCTTCTTGTTGTACGCCGCGATGAAATCGTCGCCCTCGTGGTCCCACTGCACCACGATCGTGTCGCCATGCAGCGCCGGCGAGCTGCCCTCGCCGAACTGGTTGCGCGTCTGCATCTTGCCTAGGTCCTTGCTCCATTTCAGCTTGCCGTCCATCGTCAGGCAGTGCAGGCCGCGCGACCCGAAGAATGCGTAAAGGTGCTCCCCGTCGGTCACCGGCGAGCTGGACGCCTGCGTCGAATCCGTGTGGCCGGCCTCGTGCGGCTTCTCTTCCTTCACGGTCGTCGTCCAGATCGTCTTGCCGGTCTTGCGATCCAGCGCGATTACGCCGAATCGATAGGGGTTTTTCGGTGCCTCCTGACCCCGACCGCCGCCGCGCCGCCCCCCCGGCCGCCGTGGCCGCGGTCCTTCGGGCTGGGCATCCCGAATCTCCATCGACGATTCATGCCGTGGCGCGGGCATCGGCGACATGCCGCCTTCGGCCTCCCCACCATCCGAGCCGCCGCCTGCGCCGTCCGTTATCTCAATCGCGGTCTGCACATAGACACGATCACCCCAGACAATCGGCGTCGCGTGGCCCTTGCCGGGAATCTCCACCTTCCACTTGATGTTCTTCTCTTCGCTCCACTCCACCGGAGGTTTCGCCTTCGGAGCGACGCCGCTGTTCAGAGGCCCGCGCCAGGTCGGCCAGTTCTTTTCCGCTTCGGCCGACGGCCCTGCACCCCAGGCCGGCATCGCGACCGCAAACAGCACCAGCCCCACGACCGACGTCTTCACCAGATCGAAACGGATGAATTGCATGGCACACCTCCGACGCGGAATGTACCCGCATTTTCCGGCCCTCGCCAGCGGGACTAGAATGCGACTCGATCCGCATCCAAGCTCGAATCGAGTCGACGAGGCGTCATGCAAGTTAACCCAGTCGCAACAAGCACAAAGCAGGACTCACGAACGGGCCGGCTGGCACTCCTTCTCGGCGCGGCGGCGCTGATTGGATGCGCGGGCGTCTTGTATTGTCACATGACGCCGCGGAAGCAGCCTTCGCCGGATGGCAAGTACGTCCTGACCACGTTCGTCGAGCGCGACCCGGCCCGCGCGCTGCATTATCTTTGTGTCGGGTTGCGCGTAAACGACTCAAACGGCGATGTCGTATGGGAGCATCGCACGCGCACGCCGGCGCGAGAGAAGTATGAGACCGGTTGGGATGCGTCTTCGCGCCGAGTGTGGCTGGCAAGTGGGGATTCGCGCGAGGAGTTTATTCTGTTCAGCGAAGCGCGATGAGCGGGGAATCGCACTCATTGCAATGCTCAAATCAGAAAGCCCCCGGCAGGCTTGCCGAGGGCTTTAGGGGGCGATTTTGTTTGTTCGCTATTCGGCGATTCGGAATTTCTTCACGCTAAGAAGCATCCGATTGTTTGCGCCGCGAATCGTCACCGTCTCCAGCGGAGCGGCGTGATGGGCAATCGCGCCGGCGTGCTGCGCGAGAACGTGTTCGCCCGAACCGTGCCGAACCGATCTGTGCTCCCGCCGGCCGTCGAACCGGCTGTCGCGTTGAACCGATTATTCGAGGCGAACCCGCCGGCCGACGCGGTCCGCTGGAACGGTCCCTGCGCCACGCTGATGCCGCCGCTGCTGGCGACCTGGCCGTTGAAGCCGATCGTGATGTTCAGGTTGCTGGCGACGGCTGCGGGCAGGAATCGCGACGCCACGGCGTTGCTGGCCGAGAACGTGATGCCGTTCTGATCGACGCCGACCGCCACACCGCGGGCCACGTTCACGTTTCCGGTGCGCGTCTGCGTCTGAACGTAGCCGCGACCGTCGCCGTTGTAGCCCGCTGTCGCCGCGGCGGTGCCGAGGTTGGAGGCCGTCGCGCTGGAGGAGGCCTCGCCGGCGCGAGCCGTCGAAGCGAGCAGCATCAGACTCATCGCCGAAGCCGCGCCCAGGACGACCAACTTGTGAAGTCGGGTGGTTTCGAGTTTCGAGGTGGCGGTTGCAGAAGTCATGGCACATTTTCCTTTCAGGGTCGGCCCAATGGCACTCATCGGGCGTCATCTGTTAGATGTCTAAACTACGTCATGGTTAGTGAGAACTCCTCGGTTTCGTTCGTTTGACACGGGCGAGATGCCCGTACCACGATCTTGAGCCTTGTCCCGGCCGGCCGCCGTCGCAACACCCCCGCGGCGACGACCGGCCCGGAATCATTTCTCGCTGTCATCGGCCGCGTGCGTCAACCTTGACCGCTTCCGACATGCTGCGGCCGAAGTTGGTCGCCCGGCTAATCGCCGTCACGTTCGCCCGGCTTGCCCGACCACGGCCGCTCATGCTGACGCCGAGGCTGTTGGACTGCGCCGAGCTGAAGAACCGCGAGCCGGCCACGGCGCGAACGTTGCTGTCGGCCCGTCCGCCGAATGTATCGGCGACTGAATCGCTGACCGCCGTCGCCCGACCGCCAAAGGCACCGTCGCTTTCAGCATGGCTGTCGCTCGTGGCGACGCCGAATCGGCTAAGCGAAAGGGAACTGGATCGACTGTCGGCGAGCGCGTTGAACCGCGAGTCGGCATCGGCGCGACTGTTGCTGATCGACACGCCACGAATCGCGGCCGCGTTCGAATCGCTGTAGGCCACGGCGCGACCGCCGAAGACGCCCCGCGCATTCGCCACGGAGTTCGACACCGCCAGGCCGCCGTCGGCAATCGCATTGGCATTGCTGACCGCCAGTCCCCGGCCGATTCCAACAGCCCGCGAGTCGGCGATGGCGCGGCCTCCGTTGGTAGCCGCGGCAGTGGCGTAAGCATTGCCGTTTCCGACGCCGACGGCGGTCGCGCTGGCGGACCCGCCGTTGGAGGAGATGCTGGTGGCGACAACCTCGCCGGCACGTGCCATGGAGACCATCGCGAGACAGGTGACGATTGAGAGCAGCTTCGTTCGCATCATGGGACTCGCTCCTTTCATGTCAGAGCCTTGTGAAGACACCGTGTTCGGACCCGCTCGATCGAAGCTTCGTGTGGGTTCAATCGCTAGACACCTGTCAGGCCGCCGGGTTGGCGCAGTTGCCGGGAAACCGGCGTGCGGCGACAATGCGCCGTCGAGCCAATCAGAAACTTGTTACGAGGAAATTCACCATGCGTACCTATCGTTTGGGATTGAGCGGTGTCGTCGCGGCTTGGGTCATCTACAACAGCCTGGTCGGCGCGGGATTATCGGTGCGGGCCGAAGACCGCGCGGGCAAGTCGGACGTTGCCCGGCGCGAGGTCGGCGAAGTCATTCTCGAAAACGTGCCCGAGATTCCGGCCGCCCTGCGCGATCGCATGAATCAGTATCTGAACATGCGCGCCGCGGGAATTCTCGATTTCGAGGAATCGACCGGCGCAATTCTCATCTCCACGCGCTTCGGCAACACCGACCAACTGCACATCGTCGATGCGCCGATGGGCGCGCGGCGGCAGATCACCTTTTTCGATGAGCCGGTGCGAAGCGGCGCCTTCGTGCCGGGCAGCAAGGGCCGCAAGCTGTTCTACATGATGGACAAAGGCGGCTCGGAATATAACCAGATCTACCTGCTCAACCTCGACGACGGCACCAGCCGCATGCTGACCGACGGCAAGAGCCGCAACGAAGCGCTCACCGTCTCGCACGACGGCTCGCGCATCGCCTTCGCCAGCTCCCTCCGAAACGGAAAAGATACGGACATCTATCTCGCCGACGGCCCCGACTACAAACCGCGGCTGGCGATCGAAGCCACCGGCGCGTACTACCCCATCACGTTCAGCCCCGACGCCAAGCAGATCTCCTTCATCGAATACATCTCCGAGAAGGTCGCCTACATCCACGTCATGGACACGGCCACCGGCAAGGCAAGGACGATCAGCAGCCGGGATGAGAAGTTCGCCTATGGCGGCGGCGCGTTCTCGGCCGATGGCAAGCATCTGTATTTCACGTCCGATCGCGGCGGGCAGTTCCACGTTCTTTATCGCCGCGACCTCGCATCGGGCGCCGACACCGCCATCACGACGAATCTGCCCTGGGATGTTGAGGGAATCGAAGTCTCTCCGGCCGGTGATTACGTCGCCTTTTCCGCCAACGAGGACGGCCAGTCGCGGCTTTACCTGATGCGTCCGGATTCGGCGGGCTATGAGCCGGTCTCGGCGCTGCCGATGGGCGTGCTGGGCGGACTGAAGTTTTCCAATGACGGCAAACGGCTGGGTTTGAGCCTTCAAACGCCGACTGGGCCGTCGGATGTTCACGTCTATACGCCGGCCGACGGAAAGCTGACCCGCTGGACGCAGAGCGAGTTGGGCGGGCTGAACACCGACCGCTTTGTCACGCCGCAACGCATCGCGTTTCCCACGTTCGACCAGGTCGACGGCAAGCAGCGGATGATTCCCGCGTATTACTACCGCCCGCGCGGCAAAGGACCGTTCCCGGTCATCATCAACATTCACGGCGGACCGGAGGCGCAGGAGCGCGCGACGTTCAAGGGCATCGCGCAGTATTGGGCCAGCGAGTCGAACATCGCCGTGATTGTGCCGAATGTTCGCGGCTCGACAGGCTACGGGCGCGACTACCACATGCTGGATGACGGTTTCAACCGGGAAGACAGCGTGAAGGACATCGGCTCGCTGCTTGACTGGATCGGTAAGCAGGGCGAGTTGGACGCGAAGCGCGTGGCGGTTTACGGCGGCTCATACGGCGGGTACATGGTGCTGGCATGCCTGACGCACTACGCCGATCGAATCAAGGCCGGCGTCGATATCGTCGGCATCGCTAACTTCGTGACATTCCTCGAGAAGACGGCCCCCTATCGGCGCGACCTGCGCCGCGTGGAATACGGCGACGAAAGCGACCCGAAGATGCGTGAGTTTCTGACCAAGATCAGCCCGCTCAACAGCGCCGACAAGATCACCAGCGCGCTGTATGTGCAGCACGGGGCCAACGACCCGCGCGTGCCGGCCTACGAGGCCGAGCAGATCGTCAAGACCATGCGCGACAAGGGCCGCACCGTGTGGTACATGCTGGCGAAGGACGAGGGGCACGGTTTCGCCAAGAAGGCCAATCGCGATCTGGCGTTGCTCTCGGCGGTGATGTTTCTGGATGACCAGTTGAAAAAGTAAGAAACGGCGTTCACGAGCGAGCGAGGCGGCATCAGATCGATCAGGATCAAGGAGCCGCGAGCTTCAGCTCGCGCGGTGATGACGAGCGTTTGAGCGTTCATGCACGGTCGATTTGCCGCGCGGGCTGAAGCCCGCGGCTCGTTGTGTCGGCAATTTGACGTCGTTCGTCATGGCCATTTGTCGTAACCCAGGAGCCGGTTTCATGCAGAGCAAAGCAAAGACCGCCAAGGAGTATCTCGCGGAGCTTCCCCCTGATCGCCGAGCGGCCATCGAGGCGGTGCGCCAGGTCATTCTTAAGAACCTCAAGGGCGGCTACGAAGAGGGTATGACTTACGGCATGATCGGCTACTACGTGCCGCACAGCCTCTACCCCGCGGGGTACCACTGCAATCCGAAGCTGCCGCTGCCCTTTGCCGGCCTGGCATCGCAGAAGCAGCATATGTCGTTGTACCTGATGTCGATGTACGACGAAGGGGATGGGATCGGCGAATTTCGAAAGGCGTGGGCCAAGACGGGCAAAAAGCTGGACATGGGCAAGTGCTGCATTCGCTTCAAGAAGCTCGACGATCTCGCGCTCGATCTGATCGCCAAGTCCATCGCCAACATGCCGGTCAAAAAGTGGATCGAATACTACGAAACGTCGCTGCGCGATCATCGCAAGAAGAAGGCGACCAAGAAGAAGTCCGCCAAAACCTCACCCGCGGCCAAGCGCAAAGCGGCGACCACGCCATCGAAACGAAGTCGAACGAAAGCGTCGTAGGACTCACTCAATCGCGTTCTTTGCGCGGCTTTCAGAGCCAGTTTGAATCGGGCCGGAGGTTTGGCGCTTCGCGCCCATTCGCCGGGATTATACGCCCCCGCACCGAAGAAACGCGAAGCACAAGGCGAATGAGTCTTCGGTCGCTCAAGATGCGTCGTAGCGACCAAGCAACTCGTCCGCCACGCGGCGCGTTTCATCGGGCGCAGCGCTGCCGGCGGTTTGATACATTCCAACCGCAGTGAGCGGGTCGAATTGTGCCGCGCCGCCGGATGCCTGCCGCGCCCCGCTTCGCACCTGCGCCGCCACGGTGTGATGCGCCTCCCGCAGCGGCACGCCCTCGCACACAAGCTGCTCCATGCGGAGCGTTGCAAAGATGTCGCCCTCCTGCATCGACGCTGCCAGCCGTTTCGCGTCGAAGTCCAATTCCATAATAAACGCGTGGAGCAATTCACACAGAAACAGCGCTGTGCCCGTCGCATCTCGCACAATCGGCTTGATGCATTGCAGATCCCGGTTGTAGCCCGAGGGCAATCCCTTCAGCAGCAGCATCGTGTGATGGTGCGCCGCGGGCAGCGCCGCCGCCTCGCCGCGAAGCAATTCCATCGCATCGGGATTGAGCTTGTTCGGCATCATCGAGGAGCCGGTCGCGAAGGCCGCCGGATAGCGCGTCCACCGCAGCGGCGACTGCGAAAACAGAATGATGTCCGTCGCGAAGGATTGAAAGTGCAGCGCGCTCTGCGCCGCCAGCGCCAGCCACTCCACGCACTCATCGCGCGTCGACGTATCGTACAGGGCGTTGAGCGATGGTTGCTCGAAGCCTAGTTCGCGCGCGAGGATCGACCGGTCGATGCCGATGGACGACCCGGCCACAGCCCCCGCTCCCAGAGGGCAGTGCCGCCGCCATTGCGATACGTGAATCGCCGCCGCCGCAGCGAGCCGGTCCAGCGCCACCGCGAATCGCAGCGCCCAGAACCCCACGCTGCCCGGCGCGGCGAACTGCGTGTGCGTCATCATCGGCATCGGCAGATCGGCCCAATCCTTCGCCCGCCGCGCCAGGAGCGCGACCAGCGCGCCGAGCTTCGCGCCGAAACGCTCGCCTGCGTCGATCACAAACATCCGAAGCAGTGTCGCCACCTGGTCGTTGCGCGACCGGGCGGTGTGAATCTTCCGCCCCGCCTCGCCGGCTGCTTCGGTCAGCTTCGCTTCGATCCACGTGTGCAAGTCTTCGACCGGCGAGTCCGGACACGGCGTTCCTACGAATTGCTTTTCAAAGGCATCCAGCGCGCGGAGCAGCCCTGCCGATTCATCGGCGGACAGAACCGACGCCGCGGCCAGGGCCTTCACGCTGGCCCGCTGCAGGCGAATCTCAAACGGCAGCAGGAACCAGTCGTCGCGCAGGCTGGTGTTCACCCGTGCGAAGGTCGGATGCAGCGGTGTGTCTTGTTTCCAAAGAGTCGACATTCCCCGCCTCCGGTGCGGACCGCCCGACGGCCGTGAGCCAAGCCAGCCGGATGAATCCGTCGGCATCTTTATGGGAAAAGGTGCTTTCTTCAAACGTGGCGAGGCGCTGGCTGAAGATGGCCTGCGGCGCGTCGATCTTCGCGACGTAGGGCGAGTGCAACAGATCAACGGTGACCGCGCCGGTCAGATGCGCCAGGACGGCATCGGCCGCTCGCTCCAGCACAACGCGCTGGTCGGAGAAATACTCCCCGCGATAGATCGTCGCGCCGTAGTCGCGCCCCAGCGAAGCGTAATGATCGTACAGCGGCTTGTTCAGGCAAGTCCGCGCGAGGGCATCGGCGGCGGTGTGCAGCAGCTTGGCCGCTGGATTGATGTACAGCCCGCGCGACTTGATGCCCGTAAAGCGGTTCTCGATCACAAGGTCCCACGCCCACGACGCCGCGCGATGCCGGTGATTCAGCGTCGTGACCAGCTCACCCAATTCCATCGCCGCGCCGTCCAGCGCAACGGGTACACCCTTTTGAAACGCAATGGTCGTCTTCTTCCCCGCGTGCGGCACCGAGCAGGCGGTCGAAACGCCGCCGGCGAAGCGTGTCGCCACCGCCGCCAGCACTTCGTTCACGTCCACGTCGGCTGCCGGGTCCTCCAGCGCGCCGCCCTCGACCGACAGGTGCCAGAGGTTTTCGTCCATGCTGTAGGTCTTGGTCAGTTCGAAGTCGTCCTCGATACCGTGCGCGCGGATGTAGTCGATCAGGTCTTTGCGGCCGGACAGGTTCCAAATCTTCCACGGGGCCACGACGGGCATCTCGGGCGCGAGCGAGCGATAGGCAAACTCGAAGCGAATTTGATCGTTGCCCTTTCCGGTCGCGCCGTGAGCCAGCGTCGCGCCGCCCAGCTCACGGGCCCGGCGGACCTGCTCCAGCGCGATGAACGGCCGCGCCAGCGCCGTGCCGAGTCGGTAGGTGCCCTCATACGTCGCCGCCAATCCGGCCGCGTACGGCAGGATCGCGTTGCACATCAGCGGTCGGGCGTCGCGCGCGACGGCGGTCTTCGCGCCGAGGCGAAGTGCCTTTTCGCATAAGGCGGTGACGTCTTCCTCCTGGCCGACATCGACCAGCACGGCATGGACGTCGTAGCCCTGCTCGCGCAGCCAGGCGACGATGGCGGTGGTGTCCAGACCGCCGGAGTAAGCAAGGACGCAGTTCTTACGTTCGCTCATTCTTGTCTCCAAACCACTTTTCCAAACGGCGCAAGGCGACGGTCTGCGACCGCCGATTCGCCGTGGCAAGAAAAATCGTGTCATCCCCCGCGACGCTTGCGACGATCGCCGATTCGCGGGCCTGGTCAATCGCGACGCCGATGGCCTGGGCCATGCCCGTCGTCGTGCGCAGGATGATCAAGTGCGGCCCGCAGATGGTGAACCGCTGCACCGCGGCTGCCATGGTCGGCGGGTTCCCGCGCGTCGGCTCCAGCATCGGCCGGCGATGCGCGGCGACGGTTTCGGGAAGCGGAAGCTCGTACCGCCCGGCCACTTTTCGCACGCCCAACTCGCGCAAGTCGCGGCTCAAGGTCGATTGGTCGACAGCCAGTCCGCGGCCTCGAAGGGCCTTGCGCAGGTCGGCCTGGGTCCGGGCCTGTCCGGCTCGCACAAGCCGCCGCAAATCCGCATGCCGCCTCGCCTTGGTCGCGTCCATGGCGGGATTATACATAGTATGGCATAGTTTGCAACATAATATGTAGGACGATTTCTTGGACCACGGCTGACCGAAGCTGCCGGCGACGGCCGGTTACGTCAGGACAATCCAAACAGCTCATCGTGACATGAGCCGGCTGGTAGGCACACAATCGCACGGTAAGTAAAGAGGACCCGGCGCTCCCTGACGGTCGCGGCTCGGATTACTCCGCGGCTGGGTGGCTCGACCTGCTTGCAGGCAGCAAACTTTTGCTGTTCGCAATTCGCCCTTCACTAATCAACCTCGACCACCTGCCCGTCGTACGCCAGTGCCATGCCGGCCGGGAGCGCGCGATTGGTTTCTTCGTGACCCAATTCGTGGGCGATGTGCGTGAAGTACGTCTGCCGCGCGCCGATCCTCCGCGCGTGATCCACGGCCTGCTCCAGATTGAAGTGCGTCGGGTGCGGTCGATGCCGCAGCGCGTCGAGAATCAGCACGTCCAGCCCCTTCAGCAGCGGCCAGGATGCCGCCGGAATCTCGCTCACGTCCGTGCAGTAGGCGAAGTCCCCAACGCGAAACCCCAGTACCGGCAGCTTCCCGTGCAGAAGTGGAATCGGCGTTACCGTCACGCCGGCCGCCTCAAACGGCCCGTCGATCGCGTGCAGCGTCAGCCGCGGCTTGGCGCTGGGGTAGTCCGGCTCCTCCTCAAAGACGTACGCGAACATGGCGCGAAGCCGTTCGAGCGTGGCTGGCTGGCCGAAGCACGGCAATTCGGCCTGCTGGAGCCAGTTAAATCTACGGATGTCGTCAAGCCCGGCGATGTGATCGATGTGATGATGCGTGAACAACACGGCATCCACGCGCCGAATGTCGTTCGCCAGGCATTGCAGGCGCAGCTCCGGCGACGTGTCGATCAGCAGATGGGTATCGCCGCGTCGAATCAGGACGCTCGGTCGCGTTCGCTTGTCGCGCGGGTCGGCCGAGGTGCAGACAGCGCAGTCGCAGGCGATCATCGGAACGCCGTGCGACGTGCCCGAACCAAGCACGCAGACCGTAAGGGCGGGTTGGCTCATTTCGGGGCGATTATAGCGGGCCTTCGCGGTCCGACAGGCCGACGCCGCAGGTCGCAAGAGGCCGCCGCGCCGGACTGCCGATAGACCATCATGCGCGGAATGCCTTTCAAACTGACGCTTTGCTGTCTGCTCACGATTGCGATTGCGATTGCGATTGCAGAGTCGCCCGCGCTGGCATCGCAAAAGGCGAAACGCGGCCGGCCCGCTCAACCTTCTCGCGTGACTGTGCCTGAACGCAAGGTGCCAACCGGCGCGAAAGTCGCGGCGAGCGAAGACGCTGTGCTGGCGCTTCAGGTCGCGCTGGACCGCTCCGGGTTTTCACCCGGGGTCATCGACGGTTCGCTTGGCGGCAAAACAAGAATCGCACTCGATGCGTTTCAGCGGTTCGCCGGACTGACCCCGACCGGATCGCCCGACGCGGCGACGCTTGCCAAGCTCCGCGTTGTGGATCGTGAGGCATTGCAATCGTACGAAGTGACGTCGTGGGACATGGCGCAGATCAAGCCCCCGCCCCGCCGCTGGGAGGACAAGGCCAAAGCCGCCCTGCTCGGCTATGCGTCGGCACTGGAAATGCTCGCCGAGCGCGGCCACTGCACGCAGGCGCTGGTCCGGCGACTGAATCCCAGCGTGCAATTCGAGCGGCTCGCGCCCGGGGCGCGCGTCGTGCTGCCGAACGTCATTGAGCCGGCGGAGGTGCGACATGCCGCTTCCGTCGAGATTGACCTCGCGCGCAAGATCGTCTTCACACTCGATGCCCGAGGCAATGTCTTGGGCCTGTTTCATTGTTCCATCGCCAAGGACAAGGCCAAGCGCCCGCGCGGCCAAGCCAGAATTGTCACGGTCAATCGAAATCCGGAGTACCTGTTCGACCCCGCGATGTGGCCCGAAGTTAAAGACGTGAAACGCAAGCTGCTCATCCCCGCCGGGCCGAACAACCCCGTCGGCCTTTGCTGGATCGGCCTGTCACTCCGCGGATACGGCATGCACGGCACGCCCGAGCCGGAGCTGATCGGCAAGACCGGCTCGCACGGCTGCTTCCGCCTCGCAAACTGGGACGCGATTCGGCTTGGGAAGATGGTGCGAGTCGGTGCGCCGGTTCGGTTCACGACGAAGTCCGACTTACTGACCGCATCACGTTAGAATCCCAAGCCGGTGGTACGCTCCGAATCACAACTCAATCGCGACAGAGGCCGCTGGACGTACCTCGTCGTACTAGCCTGCGCGCTCTGGCACATCTGGGCCGCCGGGCATTACACCGTCTTCGATGACGAGGCTTTCAGTTGCCGGCGATACACGCTGCCGATGCGCGAGATGATCGTCGCGCTGTGGCACGGAGCCGAGCCCGACCCGCCGTTGTATTACGTGGCGCAGAACTTGTGCGTTCGGCTGCTGGGTGTCGGACCGCTCGAGCTTCGCGCCCTGTCAATCGCGCTCTTCGCGGCGGGCCTGTTGATGATCCGCGCGGCGGCGGCGGCGTGGTTTGATCGAACTACCGCACACGTGGCCATGGTGATTTGCGCGCTGCACCCGGCGCACCTCATGCTGGGCTTCGCGGCGAGGTGGTACAGCGCGATGTTTCTGGCGGTCGCGTGGCTGATGTGGGCGACGGCGAAGCTACGGTCCAGCATCGCCGATGCAAACCAGGCAAACTGGCCGCACGCACAGCGTCGGCTTGTCGCGTGGCGAGTTATGCTTTGGGGGCTGGCGGCGACGGCGGTCTGCCATGTCAACTATTTCGGACCTGTTCTGGTCGGCCTGTTCTGGCTGGTCGGCCTCGCCGCGAATCCTCGGAAATGGATTCACTGGTTCATCGCAATCCTCATGACTGGGTTGTTGTACGCACCGTGGGCGCCGGCCTTCTGGCGGCAACTTACAAGTTTCCCCGACATCTCCGGCGGATGGCGCAGCGCCGCCGCGACGGCCGCCCGCACCGGAATGGCCCTGTCGACCGGAAGCGTCGCCTCGGTGCAAGCCTGGTGGGTCTGGGGGCCGATGGCGATGTTCGCCGCGTGCGCGGCCGCCCTGCTCGTGCGTTACCGGCGTCCGGTCGGCGGAATCGCGCTGGTAGTCCTCGGTTGCATCGCAGCCGGCGCCGCCTCGCGCACCATGCTGGACAAGTACGTCCTGTCCTTCAGCGGGATCGCGTGTGTCCTGATTGCGGCACTACTCCGCCGGGGCCTCGCCGAATCGGCTCGCGACCGGCGGCTTGCGGCGATGGTCGCAACCGTTGCATTGACCATTGCGTGGATCGGCTGCGGCATCAACCTCGCGCGAGGGCAATCGCTCGCCAGCCTGCGCTGGCACGATCCCTATCCAAGAGTCATGCAGGACCTGCTCAACGACCGGGCCGCGCCGCCCGCCGACCAGTGGGTCGTGGGTCACCCGTCGGCGTGGTATTACTTCGGCCTCGAATCGTTGCGATCGCGCGCCGAGACGGGTGGTGCACTTCGTATTGACCCGGTGGCCTGGCGGCGGCTCGCGGTCCCCGGCGAGAATACCGGCAAGGCACGCGTGCCGCTGACAGCCGAGGCCATGCTACCGCGGCTGGCACTGGACTCGCCCGATCGTATCCTCACCGTAGAGTCGTCCGATTTCGCGGATTCACCGGCGTGGAAGGGCCTCATCAAGAAACTGGAAGCCGGCTACTTCGTCGAGCAGGAACGGACCTGGCTCGAAGACCCTGACAGCGCACTCAAAGACCGGATCGACCCCCGTTTTCACCATCCCCGGTGGCGGATTACGGTTCGATTCTGGCGACGGATTCCCTCCAGTTGACCCTTTGTCCAAGTGCCTCGACGTCCGAATGTTGGGATTGAGTTCATCGGGGGGGCCCTGTTATAATCAGGGCTCCGACGGATCGAACATACCTGCCCACCGGTCAACCCGGAATGGCAAGAGGGGAAATCGCGTGAACATGTTTCGAATTGTTGCTTCTTTGACGGTTGCATTCTGCGCGCTGACGTTTGCCCCGCCAGCATCGGCACAGATGTTTGTCGAGTCCAGCACGACGCGCTTCCCACAACCTGACCCGAATGAGTACACCAACCAGTGTACGCTTGGCGACATCGACGGCGACACCGACCTGGACATCATCTGGGCCAACGGCGGCAACTTCACCTCCGCCGGCACGAACCAGCTCGCGCGAATCTACATCAACGACGGAACCGGCGTATTCACCGACCAGAGCGTCGCCCGCGGCGCTGTGAGCGGCCTCTTTCGCGGGGTCGAACTGGGCGACGTCGACAATGACGGCGACCTGGACATGGTCCTCGCCGAGGACTTCAACCGACAGCCGAACCTGCTCATTAACAACGGCAGCGGCTTCTTCACCGACGAATCCGCCACGCGATTGCCCGCCACGACGCTCGGCAGCAGCCGGGCGCAGTTCGCCGACATCGACAACGACGGCGATCTCGATCTGTACTTCACCAACGGCGGGGCCAGCCGCTGGGGCTCGGGTCAGAATCGCATTTATGTCAACAATGGCGCAGGCGTCTTCACCGACGAAACCGCGACACGCCATCCCGTGGCTGTGCTCTCCGAGCCGCAGGACGCCATCTTCGCGGATATCGATGGCGACTATGACCTGGATGTACGTACCGCCAGCACCGGCAGCGGCGTCAGCCGCCTCTATCGCAACGACGGCACAGGCGTCTACAGCACCGTCGCGGGCGTACCGACAGATGCGAACTGCTATTCCTACGACTTCGGCGACATCGATGGTGACGGCGATCTCGACCTGCTCGGGGCGAACGCTTCCGGCTCCGGCAATAACTCTGAACTGATGCTTCGCAACGACTCCGCCGGCACGGTCTTCACCAACGTCAGCGCGAACATCTCCCCCAATCCCGCGGTCGACGACAACGACAGCAAGTTCTTCGACTATGACAACGACGGCGATCTCGATCTGATCGTCGCGCGACTGGGTGGCACGGCCGAGCGAATCTACAATAACAACGGCAGCGGCGTCTTCACCGAAGTCACCGGGCTCATCACCGCCATCAGCGACGCAACGCTTGACATCAAGGTTGGCGACGTGAACGGCGACGGTCGATTGGACATCGTCACGGCCCAAGGCGAATCAGGTAGCTTCCGCAATCGCCTGTACATCAACACGACCGGCGCGGTCGATACCCGCGCGCCGCGCATCGTCGCCACCGAGCCCATTGCCAACAACAACAACGTCTCGTCGCCGTTCGTGGTGCGCGCCGCGATCCTCGACGACATGTCATCGGATCGGAATTTCTTCGACCGGGGCATCACGCTGAACTACACCATCGACGCCGGGCCGGTCCAGCAAGTCGCGGCGCGGCACAGCGGCGGCCAGATCTATCGCGCGGTGATTCCGCCGGTCGGCTGCGGCGGCGTGGTCTCGTACTTCTTCACGGCGCGCGACTTCGCCAACAATCTCGGCACGGGCCCCACACAAATGTTCACGGTGACCCCCACCCTGATGCCCGGCGATCTCGACGCCGATGGCGACGTCGATCATGTCGACGGCCAGATTCTCGCCAACGTGCTGATCGGGTCCGACACCGACCCCGGGCACATTTGCCGGGCCGATCTCAATGGCGACACCCTGCGCGACGGGCAGGACGTGATCTCATTCGTCGCGCTGATCCCCTGACGGCTGGGTGGTGGCGGGCTGGCTTGCGGCCCTGATTTCGATGCGCTGGTCAGCCGTGTCGGCAATCAGCGGTTGGATTGACTTGATCCCTTCAATCAACGCGGAACGCATCGGCGGGGCCGAGCCGCTGTGGCCGGCAGCCTCGACGAGCACCAGCCGCGCGCCCGGAATTGCTTTCATCACTCGCCACGCTGCGATGGGCGGGCAGATCACGTCGTAACGCCCATGGCAGATGACCGTCGGGATGCCGGACAGCTTCGGCGCATCCGCGAGCAGTTGCCCTTCCTTGAGGAAGCAATTATTCGCCATGTAGTGATTCTCGATGAGCGAGAAGGCGTACACGTCCTCGGCGTCGAGAATCTCCTGCACTTCCGCATCGCTCGTGACCAGTGCCGCGAGCTTGGTCTCATAGGCCGCCCAGGCGCGGGCGATTTTATCGCGTGTCGATTTGTCCTTGCTCTGGAGCAATTCGAGGAACTGGGCCGGGTAGTTCTTCTCTTCCGGCTTGGGGACGATCGACTTGAGCTGATCAAACACTTCGGGGTAGTACTGCGCGACGCCACCGTGATAGAAGTGGTCGATCTCCTCGCGCGTGGCGGTGAAGATGCCGCGCAACACGAGGGAGCTGACGTGCCGCGGATACTTCTCGGCGTAGGCCAGCGCGAGCGTCGAGCCCCACGAGCCGCCAAAAAGCTGTACCTTCGGCAATCGCAGCGCGATGCGCAGTCGCTCGATGTCATCAACAAGCGCCTGCGTGTTGTTATCGCGCAACTCGGCGTGGGGCTTGCTTTTCCCCGCGCCGCGCTGGTCGTGCAGGATGATGAAGTACCGCTTCGGGTCGTGGAAGCGTCGCATGTTCGGCCCGCAGCCACCGCCCGGCCCACCGTGCAGAACCATGACGGGGATGCCTCGCGGATTGCCGCACAACTCGTAATAGATTTCGTGAATGTCCGAGACTTTCAGGTATCCCGTCTGAAACGGCTCAATCGGCGGGTAGTAATCCTGCAGATTCTCGCCGGGCACCTGGGCAAATGCCGGCGCACACGGCAAGAGGGAGCCGAGACTTGCAAAGGCCACCAGGCACGCAACGACATGTAGCCTGTAACGAAACCGTGGATCGAAACCGCTGGATGAATTCATGCGCGGCATGATGCGCGGAGTGCCGCGATCTCGCAATGGAGTAGGCAAGGTTCGGCGGCTTGGGTGAATCGATGCCTGGTCAATACGCCCCGCGACCGCTCAACACGGCGGGCAGCGTTTTGAAGAGGATTTGCAGGTCCAGCGCCAGCGAGCGATTGCGGATATACCAAACATCCAGCGCCAGCCACTCCTCGTAGGGGATTTCCGTCCGCCCGCTGACCTGCCACAGACACGTGATGCCCGGTTTGATGCTTAATCGCAGCCGCTGGTCGGCGGTATCGGTGCGAACCTCGTCGAGCGGCAGGGGCCGCGGGCCGACGAGGCTCATGTCGCCCCGCAAGACGTTGAGAAACTGCGGAAGCTCATCGATGCTTGTCCGACGGAGCCATCGGCCGACGGTTGTCACGCGCGGGTCGTTCCTCATTTTGAAGCACGGCCCGGTCGGGAGGCTGTTCAAGCGGCGAAACAGTTCTTTGTCGTCGTCCGCGCCGTTGTACATGGTGCGGAGCTTGAACATGGTGAAGGGCTCGTGGCCCCGGCCCGCGCGCGGCTGCTTGAAGAAGACCGGCCCGCGCGAGGTGAGCTTGATTGCAACAGCCGACGCGAGAATGATCGGCGCCGCCAGCACCAGGGCGATGCACGATATCGCCACGTCGAGCACGCGCGAAACGACGGCATACCCGCGACGCTCGCGCGACGCGGAGGGAGCCAGCATTGTCGGCAGCACCGCGCGCCCGTCGGCTCGTTCGAGCACGGAAATCGCGACGGCGGTAGACTTGATCGCGGACATGCTTCCCCTTCCCCGGACCGGGTCGACGCTGGGTCAACGCGATCTTGCAGTGCGATCGAAAATCATTTGCGGCATTCGCCCGCCGCCCCCGCGGCGCGCGTCTTCCATTATCATACCATTTGACCCGTTCGGATTCCTACCCCCCCGTCCTTAACCGACCGCCGGCCAAAGGCCCATTTCAACGTCCGAAACACAAAAACGGGGTTCCCCACGAGGTAACGCCGCCACTTCCCGACCGGGTCCATCAGGAGTCGATACAGCCACTCGCACCCCATTCGACACATCCAGACCGGCCCGCGCCGCTCCACCCCTGCGTAGTAGTCGAACAACGCTCCCACGCACCACTTCACCGGGGCTGTCAGCTTGTGTCCGTGTTCAGCCAACCACATCTCCTGCCGCGGGCTGGACATCCCTACGAACACAATATCGGGCCTTGTCGAATTGATGTGCTCGATGATCCTGTCGGATTGGGCCAGGTCGAAATGCCCGTGGTGCTTCCCCGTGATTCGCAACGTCGGAAAGTCCCGGGTCAGCACTTCGGCCGCTTTATCCACCACTCCGGGTTGGTTGCCGAGGAGAAAAATTGACACGCCTGCTTCCGCGCACGCCGCAGCCATCAGGGGAAAATAATCCGCCGCAGTCATCCGCTCTGGCAGTCGCGCACGGCTCCAACGACTCGCCCAGACGAGCGAGGCCCCGTCGGCATACAGCAGGTCACTATCGGTGAGTACGCGGCGGAATTGGTCGTCGCGCCACGCGAGGTTCATGGTGTGCGCGTTCGCATAACAAGCCGTAGTCGGCACGCCGGCCTTGGCGCGCGCGACAGCGGTCGCCGCGAGCGATGCCTTGTCCAGCGGAGCCAGCGGCATGTCCAGCACGTCCACTGGCGGCGGAAGCTCAATGTACCGCGACCAATCGGTCACTCGCTTTCCTCCACGGCTTCAGAAGCCGTGTGTACAGCGCTTCGTAACGCCCCACGACATCCCGCGCGTGAAAGCGCCGCTGCATTGTCGCCTGCGCCGCGCGACCCAGCCGTGCCGCGAACGTTGTATCGTGCAGCACCCGGCCCAGCGCGTGGGCCAGCAGGTGCGGACGATTCGGCTCGACCAGCAAGCCGTCGTGCTCGTCGGTCAGGGCCTCGGGAATGCCGCCGACGCGCGTCGCAACGATGGGGCGCGCCATGGCCATCGCCTCCAGCAACACGTTCGGCAAGCCCTCGGACTTGCTCGGCAGGCAAACCACGTCGGCCGCGGCAATCGCCGACCACACATCGCGCGTGAACCCGGCCAGCTTTACAACGTCTTCAACCTGGCGTTCGAGAATACGGCTTTGCAGCGCCTCGTGATCGGGGCCTTCGCCCAGCACGATGACGCGCACTTCGGGATGCGTATCGCGCAGGACCGATGCCGCGTCGATCAGGGTGTCGATGCCCTTCTCATAGCTAAGCCGCGCGAGCGTGAGGATAACCTTCTCCTCGCCGCAGCAGCCCCAGCTCGCCCGGGCGATCCCCGCCGCACGAACATCGACGGTCGCAGGCGGTTCCACGCCCGTGTGAATCACCGTGATGCGATCGGGGTTCATGCCGTGCCGCGCCACGCAATCGCTCTTGACGGCCTCCGACACGGCAATGGCATGCGTGGGAAGTCGCGCGCACGCCGCATCGATCAGCCAGTCACTGCTGCGCCGCTTCTCACGGCGGTAATCCCCCATCGCATAGACCGTGGACAGCACGACCGGAACGCCTGCAAGCCGCGCGCCCACCGCACCGTAAATGTCGGCGCGAAGCAGATGGGTATGAACGATGTCCGGCTGGAGGCGGGCGATCAGCCGCTGGGCGCGAAACATGGCGCGGGGGTCCAGCTCTCTTGGAACTCCAAGGTCGAACGTCTGTACGCCCAGCGCCTCAAGCTGTGCCCGCACCGGGCCGCCGCCGTAGAAGCATGCGGCCGACATGTGATACTTGCGACGATCCAGGTGCCGCGCAATTTGAAGCAGCCATTTCGTGTCGGTCTTGATGGCGAACGTCGAGACGAGATGGAGCAGGCGGCACGGTTCGTCGGCCGAAGCCAGCGCGGTCGCGGAATATGCGTTTGTATGCATTCCAAGCATGGGAAGACCATTCAAACCGCGAGGCTGCATGATGCGAGGCGGACTCTCGGCGCACTGTGCGCCGCATCCGCTCGATTCAGCCTACGATACAACGCTTCACCGTGCGCGCATCCGTCCGCACAACGGCTATACAGATGGGATTATCGTAACCTGTGATCGGACGTCGGCCCATGACGCAATTCGCGGGTCATCCGGCGGTCGCCGCGACCTGGTTTGGCCGAATTGCCGCTGATCGCTTCCGCGGCCCACGCGCCACAACAACGGCGAACAAGTCCGAAAAGGCCCCCGCCATGTGTTCGACGCCGAACTCATGGATCGCCCTTCGCCGCGCCGCTTCGACGATCCGATGGCGAAGCGCAGCGTCGGTCGCCAATCGCTCAACCGACATCGCCAGACCTTCCGAGTCGGCCGGGCGCGTCAAGAGCCCCGTCTGCTCGTGAACCAGAAACTCGCCGAGGCAGCCCACGTCCGGCGCGACAAAGGGCACGCCGCACACGGCCGCCTCCAGCATGCTCACGCTGAAGCACTCAACCTCGCTGCACAGACACGCCACGTCCAGCCCAAGCAGCAGGTCCGGCACGTCGTGTCGCGCGCCAAGCAACCGCAGGCGCTCGTGATCTAGGCCCGACGCCTCGGCGGCCGCCTGCACCGCGTCGCGGTTCGGCCCGTCGCCGATGATCAGGAATCGTATGTTTGGAAACCGCCCGGCCAGGGTGCGCGCCGCGCGAATGAAGACGTCGTGCCGCTTCTCTTCGCGCAGGTTCGCAACGATCCCCACGGCAAATTGATCGTCGGCGAGCCGCAGCGCGCGCCGCGCTGCGCCGCGCGATCGGCCAATGAAGGCGTCCAGCTCGATGGCGTTGCGAATGACTGCGATGCGCCCGGCCGGCACTTTCTCATGACGGATCATGGCCTGCCGCTGTCGTTCGCCCAATGCCACAAACACATCCACAAACCGGTACAACGCGCGATTGGCTGTCTCGAAGTGCTGATGCCCCTCGCGCGGGAACCAGTGCGACCACACGACGACGGGCATGCGGCGCGTCGCGGCTGCCAGCGTAGACCAGAACATGCGATCGCCGCCGCTGTGCGCCACGGTGACCACGTCGATCGCTTCGTCGTGCAGCAACCGGCGCAGCCGCGCGATCACCGCAACATCTGTCTTGTGATGGAGCAGTTGATCGTGAATGGCAATGCCATGCCCTCTCAAGTCTGCGGCGAGCGGGCCGGCATCCTTCAGGCAGGCAATCACCGGTTGAACACCGCGCGCAGGCAGGTGCTTCGCCAATGATGCCAGCATCAGCTCCGCCCCACCGGGTTCGAGGCGATTGGTCACAAACAATACGCGCAGTGGCTTCGAATCCGCTGCCAAGGCATTCCGGGGTCCAGCCAGAACTGACCGTTGCAATGATTCAAACGGAGACCTTGATCGATGACCTCGCTCTCGCACCGACGGCGACCGATTCGGTGACGCCGGCACGCTTCGAAATCGCTCTGCCACGAACGCACGCACGCCCCCGATCATGCCCCGAAGCTCAAGCCAATGGTCGCGCTGCACCAGCCCCCACGCCGCGTGCATAAGACCGATCAACAGCAAGCTCCATACGACCATCGCCCACCGGCCCGGTGACATACGGCAGGTCTTGGTGAGGATGTACAGATAATTGCGGCTGGTCATGAAACCGAACCGGCGCGGGTCGCCGCGTCCGCCGGTTTCGCGCCGATGAACGACGCTTGTATTTCGTGCTTCGATCATCCAATGGCTCGGCGCGAGACGGTAGCCCATCTCGCGGTCTTCGCCCAGCGCGTACTGCGTGAGTGTTTCATCAAAAGGATTCGCCAGTACCACGTCGCGCCGCAACGCCATGGCCGCACCGGACAGATGTATCAACAGGCGAACGCGCTGCGGCTCCCATGCCAGGATCGTCGGCGGCGCACCGCGCACGGCGGCATCCACGTCCGGCCGCACCCGCCACCAACCTGCTATGCGATAACCAAGCTGCCAGAGCTGCGCCGTGCGACCGCCCAGTCGTGGTTCCTCGATGACGGGCGAAACGGCCGCGACGCGCGAGTCCGCCATGATCGTCGCGATTTCTTCCACGAGGTTCGCCGCGCAGGTCACGTCGTCGTCGAGGTAGATCAACACGTCAGCCGACGCCTGCTGCGCGGCAACGTTGCGCGAGCGAGTCAAGCCGGGTTCGTTCTTGCGGTGGTAAATAAAACGGGTGCTGGCGTGCGCGGCGTCGCGCGCAATGTCGGCCTGCGTTGCGTCGTCCATTCGGCCGTCGTCGATGATGAGCAATTCATCCGGCGCGCGCGATTGCGACCAGACCGATCGCAGCGTTTCGCGCAGCGCTTCGGGCCGATCCTTCGTACAGATGACAATCGCGATTCGCACGTCGCCGCCCCCTGCCCCCTCGCGGCCTCGATTCAGGTTCGTCCGTTTCGCCATCGTCCCAGTGCCCGCAACGGCGGCACATGGCGAAGCGATTCGAGAATGTAGCCGTTTATCCGGCGTCGCTCGTCCGCGGAGAAGACAAGCTCCGTCTTCCACGCCACAAGCAACACCAGCACCGTCCCCGCGGTCAAGAGAAGCGGGCTTAACGCCAGCAGGCAGGCCGCCCCCAGCACAATGAACGTGCCCCGATCGAGCCGGGTGCATTCGGCCTGAATCAGCCAGACACATAGTGCCAGTGACGTGGCAATGGCAAGGACGCCGCACCAGGCGGCGCTGTCCAGCCCGCGCGGCCCGCTGAAGCCGGTCGTGAATATCCACGAGGCATGGCCTGCGGCCCATTGCCAGCCCGCCGTGCGCATCACACGTGCCTGCTGCGGACCCGCCAGCCAGAAGGCGTACAGCACGTTCGCGGCCACACCGGCCGCCCACGGCCAGAACATGTGTCGCGTCTTCTCAATCAAGTGAAAATGAATCGGCAGGAACGCGAGGTACGCGCCCATCAGGAAGAACAGCAGGTGAATCGGGAGAATCGCCGCGCCGTCGGCGTACTCCACGCGGAACATCAGGATGATGTAATCCTTTGCCAGCGCCAGCATCGCACAGAACACAAACAACGCCAGGCCCGTCCCGCGGAACGCCAGCGACAGTTGCCGCTGCGCCGCTTCGCGACCGCGATTCTCCCACGTCTTGGTCACGATGGTCATCACCACCGTCACCACCGCCACCGCGCCGATCAGGACGAATTGCCCGATCTGGCGCACGGCGTTGAAGACGGCAACCGCCTCCTGCCCCTGAATCTTGTTGAGGTACCACGCCGGGTAATAGACCAGCACCTGCCAGGTGATGCCGGCCAGAGTCGTCCAGACGCTGAACTTGAGAAGCCGCCGCGCGAAATCGCCCTCTTCGGTCAGTTCATGCTGCCCGTGCCACCGCGCGATCGTACGGATGAAGCCAAAACCAAACCACGCGATCGGCAGTGCCAGCGAAATGCCGTAGACGGCCGTCAGCGTGAAGGCGCTCAAGTGACCGGTGGCAATGGCCGCGATGCTCAACGCAAGAAAGAGCAGCCCATGGGCCATTTCCATGACCGAAAGGGCCGTGAACATGCGCAGGCCCTTGAACACCGCGAGAAGATAGAAATAGACAATCAGAAGAGCCGTCACGATCGCAGACAGGCGGGCCAGCTCCGGCGCGTCGGCCGAGAACAATCGCCGCACTTCCGGGTCGGTGAACTGGGCGTAGAAAAAGTCGCCCAGCGGCCGCGCGAAGATGCAGATGACGCCGACGCTGATCATGGTGATCGCGCCGAGCAGCAGAAATGACTTTCGCACGAACGCCAGGAGCGTGCCCTGCTTCTCGTGCTGGGGGACGTACCGGGTCACCGCTTCGTTCAAACCGAGGCTGCACAGCGGCGTCATGACGTTCATCACCGCGAGGATCATGGTCAAGAGGCCGAACTGCTGCTGGGTCATGAACCAGGTCAGCAGAATGATGCGGAAGAAATTGATCAGCCGGAACGCGACGGTCGCGGGAAGATACAGCCCCATCGCCTGGTGCAGCGGTGAGTTGGAGAACATACCGGTCGGCGCGCCGTGAGAAGCCTGGCCGTTGGCCCCGCCGCCGTTCAACGGTTCGTGCGCCGCCGAGGGAGATTCATCCGCCGCCGCATCGCCCTGCCTCGTCATGTGCAGCACGGCTTTCACCGCCGGCCTCCTCGCGCGGCGGGCGCGGCGCCTGCGATCAATCCGTTGGGCCGCGGCGGAACGCGAGGCCTGCTGCCTGCTTTCGCGCGGGCAGACGGATCGCTGGATCGCCGCAGAGGCGACGGCGAGAGCAATTCATTCAGCGCGACGGGTACGGCGCTCAAGCCGAAGAAAAGACTGTTGGCGAAGGGGTTGTCGCTGGTTTCGCGGAACGTGCCGTCGATGAAGTACGCCATCGCGAGAATCCAGTACAAGACAAGCAGGTCCGGCCCGATCAGGCGCGGACTGGTCCGGGGCAGCTTGCGATAGAGCTGGATGCTGAACCGCACGAGGGCAATCACCGTGAGCAGATACAGCGTGATGCCGACGATGCCGGTTTCCGCGACAATCGAGAGCATGTTGTTGTGTTCGAGGGCGGTGGTTCCGAATGCGTAAAACGGGCTGGACGGATCGCGCGCGAAGTTCGGCGCGTGATCGCGGAAATGCCCGAACCCGACGCCGAAGATCGGGTGCTCCTTGACGATCTCCCACGTCATTTGCGCCAGGCCGATGCGCAGAAGAATCGGCTCGGTGTCGGTCAGACCGCCCTTGCTGCGGTCGTCGGACATGAAGTTGCCCATGTTTACGACGCCGACGATGAGCACCAGCGCAATCAGGAGCGACACGATAATGACACGCGTGGCCCGGCGCTGGGAATACATCGCCCAGATCATCAGACAGAGCACGAAGCTCAACCACACCGAACGCGTGTAGGTCCAGAAGATCGGCGGCAGCATCGCCGCGTTCAGAAGCAGCAGCCACCACCGCCCGACGCTGCGATTGTTGCGCGCCAACACAAGGTTGTTGAAGAAGCAGTAGCACAACGCCAGCCCCATCGCGGGCGACAGCACGAACGGCCCGCGGACACGGCCGAAGTGAATACCAATGCTCGGGTCGGCAATGAACCGTGGGAAGATCAGGGCGTTGAGCTTGAATCGCTCGCACCAACCCGTGAGAGTCAGGTACACGGAAAGGATCACGAAGAAGATGGCAAGGCGGCGAAAATCCTTCTCATTGCGAAACGCGTGCAACACCAACCCAAACACGACGAACGGGAAGATGTAACCGCCGATGAGGCGATAGTGGACCGTCACAACCGAGCGCGTCTCAAAGCCGGAGACCAGCGCGGACGCGAAGAAGTACGTCGCCAGCGCCAGCATGTACCCGCTGACCGGCCAGGCATGACGCACCGGCACGCGCCCAAGGGCGATCATCGCCAGGAGCAACAAGGCGAGGACAACCAGCCCGATGCGCGGGATGGTGAGCGCGAAGAAGAGCGGCACCGAAACGCGCCAGAACTCCTCGTGCAGCGCGATCAGCGTGATGAACCAGATCAGCACCGCCACGAGCAGATCGCCCTTGACGGCGTAGAAGAGCAACGCGGTCAATCCGCCCAGCGCCGACCAGAAGATCAATACGCTGACCGAGTCCGTCGCGAGCGTGGCGGAGAAAGCGATTCCCGCGGCAATGAGCAGCAGGATACCCAGCGAGAGGAGAAGGGGCGTACGTTGCGCAGTGAGTGATGCCAAGGCTGATCCATCCTCGCGACCGACGCCGAATCTCGCTCACCCCGGCGCGTTCGCGACGCAACGGGCGACCGCTCTTTGCGAATCGCCCTCTCCAATCCGGCACCGCTAGGTGAACTGATACACCAGCCCCGGTATCGGATCGGTCCGCTGATTCAGCACGAGGCCCAGACAGCGCACCCCGGCGAGGTCGAGCCGCTTCTTGGCTTCGGCGGCCGTTTCACGCGGCGTGTCGCCGGCTTTGACTACAAGCACTGCGCCATCGACCAGCAGACCCAGCACTTGCGGGTCGGGATACGTCTTGGCGTTGGCGACGTCGAGGATGACGTGATCAAACCGCTGCCGCAGTTGCGCGATCAGGCTCTGGGTCTGGCGGCTCTTGAGCAGGCCGAGCGGATGCTCCGAAACCGGCCCGCCGGCAATGACATAAAGCTTGTGCCCGTTGCGCACGTCGACCGCCTGAATCGCGGCGTCCAGCGTCGCGCGGCCGTTCAGGACGTCCGTCAATCCGGGCGACTCGCGCACGCCCATGAGCGACGCGACCTGCGGATGGCGCACGTTGAAATCAACCAGACAAACGCGTAATTCCTTGTCGGCCTCGGCGCCGGTCAGGGCCAGGCCCACGGCGATCTGTGTCGCACCCTCGCCGGGCCGCGCGCCCATGACGATCACCGACTTGGGCGGCGTCTCGTCAACGGCGAAGAAGATGTTGCCCCAAAGCTGGCCCAGCTCGGCCTCGGACTTGTCGCGCAGCTTGCATTTGGCGGGCACCGAAGGACCGCTCATCGCCGGGCGTGACGGCGCGGGCGATTCCATCGCCGGTGAGGTGGCCGTCTTTTCATCGAGAAACTCGGCCTGCGGCGGCGAAAACGCCAGGTCGTCCAAATCGGCCTCGGGCGCCGGCCCGCCATTTATTCTACGAATGTCTTCAATCGCCTCGTCGATCTTCTCGACTTCGTCGGTCCAGTCCAGCTCGACCACGTCCTCGTCCGATTCGCGCGGAGGCTCCGGCGGCTTCTTCGAGGAAGCCGGCGGCGGCCAGATCTGCTCCGGCTGGGGGGGCGGCTCGCGCTCCCCTTCGCGCCGCTTCTTCGGATCGGGTTGGTCGGGCAACTGGGCCACGAATCACGTCTCCCCTGGTCGACAATTCTAGCTCGACGAAAGCCTTACGTTAAGCGTTATCGGCGTTTCCGCTTCGCACGTTTCGTTTCAGATACACATTTTGGACCGGCGATTTCTGCGCCGCCCCACCCTATGCCGGCACCACCAGCCGTCGGCCGCGCTTCTTCACCGTGCCCAGCACCGGAACACCCAGGTACCGCTCGGCCTCGACGGTCGAACGCACCGTGTGGTCGAAGTGGTCAGCCAGGAAGGCCAGCGCCACGCCCAGAAGCAACGACACGATGCCCGCCACGACCGTGTAGATCATGGTCTGCGGCGAGCTGGGCTTGTCCGGATCGGGCATGGATGCCTCATCCAGAATGCTGATGTTCACCGGCTCGCGCGAGAGCAGCCGCGTCGCCATCGCGTACACGCGCTCCTGTTCCAGACGCTCGCGGTGTTTCTGGGCGACTTCAAATTCGTTTTTCAGCCGGGCATACTCCGCCAGCTTTGCCTGAACCTCGGCACGCTCCTGGGCCACCTCTTTGACCAGCCCTTCATTGAGCTTCTTCTGCTCTTCGCGGGCCTGGATGCTTGATTCCAATCCTTTGCTGTACGCGACGATGCCGGCCAGCGCGTGCCGTTTCGTGCTGCTGACCTGGTACTTCAGATACCGCACATCGCGGCTGTCTTCCGTGAACTGTCCCTCGGCCTTGGCCAGCCGCGCCATCAGCATGGTCAGGTTCTTGGCCGTCTCGACAAACAGGACGTTGTCAAACAACAACGAGGCCGGCACGGCCGCCATCGCCGCTTCGATCTGCTCGTCCGTCATCTTCTCAATGCCGCCCGACTCAAAGCACGCCGCCGGCAACTTCTCCTTGAACACTTGCAACAGCGACCGCTCGCGCGCGAGGTCGACACTCAAGCCGGCGTCACTTTCGCGTATCTTGGTGTAGAGCACCTGCACACCGTGCTCGGTTCCTGATCGAAGCAACTGCTCCAGCACACCCACGTCGGCGGCGTTTTCCTGGATGAAATCGTGGTAGGCCCCCTCGCGCGCCTTGTACTCTTCGTCGTAGCTCGCGACGACATCCGTCATCAGCCGTTCGGCCGGCTCGTTCAGCGCCTGTTGCAACTCCTGATAGCGAACAAGGTACATGTCCGCCAGGGCGCTCGCCGCCCGGTAGGCGTTCTGGAACGAATCGGGGTCTTCGCGGTCGGCCGGGTAATCCACCTTGATGGTGAACGTCTCCGTCATGCCGACCTGCTCGCCGCCGGGGGTTTCGAGCTTGACCGCTTTCTGGAAGTCGATGAACGCCACCTGGTCTTCGTGAAGCAGTTTGTCAACTTTCGGCTGGACCTTTTCGCCGTTGAGGAACGCCATGGCGTTGCCCAGGGCCTCCACGACCTTGCCGTTGGGTTGCTTTTCCGCCTGACGCCATTCGCGGCGGAGCACTTCCCATTGTTCGTAAAGGCGAGGATTCTCGGCCAGCACCTTCGTGCGCGCCAGGACAAGGTCCGACATCACGATCTGCTGCTGGGCCTTGACGAAGACTTCGAGCGTGCGCTCGGGCGAGTCGAGGCTCAACGGGTTCTTGTTCATGGGCCGCTTGTAGACCAGGCTGACCTGGCTGCGGTACTTCAGCGGGAACCAATGCTGACAGCCATACCAGGTGCCGCCCGCACCCACGGCGAAGATGAAGAGAATCTTGCCCCAGTGCTCGAAGAGAATCCGGAGGATTTCCCGAAGCGATCGTGTTCCGTAGGCCGTGCTCATACGCTTCCCATCTCAATCATGACTTCGGCGCCGGGCCGCCCTCGTCGGGCGGCGCCGGACGCCGAGGATGTCACAAACTTGTCATCCGCCTCGTTTACGGGCCGATCTGGCCGCCGATGTTCGGCGGACCGACCTGCCGCGTCTTGAACGACGTCGGGTCGGAGCGGATCTCGTACCCGAAGTTCATGCCCACGACGCCGCTGTAAGGCACGACCGACCGGATGCCGCGCGTGAAGACCATGTCGATCCAGTCGTTCATCTCCGCCAGTCCGGTGCGCGGCACATAGATAATATCGCCATCTGCGAGGTAAACGTCGTGACGGAACTTGCTGCCATTTGGCACCAGTCCCTCCGGCGACGCCTTCTTCGCATTCAGCACTTCGGCAAGATTGAACAGAATCGCCTGCGGGACCGGCAGATATTGCCGACGCACGAGGAGAATCTTGGTTTGGTCCGCGCGAACCGACGGACCGCCCATGTGAATGAGCGCCTGCGCGATCGTCATCGGCGCGTGCGCCGTGATCATGCCCGGGCCGTACACCTCGCCCATCACGTAGATGCGCGTCGGCGCGAACTCAAGCGTCTGCACCGTCGTCTCGACTTCCTGCAAATCGTTCTCGACGTACAACTGATCCAGAATCTTCTTCGCCTGGTGCACTGTCTTGCCTGCGACCAGCACTTCGCCGATGTACGGCAGGTCGATCGTGCCGTCCGGTTTCACCGGGACCAAACGCGACTGACCGCGAGGGGCCGTGGTAATCGCCTTCTTCAATTCGACGATCTTCACGTTCGCCGCCTTCACCGCCACCGTCACCTCCGGCTCGCGGATGTAACGGGCGTATCCCTGTCGCAATTGTTCTTCAAGCTCGGTGGCGGTCCGGCCGGCCGCCCGAATCTGTCCAATCAGCTTCAATCGAATTGAGCCGTCGGCCTGGACCGTCCGCTCCTGGTCGAGCTGATCCTGGTAGGGAAACTCGACGTTCACGATGTCTTCGATCTTCAGCTCATAGGGCTTGTCGGAGACGATGTTCTTGACCTGGTAAATGATTTCCAGCACGTCACCGGGCTGGAGTCGGTAGGGCGGCCGATCGAGCAACTGCTCGGGCAGACCGGTCCCGCCGACGAACGGCTGGTACAGCTCCGACGGCTCGGTCGGCGCTGCGTCCGGAATCTTCTGATCGGTTCGAGAACAGCCCCCCAGGGCCGCGATCGTTGCGATCGTCATCAGCACGACATGTCGCATTGCATTGGCCATTGTTCGCTACTCCGTGTTCCAAACGTCTCCGCCGGCAGGGTCCGTACAGCGGCCCCTACTGTGGCACGATCACCGCGCCCGGAGCGTGTTGCCTGACTCTCCCCAGCGCTTCCTGCGCCTGGTTCAACCTCAAATACTGTCCGACGTACACCATGTGCAGCGTCTCGCCGTCGCGCTGTCGCTTCTCGGTTCGCGCACTGTGGCCTGCCGAGCGCATTTTTTGCGCTTGTTTGGATGCCGCCGCCGCATCGCGATACGCGCCGCACTGAATCGAAAAAAAATCGCCGGGCCACGCCAGCATCCGCTGCGCCTGGCCGGTTATCGAACTGCCGGGATAGCCCCGCACGACCGCGTCCCACTGGTCGCGCGCGTTTTTCCACTCACCCATTTGCGCCAGGCAGACACCGTACCGGAATCGTGCCAGGTCGTAGGGCGGTCGCTCGGGAAGATTGCGAAGCGCCTGCCGGAAGTGCTCGGATGACTTCTTCGCGTCACCCGCTTCAAACGCCAGCTCGCCAGCGGTGGCGTGCGCCCGGGCCGTCAGGTCGCTGTTTTTGGAAAGCGCCAGGCAGCGTTCGATGTCGGACTGGGCTGCGCCGCGGTTGCCGCGATTGGCCAGGCACTGCGCGCGCAGGTAATAGGCCTCGGACGTTTCAAGAACGGATGGATACGCCTGAATCACTTCATCCAGCTTGGACTTCGCCGAATCGTACTGGCCCGAGCGGAATTCCTTCTCCGCCTGAACCATTTGCGTCTTTGCGTGCGGCGGAAGTTCAACGCAACCGGTCGCGCCAAGCACCAACACCACGCAGACCATCCAACGGGGGCGCGGGCGTCGAATCGCGCGCGGACGCAGCGATCGCGGTGACCGCAACAATGCATCGAATCGGGAATCAAACGTCCAAACCAGACCGTTCACACGCGCTCCATCGCATGGCTCCCCGGCCCTCGCAGCACAGGAAGCGAATCGGCGAAATCCTTTTCCAGCGCAGGGTACGGACCTTGCGCACGTCACCCTTATCGGTGCCCTGCCGTCGCGCTTTAGCTCTCGTTGCGGTCGGGCAGACAACGGTGGGCAAGCCAGCCGGCTAGATGACAGGATTGGTACTTCGATTTGGTGGATGCACGAGGCGCAGATAAATGAAGATGGGCAATCGCGTCATGGCTCATGGCTCTTGGCTTTCAACCACAAATCCATGCCCTATCGGACTTTGACACTGATTGCGCCGGACCTATAATGCCCGCCGAACGGAATGGAGCTGGTTGCGGCGCGCGACGACGCTCCGGAGTCCGACACCTGCACGGCGGACCTGGCAAATGCAACGGACTGTGCTTGCCCTCATCGCGGTTTCCGCCATTCTTCAATTCCATCCTTCCGTCGTTTCCGGCCAGGCCACGGCGCCGCCCGACCTCGCCGAGATTCAACCGGTCATTCCGCCGGGCATCAGCGATTTCAACATCGAGATCACCGGCCGTCTTGCCTACACATGGGACAGCGCCGACGGCGAGCATGTCACGGAGGTGCTCGGCGATTTCGTCGCGGCGATGGGCGGCACGAAGTTGAGCAGCAAGGACGCCGTCATCTGGTTCCGCAATGCGAAATGGCAGGACAAGCCCTACATCGACATGGAGATATTTCTCTGGCAGGACGCCGAAGTGATCCAGCCGGCCGGCACGCGCGAATCCGGTCCGGCCCTTCTTGTGACGCTGCGCACGTTCGGCCGGCTCGTTCTGAACTCCGCTGCGCATGCGGCGCAGTCTGATGAAGACGGCGAGCTATATAAGGAAGCTCGCAAGGCGCGGCGACTGCTGGAGGTGGCGCCTCCGCCGGCGGCCGAGTCAGCCGATTCACCAGTCAGCGTCGCGTCGAAGTCCGCAGCCCTGGCGCGGTTTGCGAAACCCAAACCGATCAAGGCGATCAACTTCACGGCGCAAAGCCTCTCGTCGCAAGTCATCGATGGGCAGAATGTCGTCATCGCGCAGGAAGATGTCTTCGTGTCGCAGGGCGCGGCGTCGCAAAGCGGCGAGTACGTCGAGCTTCGCGCCAATTCAGCCGTGCTGTACCTCAAGCGCGAGCAGGTCGGCGACGCGATCCCCGGATTGATCGGCGGAGAATCGCGCAAGCCGGCGCGCGGCAGCGCGGCGTCGCAACCGACTGAAGGCGGTCCGCCTCGCGTCAGCGGGGACACGCGCGATCAGACCGACGCCGCGGCGCTAGAGGCGTTTGTGTCGGCGGTGTACCTGGAAGGGGATGTGGTCCTCGCACGGGGGGATCGCATGATTCGCGCGCCGCGGTTGTATTACGATTTCGACGCCGATCGCGCGCTCATCCTCGACGCCGTCACGCGGGCGGTTGAGCCGTCGCGCAGCCTGCCCATTTACGTTCGGGCGCAGGAAATTCGCCAGCTCTCTGCCACGGAGTATGAAGCGAATAAGGCGCAGTTCACGACCAGCGAGTTTCACACCCCGCACGTGGCCATCGGCGCGGACCGCATCTATCTCCAGGACAAGACACCTCGCAACGAAGTCGGCGATGTCGTCGGCGTGCAGGCCGGCACCTACAAGGCTTACCACACGACGATGAACCTCGAAGGAATCCCGATTGCGTATTGGCCCTTCGCCGCGGGCGATTTCTCCGCCGACCGGCAGGCATTCCGCTCCGCGAAGATCGGCTACAACGGCGACTTCGGCTGGACGACTGAAACGCGCTGGTCGCTGTTCAATCTCATGGGACTGACCGCACCGGTCGGCTTCGATGCGACGCTCAAGCTCGACTACTTCACCGATCGCGGGCCCGCCATCGGCATCGACTCCGACTATCAGAACGACGACTACTACGGACTGTTGCGCACGTACTACATCAACGATGGTGGTTCGGACGAAATCGGCCCGGAGCGCAGCGGCCCGCCCGATCACGAGAATCGCGGGCGTGCGACGTGGCGGCATCGCCAGTTCCTGCCCAAGGACTGGGAACTGACGCTCGAAGCGTCGTACATCAGCGACGACAACTTCATGGAACAGTACGAGCGGAACGAATGGGAGAACGGCAAGGATCAGGAGACGCTCGCGTACCTTCTCAAGCGGCAGGACAACTGGCAATACAGCACGCTGCTCAACTATCGCATCAATGAGTTCCTCACGCAGACCGAGCACATGCCGGACAACGTGTTCAGCCTGATCGGCGAGCCGCTGGGCGACATCGCTACGTTGTACAGCGAATCGCGCGTCGGCCTCGTGCGCTATCGACCCGACGAACGCCGCTACTTCGACGGGCAGAATCGCGACGACAACACCGGTCGCACCGGCACGGTTGTCCGCGGCGACACGCGCGAGGAGTTGCAGTTCCCCATGCCCGACCTCGGCCCGATGAAACTCACGCCGTACCTGACCGGCCGCGTCGGCGGTTACGACGACGGCCCCAGCGGCGACGACCCGGACAACGAAAGCGGCAGCATCGGCCGCGTGTTCGGCGCCTATGGCGTGCGCGGCAACATGCTGATGAGCAAGTCGGACGATTCGATTGAGTCGGAGTTCTTCGACCTGCACCGAATGCGCCACGTCATCAAGCCTGATTTCACCGTGTGGAACGCGCACGGAAATCGCGCGCCGCTTGAGATGACGCCGTTTGATTCGGGCGTGGAGGACATCGACGACTTCGGCGGCGGCGCGCTGGGTCTTCGCCAGCGGTTGCAGACCAAGCGCGGCGGGCCGGGCAAGTGGCGCACCGTCGATTGGATCGTGTTCGACGTGGAGGCGGGGTTCTTCAACGATGCCCAGAAGAATGAGGACACGCACGGCGACTACATCATGAGCCGGCCGGAAGACAGCATCTCGTCCAACTTCATCGCCACGAACATGCAGTATCGCATCAGCGATTCAACCGTGGTCGTGTACGACGGCGTCTATGACACGAATCGCGGCAACATGGGCAACTCGAACATCAGCCTTGCCGTCGAGCGCGAGCCGCGCCTGGCGTACTTCGTCGGCTGGCGGTACATCCACGATACGAACAACAGCCTTGTCGGCGGCGGGTTCAATTACAAGCTAAGCGAGAAGCACACCGTCGGCCTCCGCGAGTTTTACGACGTCGAGGAGGGCCGCAACTATTCGACCGAGCTGATCTACATCCGCAAGTGGCCGCGGTGGTACACAGCCGTGGCGCTGGACGTGGACAAGGCGATCGACGACGTGGGGATCAACTTCTCCATCTGGCCCGAAGGTTCGCCGCGGATGGGGCTGGGCTCGAAGCGATACACGGGGATGGCGGACTCGGTGGGGATCAGGCCGAGGTAGGTATTTAGACCCACCTGAACAACCCTCGTCTAACCGAGTAACGATCTTCCACACATCTCCACCGGTCTGTCCACACCCCCCAGCGCCAGCAGCGTCGGCGCGATGTCGGCGAGGCGACCACCGGAGCGAAGCGTGATGCCACCGCCAGGCTTGCTCCCGCTGCTCTTCGGCCCGCCGGTCGAAAGGTCATACGCACCGCGGTAGCGATCATCAACGACGATCAAATCCACGTCATACGTTGTGTGCGCCGTGTGCGGGCCGCCCGTTGCCGGGTCGATCATCTGCTCGCAGTTGCCGTGATCGGCCGTCACGATGGCAGCGCCGCCCTTCGCCAGCACGGCATCCACCACGCAGCCGACGCACTCATCGACGACTTCCACCGCGCGAATCGCCGCCTGCAAGTTGCCCGTGTGGCCGACCATGTCACCGTTGGCAAAGTTGAGGATGTACAGATCATACGCGTCAGTTGCGATGCGCCGGAGCATTTCCTCGGTGACGCCGAACGCGCTCATCTCCGGCTTCTGATCATACGTCGTCACGTCGCGCGGGCTGGGGATGATCTGCCTGTCCTCGCCGTCGAACGGCGGCTCGCGATAGTCATTGAAAAAAAACGTCACATGCGGAAACTTCTCCGTCTCGGCGCAGCGGAACTGCTTCAACCCCAGCGATGAAGCGTACGCTCCGAGGATGTTCGCCATCTTCGCCGGCCGCGTGAACGCGACTTTCACCGGCAGGCCCGTTTCGTATTCGCACATCGTACAGTAATGCAAAGTCGCGATCTTCGGCCCGCGATCAAAGCCTTGCCGCTTGCGCGTGCCGTCTTTCTCGGCCTGCTCGTAGGGGAACGCATCAAAGACAAACGCCTTGGTGATTTCGCGCGGGCGGTCGCCTCGAAAGTTGAAGAACACGACCGCATCGCCGCTGCGAATCGGCCGCGACTCGCCCACGACGGTCGGCTCGATGAACTCGTCGCCCGCGCGATTTGGCTCGGTTGGGTTGGCATAGTAGCGCGTGAACGCCTCCTCGGCCGACGCGACCTTCACCCCCACGCCCGCCGTGAGCAGGCGATACGCCTTCTCCACGCGATCCCAGCGATTGTCGCGATCCATCGCGTAGTAGCGGCCGATCACGGTCGCCACGCGGCCCACACCGACCTCGCGCATCTTCGCCTCGACCGCACGGACAAAGCCGACGCCGGACTGCGGCGGCGTATCGCGCCCATCGCCGAAGGCGTGCACCTGTACGGCGTCGCCGGCCAGCCCCTGCCGCCTGGCCAATTCCAGCAATGCATACAAATGATCCAGCGCCGAATGCACGCCTGCATCGCTGCATAGCCCCAGGATGTGCAGCGCGCCGCCGCTGGATTTCGCATGCGCCGCCGCCGCGCAAAGCGCCGCGTTGCTGAAGAACGACCCATCGCGGATCGTCCGCGTGATGCGCATCTGCTCCTGATCGACAATCCGCCCCGCGCCGATGTTCTGATGCCCCACCTCGCTGTTGCCCATGACCCCTGCGGGCAGGCCGACATCTTCCCCACTCGTGCGGATCTGCGTCCACGGGTACGTCGCGCGCAGGCGATCATCGACCGGCGTCTTCGCCAGCTTCACCGCGTTGGCGTGATCCCACTCAGGATATGGATTGTGCCCCCACCCGTCGCGGACGATGAGGAGAAGCGGCCGCTTGATGAGTATCGCCATCGCCGCCTCACTCAATCATTGCAGCGTAGGTAGCCAGCTCGCGCCGAAAATCGCGCAGGCGGATGCCGAAAGTCTCCTCAACCGGCCGCGTGTCACAGACCGAATCTTCCTGCGACATCTGCACCTGCCCCTCGTTGAATCGCAGCATCGCCGGCAACAGCGGGAGCTTCATGACTGTCTTCGCCATCAACATCGCCGCCCAGACCGGCTGACCCACCATCGGCTTCCACGGCTTCGCGCCGGGGATTGTGTCGCGGCAAATGCGATAAAGCTCTTTCCAGCTCACCGCCTCGGCACCGCCCAGCTCGTAAGCTTTCCCAATCGTCTCGGGCTTCGACAGCGCCGCCACGAAACAGGATGCCACATCTTTGACACTCACGGGCTGCAATCGCCGTTGGCCGTCACCGAAATACGGGATCACCGGAAACGGCGTCGGCAGGAACCCCATCGCATTCACCGTCAGATCGCACACAAACATGCGCATCATCCGCATGAACTCGCCGTCCGGTCCGTGGATGATGCTCGGGCGGAAGATGGTCCAATCAAGCCCGCTCTCGCGGACACACACTTCCGCCGCCCATTTGGTGCGGTGGTACGCGCTCGGCGCTCCCGGCCGAGTCCCCAGTGCAGACATGTGCACGTAGCGGCGCACGCCGGCCGCCTTGCACGCATCGATAACGGCCTGCGTGCCTTCGAGGTGGACCCGCTCAAACGTCTGACCCCGCAGCCGATTTTCCTGAATGATGCCGACGAGGTGCACGCAGGCCTCGGCACCATGCGCCGCATCTGCCAGCGCGCCGCCGTCAAACAGATCGCCATGGACGACTTCGTAACGATCCGAGGGCAACTCGCGCGTCTGCGCCGCGAGGCGGTCACGGTCACGAACAAGGCACACTGCTTTGTGCCCCCGCGCCACCAACTCGCGCAGCACGGCCCGCCCGACGAATCCGGTCGCGCCGGTCACAAGCACCCGCGTAAGAAACTTGCCTTCAACCGTCGCTGGGGCGGCCGAAGCCCCCGCAGCGGGGTCGGCCACATTGGGAACCGCGTCCAATGCCTCGGTTTTTTCACTCATGCTGACTTGTCTCGTGGTACCTGACCGTGCTATCTTCTCTGGATCAAACAACAACCGTTCGATGCAGAATGGTAGCTGGCTTGCATCAACCGGTAAACCCAAACGAACCTCCCGCGCTCGGGCTGAACGAATTCGCGGTGGTTCAAGCAATTACCAGAGGTCGGCTCAAGAGGACGCTGCAACATGGCCGCGCCCCCCGCAGCATTTCAGTTTGATGACGCACACCCCGCAACCTCTCCGCGCGATGCACGACTTTGCCGCGCGATGACCGGGGCCACCTTGGCATACTTCGCGCTTGTGACGATTGCCTCGGCGTTAGTGTTGTGGCGAGTCGCAATCGGCACGTCCCTTCTCCCGGCTCAAGTGCAACAACTTTTTATTGTTGTCTGCGTACACGCCGGCGCGGCGGGGGTGTTTTATTTCGCATGGCGCGGCTTCGGTCGTTGTGCCGCGGCGTCTCGACGTCACGCCCAAATCGTTCTTCTGGGTTGCTGTCTGGCTGGTTTGCTATCTCTGGACCGGTTCGCGGCCATCGCCTATCCCCCACCGTCGCGGATACAAGGCGTTTGCCAGCCCCACCCGGTTCGCGGCTGGGCGCATCGCCCCGGGGTGTACGGGTTGTTCGAGACGCACCCTGATCGGGTCAACTCGCTGGGCATGCGCGGGCCGGAGATTCCCAAGAAGAAGCCCAGGAATCAGACGCGCGTGCTCGTCGTGGGAGATTCCATTGCCGTGGGGTACCTCCTGCCTCGCGGTGACACTCCCGTCGACCATTTGAACCGGGCCGCGCAGTTGCGCCACCCGAAGTCCGACATCCTCTTTATGAACGGCGCGTGTGCCGGATACATGACATGGCAGCAATTTGACTTCCTCAAGAACGAGGGCATGCAGACCCGGCCCGACGTGATGATCCTGGTGTATTGCATCAACGACATGCTGGAACTGATTGACCTGCCGGAGGGCGCGATCTCCGGAGTTCCTGACCCCGAGCCACCGCCGAGAATCAACTACCCAAGCGGGCTAGTCAGGGCGGCGACCACGATCTTCGACGACTGGCGGCTGGCGCGAATCCGCGATTCCCATCTTTGGGCACGGAGCGACCCGCTCGCGAATCCGGACAACGGCGTTGACCTCCAGCAACACTACTACGAGCAGCCCCCAAGGCCGGCCGTTGCCCGGGCGTGGGAACGCGCGTGCCGCGAACTAGAACTGGTTGATGAGTTCTGCCGGGAGCGAAAGCTACCGTGGCTCCTGGTCGCGTATCCGACGACGCATATGCTGGACGGCGAAGTCTCTCTCGACGGCTTCGCACCGTTGCAGACATGGGCCAAGTCAAGGAGCGTGCCCTACCACGACCTCGCTCTCGACTTCACACGGACACTGGCGGGTCAGCCTGCAGGCACCTTTTTCATGGACCCCATCCATCCGAACAGCGAGGGATGCCAACTCACAGCGAAGGTGCTTGTGGAAATTCTCACCGCAAAGGGATTGATCGGCGCTGACCAGGGCAAGTGATGATGTGTCGCATCAAGCCTCGAGCAATTCTCGCGAAGGCGAAAGCCCGGACCGTGCGATGGGTCGCTGGATTTTCGCTTGAGCGCAGCCCAGGCGTTCGCTGGATTCCCGCTTGCGCGGGAATGAAGTCGATTGAACGCCCGCCGCTTTTCACAACAAACGTTCGAGAAGAAGCCTAGCTAATCGGCGTCGACGTGCCTTGGCCGGTGGTCGCAGCGTTGGGAATCGTGCCGATTGTGCTGCCGCCGCCGTTGACGCCGCCGCCTGCCGCGGTGCCGAGCAGCGTGTTGATTGCCGTGAGCGCGTCGCTGATCGTGCCGAGCGTCTGGTCCAAGACTTTGTTGAACGTATCCCGGAAGAAACTCACCTCTTCCGTGACTTCTCCGGGAATTTCCACTTCGCCGGTCTGGACCGCAATCGAACGCTTCACCATCAGTCCCGGCGCGCGTTCGTTCAACGCGCCGCTGCTGGTCGTCGTGAATTGATTCGAGACAATCGTCGGTTGTGAATCGCCGACCGGCTGGGTCGTTGTGACCTGATTGGTTGTGCCCGTCGTGTTCGTGGTGGTCGTGCCGGTCGTTCCGCCGAGCAGGTTCTGCAAACCGCCCAAGCCGCCAAACGTCTGAAGCAATTGCGTCAGGTCGCCGGTCTGCTGCGGCAACACCTGCGCCGAGGCCGGCCGTGCCGCGCCAAGAAGGACTCCAAATGCAACCGCCGCAAGAATCCCAATCGATCCGCCCCGCGCCATAAACCCGCACTCCTTGTTCGATTGCCCGTCAGACGTCAGTTGCTCGGTGGATGCCTCTCGACGCCCACGCCAAACCCTCTGCTCGTATTATACGGCCTTTCCCAGTCGCCGGTTTCGGTCCCGCATACGTCTACCCCTCAAAGGCGGCGCCACCGGCTGTATCTGGCTATCGGTTCCCGGCCACGCGAGCATTGACTGCCGGGGAGAACGGGGTCGCGGTAGCCCCTGATATCAGGGCTGTGATCAGCCATTGGGAGCCGTAATTGTTGACTTCCGCGGTCCGAATCGGGTATAGGAGAGCTTCAGGCTCCCACCTCGCACGGAGCTTGTGTCTGGCCCATCTTCTCGCTTCATGATTCATTTTGGAGTTGTCCCATGCGCACCCGCCGCAGCTATGCCGTTTCCGCGTTCGCCTTGATGGTCGGATTGGTCTTGAGCCTCGCCGCGACAACCCCGGCAATCGGTCAGCCCTGCACCCCATCCGGCGCAGGATTCGGTTGCCAGAACAACTCGTGTGTCGGCATCGGGAACAATTGCAAGCCCTATTGCGTGCGATACAACCCCTTCTCCGGGACCTATTCAGTCCTTTCTTGTACTTGTGACACCGCGACCGCCTGCCACGCAGAGCGGCCGCCAATCATCAACTCGCCGGTCTGCGTCGTACCTGAAGACGGCACCGGCACGGTTCACCTTCCCCCCGCGCCTTGCGCTTACAAGACTGACGTCGCAGACCCCATGCAGATCATCGACGGGCTACCGCCGGCGTCAACGATTCAATGCGCCGCGACCTACAGCAACTTCGCTTGCGCTGCGGGCATTGCCGTTTGTTCGTTCCCCACACCGGTTCTGCCGGGCATCTGCTATGCTCCCGGCGGGTCCCTGGGCGGCGAAAAGTCCTGCTCGAATGCCAATCTCAATTTTGTGATGACCGGCACCGGCGCGTTCGCCGCCTACAACCGAAACCTCAACATCCCCATCTCGCTCGAGATTCACGCCGCGCCGCGCTCACCGGGCGACCCCATCCAGAACTTCGACACAGACCTGTTTCGCGTATTCGGGCAGATCACGGGCGACCCCGACTTTGACCTGCTCCGCGTTGTCGGTGGGACTGACTTCGGTCTACCCAGCCCCGGCGAGGCGCAGCTCACCATGCTCCCTGGCGGCAATTGGGCGGCCTACAGCATCTTCGCGCTGACCTATCGCATCGATTTCGTCGGCAAGCCGGGCGGGCCTTTCTCGGGGTTGTCCGGCTCGACCACCGGCACGGTAAACATCATCACCGGCGGCATTCCACTTTGTGCAGGCGGCTGCTTCACCGGTTTCGAGTGCAACACCGTCAAGATCGTCAACCCCAACGGCACGATCGACGTCTGCTGTGAATGCGTCTCGCTCCCCTGCGAGCCGCTGCCCGACGGCTCGGCTTGCCGGCCCGGCACCTGCGGCGTCTCGAACTGCCAGCCTCGCTGCGTCGAAACGAATCCCGTCACCGGGCTGTCGAACGTCACCGCGTGCGAGTGCGGCGACCTGGAGACCTGCGAAGTCGTCGCGCCGCCGAGCGCCAATCCATGCGTCGTGCCGAACGACGGCACGGGCACGGTTCATCTGCCACCGGCAGGTTGCCAGTACAAACGCGTGGGCAACCCGCCCATGCAGATCATCGACGGCCTGCCGGCGGGCAGCCCGGTGAATTGCGAGCCGACCAATTTGAATTTCATCTGTGCGGGCGGGAGCGCCTGCTCGTTCCCCGTGCCGGTTTCTCCGGGAATCTGCTACGCGCCGGGCGGCACGCTGGGCGGCGAAAAATCCTGCTCCAACAGCACACTCAATATTGTCCTTCAGGGAACCGGGGTTTACTTCGGCTACAACCGCAACATCAACGTGCCGATCAGTCATGAAATTCATGCAGCGCCGCGTACGTTGTTCACCTCGCCGCAGACCTTCGCCACGAACATGTTCAGGCTCTTCGGCCAGATCACCGGCGACCCCGACTTTGACTTGCTGCGCTTCACCGGTGGATCCGATTTTGGACTCCCCAGCCCCGGCTCGACGACGCTTCTGCAAATGCCCAGCACCAACTGGGCTGTCGACAGCTACTTCGACCTGACCTATCGCATCGATTTCGTCGGCGCGCCGGGCGGCGCCTTTGCGGGAAGGTCCGGCTCGACCACAGGCACCATCCGCATCGCCACCGGCCAGATTGTTGCTTCGTGCGTCGGCGACTGCCCGCCCGGCTACCGCTGCAATCGCACCATGACGCTCAACACGAACGGCACGATCTCCACCTGCTGCGACTGCGTCACCGACTGCGCCTGCCGCGGCGATCTGAACGGAGACAACAAGGTCAATGGCCAGGACATCAAGCTGTTTGTCAGTTGCGTCCTGAACTACACGGGCGGATTCATCGACCCGGCGTGCGTCTGTGCCGACATCGACGGCGACGGCGTGCTGACCCTCGGCGCGGACGTGAACCAGTTCGTCAACAAGCTGCTGACGCTGCCGAACAATCAGTGTCCGTGATGGGCAGAATGGCGCTGGCTATTTCTGGGTGGTTGACTCGACCTGCGCCACGGCGTTGGGCGGAGTCGGAGCCTTTTCCGGCGGGCCGGCGTTTCGGAATGCGTACAGGCTTAACGCGCCCCAGATGAACAGCACGATGCCGACCAGCGCCGCCCCCGCACCGACGCGCTGCTGGGCCTTTTCACCCACCGTGATGCCCCAACTGACACAGAAACTCCAGATGCCATTGGCAAAGTGATAACACGCGGCCCAAAGCCCCACGACGTACATCGCGAACGTCATCTGCCACGGCACATGCATGCCCCAGGGCGTCCATTCCATGAGGCCGCGGCGCGTCACCTCGAACGGATCGGTGTTGCCGATGAACTCCGGCCCCCAGCCGATCAGGTGCGCGAAGCGGAACTTGAGCAGGTGAACGATGATGAACACGAGCGCGATGTAGCCTGTGATGCGCTGCAACGTGTAACGACGATTAGGAAGGTAAGGATACGACTTCACGTTTGGCTCGGCCGTCAGCGCGATCTTCACGCCGTAGCCCGCGTGAAACGCCAGGGGGAGAAAGATGCCGAAGACTTCGAGGAAGAACAAGTACGGGAGATGATGTATCCACTCGACATCCTTGTTGAATCGCTCGCGCCCGAGGAAGGCCATCGAGTTCGTCAACAGATGCTCAATCAGGAACACGCCGATCGGCACGATGCCCGACAGCGAGTGCAACTTGCGGAGCAGAAAGTGGTGCTTTTCTTCGAGTGAAACGGTCGTAGTCTCGGCGGTGGCCAACGTGTCAACCCTCGATCTTCCTGTGTCCTCGTGCGCATCGGTCCTGCCGATGCCGCACCGTGACGGCTCGCAAGCCTAAAATCGCCGCCGCCCGCCGTCAACGACCGGACAAACAAGGAAGACAGTGGACAATGCTCACCCTACTGGCTGCTGACAATCCTGCTATTACCACGCAGATCGACGCGGTATAATGGCTGGGGAGTTCCTCATGTGCCGCGCGGCTTCGGACCGAACCGGCCCCCCGCGCGTCCCGCCTCGGTGGAGTGGTTCAGATGAATCGATTCGTCGCAGTCTCTCGCCCGCGCGGTGCCGCGCCGGCCTGTCGCATTCTCTCAATGTTGGCACTCGCGCTGGCCCTTCCGCCCGGCGAGCCGTTCACAGCTTCGGCGGCGGACCTGTCCATCAAACCGGGCGATCAGATCATCCGCGTTGACGTTCAAAACGCGGAGCAGCTTCAGGCGCTGCTCGACCTCGACCTCGACATTCACTCACACGAGGTCGGCGTCGGCCCGGTCGACGTGCACGTCTCCACGGCGGAGCGCGAAGCCATCGGTCAACTCGGCATGAAGTTTGAAGTGCTCAATCCCGACCTGATGGCGTCCTACGCGCGCGAACAGGCCGACATCCTGCTGGGCCAGGGATTGGCCGTCCCTTTCGACAGTTATCTGAATATCGACAACACGTATCAATTCATGACCAACCTGGCAATCGCCCGGCCCGATCTGGTGGAGGAACTGCCGGCCATCGGCCTGTCCATCGAATCGCGCCCGCTGCGCGTCTGGCGCATCACGGGGCCGGACAAGACCGACAAGCCCGGCGCGTTTTTTCACGGCCTGCAACATTGTCGCGAGTGGATCACAGGCCCGATGATTCTCTACATCGCCAATCAACTCGTCACCAATTACGACGGCAACCCGGCGATTCAATCGCTCGTCAATCGCACGGACTTCTACCTCATGCCCGTGATGAATCCCGACGGCTACGCCTACACCTGGATCGACAGCAGTACGCGGCTATGGCGAAAGAACCGCCGGCTCAACGCGGGCGGAACGTTCGGCGTCGACCTCAACCGAAACTGGGCCTTCGGCTGGAGCGGGCCCGGCGCAAGCAGCGTGCCGAGCAACGACACTTATTACGGCACCGGGCCGTTCAGTGAGCCTGAAAGCGCCGCGGTGAGCAACTTCATTCTCTCAAAGCCCAACATCCGGGCTCACATGGACTATCACTCTTACTCGCAGCTCATCATGTGGGCCTACGGGGCGAATTGCACCACGCTGCCGCAGCCGGACTACGGCGCTTACTACGAAATGGGTCAGGACATGCACCGCCTCATTCGCGAGGCCACGAGCCTGTTCTACGAACCCGGGCCGATCTGCCAGACGATCTACCAGGCCAGCGGCGCTTCGGTGGACTGGACCTATGCGACGGCCGGACGCACGTCGATGACGATTGAATTGCGCGACACCGGCACGAACGGGTTCACCCTTCCGGCTAATCAGATTCTCCCGAACTGTCAGGAGAACTTCCCCGCGATCATGCGGCTGACCGAGTGGGCGACCGCGGGCGTTGTCATTGTCGTCAAGGACGCGCCGCCGGTGCTGCGGGCCGACACGCCGACCGTCGTCAAATTCAAGGTTTACGAAAGCGGTGAAGGATATGTGCCTAACTCGGCAGCCCTCCACTATCGCGCCGGCGATTCCGGATCGTTCACGGCGGTGCCGGCTTCGCATGTTTCCGGCGTGGATTTCACCGCGACGATTCCCGCCATCCCCTGCGGCCAGACAGTCGAGTACTACTTCCGCGCGGATGGCAGCGATGGATTCATGGCGCAGAATCCCAACGGTTTCCCCGTGTCGCAGCCGGAGCCGGAGGTGTACACGGCGCGCGTCGTGAATCAGATCGTGCTGGAGGACCACTTCCAAACGGACCTGGGTTGGACCGCCACCGTGGTCGGTGCGACCGCCGGGCAATGGCAACGCGCCGTCCCGACGAACGACTTGGCCGTGGCGTTTGATCCGCAGTTCGATTCCGACGGGTCGGGCATGTGCTTCGTCACCCAGAACGGCACGGGGACGAATACCGATGTCGACAGTGGGTCCGTGCGGCTCACGTCGCCCCCGCTCGATCTATCCGGCGGCGACGTGCGCATCAGCTACGATTATTTCCTCTACCTGTCGAACGTAGCCGGCGGCGTCGATCGCATGCTCGTCGAAATCGATTCCAACAACGGCGCCGGCCCCTGGACCCAGATCGCCCTGCACGTCACCAGCGGCGGCGTCTCGTGGCGTCGGCACACGATCACGCAGACCAATCTCGATCTCCTCGGCGTCACCCTTACCTCCGCAATGCGAATCCGATTCACGGTCAACGATTCCAACCCGCAAAGCACCGTCGAGGGCGGGCTGGACAACGTGCGGATCAGCGTCGGAACCTGCCCCGTCCCCAAGTGCCCGGGAATCCTCGGCGACATGAGCAGCGACTCGCTCCTCAATGGTGGCGACATCGCCGGCTTCTCCGCCGCCTTCATCACCGAGTCGGGATTCGACCCCTGTGCCGACCTGGCCGAGCCGTTCGGCACGCTCGACGACGCAGACATCGCGGCGTTTACCGCCTTGCTGCTGGGGCAATGATCCGGTCGGCAGAGGAACAATCGGCCGCCGAACAAAGTCGCCCATTCGACCGTCCTGCGGCGATTCCCTGCCGCGCGCTATGATTTGGATGGATGAATCACGCTTGTCGCGCACCTTGTCGAATCAAGGAGGTGCCTCATGTCGCTTCGCTGGTTTCACCTCGTGTTCCTGCTCCTGGTCATTGTCGGAGCCGACCTGTTCGGAGTCTGGGCGTTGCGAAATCCCGATAGCCTGGGCGACCGCGCGAGCCTGATCGTCGCCAATGTGGCCATGCTCGGCGGGCTGGGCCTTGCGGCGTACACCTATTACCTCGTTCGCAAGCTCGACCGGCGGCACATTGCGTAGCGGCGCCGCTACGGGTTGCCATCCATCGGCGACGGGGTAAACTGATCCCTCGCTCGCGGTGAACCGGTTCGCCGCGCGCGTGCAGGGATGCTCCGCATGTCACCGACCCGATTCCAGAACCGCTTTACCCAATGCGGTTGTTCGATTGCTCTGGCCGGCTGCGCCGCCGGTCTCGCCGGCTGCGTCGAGCGCACCGTCACGATCAACACCGAGCCGGCCGGGGCGACGGTCATTCTCAACGATCAGGAAGTCGGCCAGTCGCCGGTGAAAGTGCCGTTCACCTGGTACGGCGATTATGACATCATTCTGCGCAAGTCCGGGTACGAGACGATTCAGACAAATAAGAAACTCAAGGCGCCGTGGTACCAGACGCCGTTCATTGATGTGTTCGCCGAGTGTCTCGTTCCATTCACGATCTACGATGAGCGCGACTTCGGCACGTTTGCCATGTCGCCGATCGCACCGGTCCCGCAGGATCAACTGCTGCAAAACGCAGCCGAGCTGAAGCAGCGGGCATTAACAACTGTCGAATAGCCAAGGGCAAATTGCGAAGAGCAAGATTGAGCTGATCGTGACTGGACGAAAATGGGCCGACGGTGCAAGCCGTCGGAAGCAACGCGCGGGGCCGGTCAACCGACCGCACGATCGCTTCGTTCGCGCAACTGGCATGAATCATTGAAATCGACGATGACCCAGACCGACGACGCCGTGCCGCAGCCGCCGCCGATTGTCGAAGGCCCGTGGACTGGGGAGCGCGCCCGCTCCTGGCGCAGCGCGCGAATTGTATCGTTTCTTTGCCTCGTTCCGCTCGGCTGGCTGCTGGTCGCGTTGATCTGGCTGCCGCTCTACATGGGCTTGTTCTTTTTTCTTGTTGCGGGCCTGCTGGTCGGCGCGGTGTCGTTTCGCCTCGCACGGCCGGCGCGGCCGATGGCGCGGCGGCGCATCCTCCGCGGCGCGGGCGTCGTGGCCGTGGCCTGCACGGCGATCAACCTGGCGTGGGAATACGATCAATTCGCCCGGGCCGTGGGCAAACCACCGCGGTACGCCGATGCGCGGAACGCCGCCGTCACGGCGGGTGACAAGGCGAGTTCAATCGATTCAAAGGCGAATGTCGCTTTTCGCGCCGCGTTGTCCGAGCGCTTCGCGCCCGGGGGCCCGATCGGGTACGTGCGATGGGCGGTGAGCGGCGCGGACCTTCCGCTTTCCGTGGATGGGCAAACCGAGACCATCGTGATGCCGCATGGCGGGTTTCGCTGGCCGATCCGGACGCTGGCTGCGCTGCTGCTGCTGGCGGTCGGCCTGTATTTGAGCTACGAGGCCCTCGCATCGGCCGAACCAGTTTCAAACATCCTGCCGCCGGGCGCGGAATACACCGAGGAATAAATCGTTGTACCGGAAGTTCCCCGGCAGGCCCGTCTTGTCTTCCGGGTCGGCCGCGTCCTAGTATTCGTTGATCGCGCCCCCTGTTCGGTGGACGCGATGGATATCGGGTCCCACCTCGCACACCCCGTCGCCGCCGGCGCGCCTGCTCTTATGGGCGGCACGCGCACGGCTGTAACGCCTGCGACGATTCGGCGTACTTGTACAGTTGTAACTCCCGCTGACCGATTGACTTTCCGGCCGCCGGCGCGAACCCGTTTCGCCCTGCGGTCGGACCGGAAGGCAGTCCTGCCGAGTGCCGGATTATTGGCACGGCCGGAGGAGGGACAGCGGCGATGCACACGACCAACCCACCTCGAAAGCAAGGCGCCGGCCGCAAGGATGTCCTTACCACGGGCGACGTGGCCCGCATCTGCAACGTTGCCCCGCGGACCGTCTCCAAGTGGTTCGATTCGGGGCAGCTCCGCGGCTATCGCATTCCGGGAAGCAAGGATCGCCGCATTCCCGTCCAGCAGCTCATTCGATTCATGAAGCTGCACAACATTCCGCTGAATGGATTGGACGCCGGAACGACGCGGGTGCTGGTGATTGATGCCGACCGCGATTTCGCTACCACGCTGGCCGAGGCGCTCACGCGCGGCGGCGAATACGACGTTCGCACCGCCACGTCCGCATTTGATGCAGGCCTCGCCACGCAATCGCACAAACCCGACGTGCTGCTCGTTGATTCCACGTTGCCGAACCTGACCGGGCGCGAGTTCGTGACGACGCTTCGCAGCAATCTCGACCTCGACAGCGTTCGCGTCGTGGCCATGGCTCCGTCGAACGACACAGCACTGCATGCCGCCTTGCGCGATGATGGGTTCGATGCGGTCATCGCCAAACCTTTCGAGGCATCCAAAGCCATCGCCGCAATTGAAGGCGCACTTAGCCCATCCTGATCGTCGGTGAAACGTTTTACTTTGGGTCCGTTCATCGCGTCGCTGGTGTCTTCGCACGACATCAGTGCCGGGCGCGAAGCGATCCGCAGAAGTGATGAGCGATTTGGCGAGCCTTCATGCCGGAATTACAATCAAACCACTTCATGAATGATGTTTCTCGGTTGATATCAATTCGCTGTGGAGCCATTGGATGCTGACGCCCTACACCCCAGAGCCCTACGTGAACTTCTCCGAATCCGGCCCGCGGCAAGCGATGCTGGACGCCCTCAAGCTCGTCGAATCGCAGTTGGGGCGGACGTATCCCCTTCGGATCGGCGGCAAGAAAATCGAGACCGCCGGCACGATCGACTCAACCAGCCCCGGGAACTCTGCTCAAGTTGTCGGGCGCGTGGGCAAGGCCGATGCCGAAGCCGCGAAGGCTGCCATTGCCGCAGCCGAGACCGCATTCAAATCGTGGTCGCGCACGCCGGCGGAAGTGCGGGCGCGTTACCTGCTTCGGGCCGCCGCGATCATTCGCCGCCGGATCTACGAGTTCTCCGCGTGGATGTGCTACGAAGAGTCCAAATCGTGGATCGAGGCCTATGCGGACACCGCCGAGTGCATCGACTTCCTCGAATTCTACGCCCGCGAGGCGATGCGGCTGGGCGGCAGCCATCCGACGACGCCGTTCGCGGGGGAAGAAAATGAGGTTCGCTACATCCCGCTGGGCGTCGGCGTGGTGATCCCGCCGTGGAACTTTCCGCTGGCAATCATGGCGGGCATGACCAGCGCCGCGATCGTCGCAGGCAATACAGTTGTCTTGAAGCCGGCCAGCACGGCCCCCGTCATCGCCGCGAAGTTCATCGAAGTGCTGGAAGAGATCATGCTGCCTCCGGGTGTGGTCAACTTCTGCCCCGGCCCCGGCGGCGCGGTCGGCGATGTGCTGGTCGATCATCCGCGCACGCGCTTCATCGCCTTCACCGGCTCGCGCGACGTGGGCCTGCGCATCTTCGAGCGCGCCGCGAAGGTGCAACCCGGCCAGATCTGGCTCAAGCGCACGATGCTTGAGATGGGCGGCAAAGATGCGATCGTCGTAACGGAATCGGCCGACCTCGATGCAGCGGCTTCGGGCGTCGTCGCTGCCGCGTTCGGATTCCAGGGGCAGAAGTGTTCGGCATGCAGTCGCCTGATCGTGGACGAGAAAGTGCACGATGCGCTGGTGGAAAAAGTTGTCGCCGGCGCGAAGAAACTGACGGTCGGCAACACGACCACGCCGGAAAACTACTTCATGGGCGCGGTCATCGACAAACCGGCCTACGACAAGATTCACGAGTACATCGGCATCGGCAGGAAAGAGGGCACGCTGGCGTTGGGCGATGCGAACGTCCCGACTGGAGGGCACTACATCGCGCCGCACATCTTTACCGGCATCGCTCCAACGGCGCGGCTGGCCCAGGAGGAGATCTTCGGACCGGTGCTGGCGGTCATCAAGGGCCGGGGCATCGACGAATTGCTGAATATCGCCAACAACACCGAGTACGGCCTGACGGGCGGGATCTTTTCGAACGACCGCACTGAATTGGAACGGGCGCGACACGAGTTCCACGTCGGCAATTTGTATCTGAACCGCAAGTGCACCGGGGCCATCGTGGACGTGCAGCCCTTCGGCGGGTTTAACATGTCGGGCACGAACTCCAAGGCCGGCGGCCGGGATTACATTCAGCTCTTCATGCAAGCGAAGAGCATTACTGAGAGGCTCTAAGTCCGACGGGTGCGTTCGCGATATAATGTGTTGATCGGCCAGCTCATCGGGTCAGCGGTCGATGAGCGGCAGACTGTATCAAGGTGCGGCACGATGGCGATTCAACCAATCGAACTTGACACAGACTATTCGGGTGTGGCCCAGTTCAGCGGCTTGCGGTTGAGCGTAGACGAATTTCTTGAACTCCCCGATGATGGCTGCAAGTACGAACTGCTCGATGGAGTCGTTTTCATGTCGCCAAGGCCCACGCCCGCTCACCAGAAGACAGCAATGGGTATTCTGTTGCAACTTGGAAACTATCTTCAACAGAATCCCGTTGGCGAGGCATTTTTCGAGGTTGATGTTCACCTTGGCGCGAAAGACGGCGGTGGTGAGCTAGTTTATGTTCCGGATATTCTCTTCATCCGCGCCGAGCGAGTGAAGGCCATGCGCGACCTGATCACCGGCGCGCCGGACCTCGTCGTCGAGGTCGTCTCGCGCGGCTCGCGGCGGATGGACACCATCACCAAGCGCGATGACTACGAACATTTTGGCGTCGGCGAATACTGGATCGTCGATCCGGCGCGGGAGTTGATCACCTTCCTGCGACTTGTCGACGGCAAACTGGTAGAAGTTACGCCGACCGGTGATACCTTTACCAGCACGGCCGTCCCGGGCTTCACGCTGAACGTCGCCGCAGTGCGCGAGACCTTCAAGCCGTGGTAAAGTCGCCCATCAGCCAACCGCCTGGATACCTTTAGGTAGGATTCATGGCGCTGTCACCGTGGTACGGCAGCCCCAGATTATTCCAAACCTTCGGGCATCGCCTGACGCTTTTTGGCCAGCTTTCGTTCCTTGTTCCGCATGTACAAAACGAAGGCACTGACAAGCACAAACAAAGGAAGCACGTCGAGTACGGCTTCGATGCATTTTGAAATCAGATCATCCTCAATACTACCCAGTTCAATGCTCCGCTTTCGATCTTCATCAGGGTAATAGATTTCCTTTCCAGACGTGCGATCAAGTAGTACGCGCGCTCCGAAAACACGAAAGACATTCCAGCCTTCCAACTCGGGCCCGACGAGGTAATACCTCGTGCCGTCCTCGCGGTGTTTGATTTTGTGTCGATTGACGATCGTGTAACCCAGGCCAACATACTCCCTACTGCCGCCATCCAGCAGCCGTGCGAATGGAAGTGAAAGACGTGGCCTGCCCGTCCGCTTGGCCAATTCGAAGTCCAGATTACCAAGTAAGACAGCTACGAATACGGCACACACGTAGTACTTAACAAATCGGACCAGCACAGGCTTCGTTGTGTTTGCTTTAGCTACTCTCGATGGAGATTCTTGACTTGCTTGGGGCAACATCGCTACAGAGACTCCGTCTTCTGAATCGGATCAAGAAACAAGTAAATCAATCAACAGTCTATGCTCAATTGAAGCACTTGAATACTTCCGTCAATCTATTTCTTGAAGCGAAGAACCTGGACCCCCGCGATGTTCGGATGCCGCGCGAGGTAATCCATCAACGGTAGTTCCTGCACGGCCGGCTCGCCGGAGTGCAGCAGCATCACCGTGCCGTTGGCGTCGTGGGTGATGAGGCCCATGTGGCCGACGAAAGGCGACTTCTTGTTCTTGACGAATTCGATCACGTCGGCGTCCTTCAGCCGGTGCAGGATCGAGTCGATACCGGCACGCGGCGTGTATCGAACAATAAAATATTGAACGGCCCAATCCGGCGATTCGGGTGTGGCGGCCGGTCGCGTAGCCGCCACGACTGCGAAGAATTTCTCGTTGTCTTCCCACGATGGTACACTTCGCGCAGTCGCCTCGTCGAGCGTCAGGCCAAATCTAGCAAAAAAGGCCAGGCGATTGATCCGTAGCTTGTATGACTCCGAATCCTTTTTTCCCGTGAGGCGCTCGGGTCGAAATAACCACGCGTTATTCACGTTCCAATCCGCCTCGGTGAAATGGTTGCGCGTGAGCATGCCGATCTTACCGTCGCGATAGCGGATGCGCCTTAGCGTGTCGAGGAAATCCGCCTTGTCGCGCGACAGGGCCATGGCCCACGTCTGCTCGACAAACGTCACACAGTCGCTCGCTGTCAGGCAGTAGAGCGGATCGGGGTCGTACGGCTCCAGCCCGCCCTCGCCCAGCGGACCGAGCCGATAGGGCTGGCCAATCGTGCGGCGGCCGACTTCCACGACGCGCCGGCGCACATCCGGCTCGCGCGCATGCAGGTCGCTCAAGTAAGCTTCGAGATCGGCATCGGAGAATTGATGGAGCGGCTTATCGCCATAGGCGGGCGGCGATTCCGCGCCGGGCTGCTGACAAGCGCCGCCTAAAACAGACGTCAGTAGAATCGCCTGCGCGAGCGTGCGACCGGACAATCTCGAAAAAATGCGAAGGTCCATCACGAATTGATCCGACGCCCAGGTGACGCGCAAACTCTTTCGCCCCAGCGACTTATGGCCGCTCCGCCGATAACGCCGCCCGCGCGCCCTCTCGGTTATTTCGCAGCATAACTTAACTTGCCTGCTTTTCCAGCCGACCAGCACGACAACAGGCCCCGGTACTGGACCAGGGGCCGACGCAAGACTCTTGTGAGGACTGGACACATGACTTTTACGAAGAGCAACAAGTCGGCCTTTAAGGCCCAGATCGTCCGAAAGCAGAAGGCGTTCAACCGACTGGTCAAGCGGTTCAAGGCCTGCACGAACCCGACCGAGCGACGGTTCATCAAGAATGAAGCCGCTCGAATCTGCAAGGCGCTGGTCAAGTATGCCCGGCAGTGGAAGAAGCTCGGTTTCGGCGGGAACAAGTGGATCTGCACCAACTTCAAGATGGGCCGCTTCACGAGCGTCAAGACCTCGACGCGCCGCGCCCGGAAGAGCTACGCTCGCAAGAGCTATGCCCGCAAGTCGCGCCGGACCGTCTCGAAGCGCAGCCGCGTCAGCAAGAGCTGGGCGAAGCGCCGGACGACCCGCACGCGCAACACGCGCCGCTCGCGCGTGGCGTGGTAACTCGCAATCAACGCTCGCCATCGTCCGGCAGCCCCAGCGGCAACCGGCGATGATGAGCACAGGCTGATACACACCGGGCCTCGGCGAACTCCCGCTCGAGGCTCGGTGTTTTTTTGCGCGCGACACGGATCAGACATTGAGCCGAGAGTTGATGATGTCGCCGTCGAGTCTTGTAGGGTGGGTCAGCCGCATCGACCCACCTTTTGGCGAGCGGGCGGCCACCTCACAAATCCACTGATCGGATGCTTTACGGCGCGATCGTATCGGCGCGAACCGAGATACAGCAACCCGTCGCATTGAATTCGTGCTGGCCGCCAGAGTACAATGCAAGGCGATGAGTCTGCAACGGCGGTTGGACAATGAGAGCTACGCGGCTGCAAAGGCGACAGGCTCGAGAAAAAGAGCTGCGACCCCTTTCCTTATCCGACCCCTTTCCTTATCCCATTTTACGAGGGATGCAGGAACTTGTGTTGGAATGTAAATGCAGCGCTCAAGGGAGCGTACGACAAAGCCAATATTGACGCTCCTGATCAATGGACAGTCTACGACGAAATGGAGCTCTATCAATGCCTGCACAGCAAAAGCCGAAGTAATGACGGAGATTGACACCTATGCGGATTCAATCCCTCATGTGTCGCCTCGGGATACGACGAACGGCAGAATCGAAGCGAAGGAAGTTGTTGCGCCGACTGCTGGCAGTTCTGTCGACTACACTTATCATGATTTGGATTGTCAGTATGATGGCGCGGATTAGTATTCACGGGGCAAACGCTTCGGCTTGGGCTCATCGCGGATGCATCTCCTTTGCATATGGAGACGCGATATCGTCCTCCTTTGAGTGTTCTTATAACCCACGAGTACTTGGCGTTGGATATGGACTTGTCCGGCCCATTCTCCCCTACAAAGACGCGACAACACAACTCTGGTTGGCCAAGATGCCGGTTTGGCTTGCTCTCTTGGTAACGGGCCTACCAACGCTTGTACTATGTATTTTCAAAGCTGAAACGCCAGACACTCATCATTGCGTCTGTGGATACAATCTCTTTGCAAATGTGTCGGAGCGTTGTCCTGAATGTGGCAGGCCTGCGACAACCGCAACCGGCTGACGTCGATGGCGCGCGGGTCCACCAGAGCGGGGCCAGAATGTTGAAAGGTTCCCTTTCAACTTCAAAACGAGATTTTGATCGATAATTGTGCGAGCGATTCGGATGGATGAGTCTTCATCGCAACCCCACCCTTTGCTTCGCAAAGTCTTGTAGGGTGGGTCAGCCGCATCGACCCACCTTTTAGCGAGCGGGCGGCCACCTCACAAATCCACAGATCGGATGCTATACGGCGCGATCGCATCGGCGCGAGTTGAGATACAGCAACCCGTCGCATTGAATTCGTGCCGGCCGCCGGAGTACAATTCAAGGCGATGAGTTTGCAACGGTGGTTGGACAATGAGAGCTACGCGGCTGAAAAGGCGACAGGCTCGAGAAAAATCGCTGCGCCCCTTTTCTTGCCTAGTCTACATTGCCAAAGAACCTCAATGAAACTAATTGGACTCACTGCTCTTTCAATCGCCTACATGGTCTTCGTGGTTGAGGTGGGGCTCAAATACCCGAGCATCGTATTAGTGACCTTGCTCAGCCTGACAATCTTCTCACTTGTTGCCGCGTTTTCACGTGAATTTCGACGTTGGCGAATGGTAGTGTGGGTCAGGCTTGCGAGTGGAGTTGCTAGTCTCCTGCTTGTCTTGTTGTGGGTACTTAGTAATACCGCCCATGTCTGCATCCCGTACTCTCCACGTGACGCCCTTGCTCTTGGTGACGGGTGCTTGTCCGCGATCTCGGGATTGTCTCCCGATGGAACACCGCTGGCGTCCTTCTTCCAGTGGCATATCAACACGCTATGGGTAGGGCAATTTGGATCATCTCAAATTATTTATGAATTTGGATATTCAGAAGCTGAATACGTCCCCACTGGGTCAATCACTCTTGGGATTCTACTTCCAACACTATTGCTTTGGTTGATTAGGCGTCGTGATATTCCTAGTTGGTGTTGCCAACAGTGCGAATACAATCTGACGTCCAACGTGTCAGGAAAGTGCCCGGAATGCGGAGCACACATATCGAAGAAAAAGGATTGCTCCATCACGGCGGTGGAGTGACGGCGACGCGCGCGGGTCCGCCAGAGCGGGGCCAGAATGTTGAAAGGTTCCCTTTCAACTTCAAAACGAGATTTTGATCGATAATTGTGCGAGCGATTCGGATGGATGAGTCTTCATCGCAACCCCACCCTTTGCTTCGCAAAGGATGGGCCACGCGGCCGAGCACCCGGGTTATCTTTACGCCGCCCGTTGGCTAAACGAAAGGCTATTGCATGAGCAAACTTGAACTTGGTGCTTTCTGGAGGCCACGGCGCGAATCGATTGAGCAATGCGCCGATCGCATGCAGGCATTTATGGAGGAATTGGTGCAATGTGACGAAGTCTTTGCATCTTGGTACCAGAAAGGGTGGTCGCGCAAGGATGCGCTCCGGCGGAAGGTTGACGTCCATGATAGGGGAGCGTTGCTAACGTTGCTGAACAAGGGGCGCAACAGACGGGATTACGGCGGGGAAGTAATCGAGGACCTGGGCTTTAGCGTGGGCTTATGGAACGGCGGCCCGGAGGAGAGAACGGCTGGGCTGATGATTCGCTGCGGGCTTTACTCCAAAGTATTCGGGTTGGGGGCCAACTCGGTCGTGCTTGGTTTCCCCGAAGAGTTGGGCGCACTGGCTGACGCGTCCAAAACAAGCAGGGTTCTCGCGATCACGGCGCGATGCTGGGAGCCCGATTGGGCGGGAGTGTTCTCGGTCAAGGCAATGCAGACGAGCGACTAGAGTGGAGAGCCGGTCGTGGGTTGGATGGTCTACCTTCCGCGGAGAATCGAAAGGGTGCCGGCGCCATCAACCGTTGCGCAACTTGACAAAAGCGGCTCGCTCATCATTGTACAGCCCGACCCGCCATCCCTGGACAACCCAGAGGACCTTGAGAGAATCCGCCGAGTCGAAGAAATCGTGCGGCGATAACCGACGCGGCCGGTGCGCTCTTTGCTTAGATGCGTGAGCCTCGGCCAGACTGCGCGGGCCCGCCAAAGCAGCCGCGCGGGTTCGCCAGAGCGGGCCCGGAATGTTGAAGTTCCGCCTTTTCATCTTTGGAAGGAGATTTTGATCGATGAAAATGCGAACAATTCGGCGCGGCTGCGAGCAAAACTATTGCAATATGCCATCCGCGCGACGTCACTGCTCATCTCTACATTCCGTTCGCGCGCGTGCCGGCCAGTTGTTCGAGCAGCAGACCGATGGCCTGCTCAACGCTGGCGGGCGTGGCGTGGCCGGGGATCTCCAGCGGCTTGAGCAGGGCAAAGCCGATGCCGGAGTGAATGAGCTGCCATGCAAGGCCGCTGGCGGAGACATCGCTGCGCACGAATCCCGCGCGTTGCGCACGGCGGAGGATGTTTGACAGGAATGTGGCATATTGTCCGTAGTGCCTTCGCAAAGCCGCCTGGATGACCGGCTCGTTGAACTCGACCTGGGCCGCGAAGAGCACGCGATAGAACTGGCGCGTTCGCGGGTCGGTGGTCGCCGGGTTCAATCGCAGGAGCACACGCAGTTGATCGATGGGCGACTTCAACGGGGCGATCGCGCGCCGCCACGAGCGAATCACCTCGCGCCCGATGCGGTCGATCAGCGCGACGAAGAGATCGTGCTTGCTCTTGAAATGCTTGTACAACACCGGCTCGCTGACGTTGGCGGCGCGGGCGATTCGCGCGGTCGTCGTGCCCTGATAGCCGAACTCGGCGAAGCAGCCGATGGCCGATTCGAGCAGTTGATCGCGGCGGTGAACGGCCTTCATTCGGCGGGACATGGGGCCGATTCTACTCGCGGGTGGCCGGTCGCCGCGAGCGGGTGGACCGAGCGGCGGGCTTGACGCTGCGGGGCGTGCCGGCGTCGGACGACTTGGCAGCGGTCCGCGGGGGTTCGGCCTGCTTCTCGGCGGCGGGTCGGGTGGCCGGCGCGGGTCGCCCGGCGTCGAGCAACGGTTCGCCGCGGCGAAAGCCCTCGGGCGGCTTGCCGACGAGCACTTCGGGTCGGCCGAGCAGAACGGGCGCGATGTATCGGCGGACGAAGTCCCGCCGGGTCGCGTCGGTGTGGCCGCCTTCGTAACCGGCCTCGGCGAAATCGTACCGCCATGCGACGTTGTGCAGCTTCTGGTATTCGCGTTCGGTCTGGGGCGAAGGGTTCTCGGGATAGCGGAAGCCGATCATGCCGGCGATGCCCTCGTCGCCCGAGGCGCGATCGACCGTCCCGATGCGCGAGACGAGTTTGTCGAGAATGGGGTCGCGCGTGGAATGGACGACATAAAGCCCGCCGTTGATTCGGCGCAGGGCGCGCGTGAGGTCGTAGCTGCTGGACATGCTGCAGCCAAGGTAGACGACATTCTCCACGCGAATGTCGTCGGAGAGGTACTCCAGCGCGAACGTGGCGATGCCGGTGCCGGCGGACAGCGCGATAAGGTTGATCTGCTGATGCGGATTAAGGCGACGGTAGCGTCGGATCTCGTAGGCCAGTTCGGCGCCCTTGGCCTTGTTGCGCGAGAGGTTGATCTGATCGCCGGCGTGGGTGAGACCCTGCCAGGTGAAGGCACCGACGTAGCCTTCGTAACCGGCTTCGGCCAGTCCCTGCGGCACGTCCCATGAGCCGACGTTGCCGACCGGCCCGGCTCCGCCGATGTAGAAGGTGATGCCCTTCTCCTTGTCGCCGGTGGTGCCCGCCTGGGCGATGATGTTCACGACGGGCGCGACGGGATTGCATGCGGAAAGAAATGCCAGCGCGATCGTCGCGATGCATCCACGAATCGGGCCGGACATGGAATGAAACCTTCGAATCAAGCGGTGCCGTCCTCTCCTGCAGGGGAATCAAATCGCGTCGCGGCGAGGAGTGCGACGGCGAACCGGATTATAGGCGCGTTGGGGAGACTGTCGAATGCATCGCGATGAAACGCTCGATTCGCCCGAGCCGGTCAACTCGCCGCGGCCGGCTCGAACAACACGAGGCTGCTGGTGAAACCGTGAATGAACGTGCGATGGCCGACGGGGCCGATTTCGCCGGCGGCGAAGAACCCGGCAACTTTGCACGAAGGCGCGAGCTGGTTGACGACGCCGATGTCATGATGAGGCTTGCCGAAGAGGTGCGTGCCGCGGCCGTTGCAGGAGAAAAGCAGGCCGCCGCAGGGCGGGGCGCCCATGCGTCCGAGGGCGTCCGCCAGAAGTCGATTCATGTCTTCTTCGGCGGTCTTGGAATCGCGCACGTGGAACTGAATGGTCTGGCCCGGCCGCATGAGTGAATTGACGGCCAGCGCCGAATCGTCGACAACGCCCATCACGTTTCGAATCAGAAAATCGCCGCGGCTGAACTTGCCGAGTCGCTCATCTACGACCCGGCCGACGTGCAGCCCCTTTTGCATCAACTCCTGGTCCTGCGCCGGCGCGTCGGTGAAGACGCCGCGGAGGACATCCAGCGCCGGGCGGCCGCGCAGCTCGTAGATCACATTCTCCTCGGCACGGGTCACGACAAAGGACTCGCCGATGGGCCGGCAGCCCTGTGACACCACACTGTGAACGCGAATCGGACCGGAAAGCGACAAGCCGACCAGGCCCTGACGAAGCGGCTGGTCGTTAAGGAAGAGGCGATTCTGTCCGGGTTCGTTTGCGCCGCTGGCCATGCCGCCGACGACGGCCGAACCGGGATAGACCTGATCCAGCGCGGCGAGGCAGGCTTCGACGTTGATGGAGAACGGCTCGGGCAGAATGACGAACGAAGGCTTGTCTTCAGGGCGGACGCCAAGGCGCTCGATCCAATCGTCGGCCGTTTCGAAGGCGGTGACGTCGTCCTGATCCAAGACAAATGGAAGAATTCGCACGCCGGGCAGCCGTGCGGTCCAAAGCACCATCGCCGGGGCACGCTCGACCTCGCGATCCGGGCCGATGATGCCGTCGCCCGTGCAGCCGATGAGGTTTCGCGCGCCGAGCTTGCGCGACAGCTCGGCCAGCACGTCGTCAAACTCCGGGCCATAGTGGTGCGTCGCGAACACGACCGCGAGATCGCACTGGGCGCCGTTCGTCGCGCGCGCAAGTTCGTCGACCGCCTGGCTCGCGTCGGACAAGATGCTGATCGCGGATTGAAACTCCATGGATTGCCCTGTGATGAAGACCCCGATTGATTATACGCGGTCGGGTCGCTTTGATTTGGACGCTCCGACCAATCGCGGGCCGGATTTGTATTGAGCGGGCCGATTCGGGCGCATCGAATTGCGATCCTTCATACCGACAGGTCGCGACTACCGCTTGCCTGCATCGTGTCCACGGCTTCGTCACGCGGGCAAAGGATCATCGCAGAAAGGCCTGCTGATCCTTGGGCTGGTGCGGGTCGCCTATGCCAGAATGACAGTGCCCTCCGGTCGAACGACTCGCAGACTGCCAAAAAGGTAACCCCGGTTCGAGCTAATTGGAATGAACCGGGACGGAAGGCCAATCGTAACCATAGTTTTTGCAAACACTTATAGACTCACCGATGATTCGATCATCAAATGGCATGCGCGGTACGGCCGTTGCAAACCCGGTTCAGCAAGTGAGCGTACGCCCGGAGCGCGAAAAGTCTGATAATGCCGTGGATCGCCGCGGCAGCAGAGCAATAAGTTGGCCTGACTCGGCATGTATACGGATACTGGACCTATCGATTCAACCATTGACCGCATGCGGCTGATGATCGCTGCCGGGCCGCAGAGCCGTTGGGCACCGCGATTGGCGGAAGTGCTCGCTCCGTGGAAGGTGGACGTGCAATGGTCGCGTTCGGACCACGAAGCGCTCGAAGTGCTTTCCCGCGATTGCGTGCACATCGGCGTCGTGGATCACAACCTCCCGGCGACCACCGGGCTGGAACTTGTGCGGCGGCTTCGGAACATGGGCTTCACGGTTCCGTGTGTGCTGGTTTGCGAGGGCGCGACGCAGCGGTTGCTAAGCGATGCCATCGCGCTGGATGTCTTCAGCGTCGTGCGGGCCGATGAAGAGCGCGAAGTGATCGCGCCCTATGTGGTTCGTCTCGCGCAACAGAAATACCGCGTCAACTGGACGCTGCCGGTGAATTGAACAGACATTGAATGAGGCATGGCGGCTCGGTGCGGAATTGGCTGCGCCGGGTCGCACTTGAAACAGGAAAAAGGAGCAACGCAAGATGTCGGTAACGAAGACAAAGATTCGTCCCCTGGGTGACAAGGTGCTGCTCAAGCGAATCGAGGCCGAGGCCATGACGGCCGGCGGCATCGTGCTTCCGGACACAGCGAAGGAGAAGCCACGGCGTGGTCGCGTGCAGGCGGTGGGCGACGGGAAGTTGCTGGACACCGGCGAGCGCGCGAAGCTGACGGTGAAGAAGGGCGATGAGGTTCTGTTCACGAGCTACGCCGGAACCGAGATCAAGGTGGACGGCGAGGAGTTTGTGATCATGGACGAGTCGGACATCCTGGCGATCCTTGAGTAACGGGATTCGGACCGGTCATGAATTCCTGCTCTCACAACAGAAAGCAAACCTGATGCGAGCCAAGCTCTTCGAAACGGCCCTGGACGAAGCGATCAAGTTCGGCCCTGCGGCGCGATTGGTGCTGACGTTCCCGGGAAATGCCGACGCGATGCACCTGCATCCGCTGACGTACAACAAGGTAGATGACGGCGGGTTTCGCATCGAGATTCGCGTGTCCAAGTATGACGACGCCGAAGTGGTGGACGACGTAATCTTCGTCGACGCCGAGGCAATTGAAACGGTCGAGCTGCAGGTGAAGCAAAAAGGCGGCATCTGGCAGGACGAGCCGTTTCAGGACATCGGCGACGAGGAAGGGAACTGACGGCCGCGTTGCCGACGCCGACCGAAGCGAATGGCGAAATGCGAAGTGCAAAAGCAGCAAGCGGGCCTGGCCTGCGAGTCGTCCGCTGTTTGCAATGACACGCTCGCAAATCACCACGGATGATCGAAACGAAGCTGAACGAAGCAAACAACCAACAACCACGAAAACATACATCGAGAGGAACGCACACATGGCAGCCAAGAAAATCGCATTCGACATGGAGGCCCGCGAGGCCATTCGCAGCGGTGTCACGCAGCTGGCCCGCGCGGTCAAGGTCACACTCGGCCCCTGCGGCCGAAACGTCGTGCTGGAGAAGAGTTTCGGCACGCCGACCGTCACGAAGGACGGCGTCACGGTCGCCAAGGAAATCGAACTGGACGATCCGTATGAGAACATGGGCGCCCAGATGGTGAAGGAGGTCGCCAGCAAGACCTCGACCGACGCCGGCGACGGCACCACGACGGCCACCGTGTACGTCGAGTCCATTTTCAACGAGGGCCTGAAGAACATCGCCGCCGGGGCGAACGCGATGGAACTGAAGCGCGGCATCGATTTCGGCGTCGCCGCCATCGTCGAGGAATACGCCCGCATGAGCCGCCCGGCCAAGGAGACCAAGCAGATCGCGCAGGTCGGCACCTGCGCCGCGAACCAGGACGCCGAGATCGGCAAGAAGATCGCCGAGGCAATGGACAAGGTCGGCAAGGACGGCGTCATCACCGTCGAAGAGGGCCAGTCAATCGAAACCGTCGTCGAACTGGTCGAAGGCATGCAGTTCGACAAGGGCTACCTCTCGCCGCACTTCGTGACCGACCCGGCCGAGATGGAGTGCAAGCTCGACAAGCCGTACATCCTCATCTGCGAGAAGAAGATTTCGAGCATCAAGGACCTCATCCCGCTGCTGGAGAAGGTGGCCCGCGCCGGTCGGCCGCTGCTGATTATCTCCGAAGATGTCGAGGGCGAGGCGCTGGCGACGCTGGTGGTGAACAAGTTGCGCGGCATCCTGCAGTGCGCCGCGGTGAAGGCCCCGGGTTTCGGCGATCGCCGCAAGGCCATGCTGGAGGACATCGCGGTGATGACGAGCGGTCGCGCCGTGTTTGAAGACCTCGGCATCACGCTCGAGTCGCTCGAGCTGAAGGATCTGGGTCAGGCCAAGCGCGTGGTGATCGACAAGGACAACACGACGATCATCGAGGGCGCGGGCACGTCGGCCGACATCAAAGGTCGCATCGAGCAGATCAAGAACGAAGCGAGCAAGACGACGAGCGACTACGACCGCGAGAAGCTCGAAGAGCGACTGGCGAAGCTGGCCGGCGGCGTGGCGCAGATCAAGGTCGGCGCGGCCACGGAAGTGGAGATGAAGGAGAAGAAGGCCCGCGTCGAGGATGCTCTGCACGCCTGCCGTGCGGCGGTGGAAGAGGGAATTCTCCCCGGCGGCGGTGTCGCTCCCCTGCGGGCGCTGGCGTCCGTGCTGGACAAGGAGGAGAAGAAGCTCAAGGGCGATCAGAAGACGGGCGTCGATATCGTTCGACGGGCGCTGTGGGCCCCGATCAAGGCCATCGCCGAGAACGCCGGCGTCGACGGCTCCATCGTCGCGCAGAAGGTCTTCGAGGCCAAGGATGCGAACTTCGGCTACAACGCCCTGACCGGCGAGTACGGCAACATGCTCGACATGGGCGTGATTGTCCCGGCCAAGGTGGAACGCGTCGCGTTGCAAAACGCGGCCAGTGTCGCCTCGCTCCTGCTGACAACCGACGCAGTGGTCAGTGAGATCAAGGAGAAGGACGCGAAGAAGCCGGGCCCGGGCGGCATGGGGATGTAAGAAGACGAATTGAGAATTAAGAAGAGCGAATAGCGAAAGGCCCCGGAGTGGATCAATGATCTCTCCGGGGCTTTTTATGGAGGAGTAATGTTGAGCTAAGATAAACCGTCTGATTCACTCGATTCCCGAGGCACATCATGTGTGTGTGGTCACAACCGAGATACATGTTGGCCGAATGGAAAGCGAGGTGTTCATGAAACGAAGAACAGGCTGTACTAAGTCACAGATGCATAATGGTGGAATGCAATTCCGCAGGTTTTTTCTTGCGATTCTTTGCAGTTTGCACTTGTTATTTTCGGCAACTTGTTCTCGGGACTCGGGTGAATCAGACTGTGAAATCCTCAACGACATACGAGAGATCATTCTTTCTTAGCCCGCAGGGCTGCAATTCCGCAGGCAGGAGCAACGCCCCTGTGAGCGGGCCGTCCAAACGCGATGCGACCCAGTAAGGGTCAAACTGGATCGCTTGCAATGACGGGCGTATCAATTGCATCGCACACGTCGACGCCAATTCGACTCCTGCAGGGTCGATTCAACTCTTGCGCGATCGTATACCGGCGGCGCTGAGCAATTCCATGCGGACGCCGGGCGATTGCGCCAACGAAAAAGGATGATTCACAGCTAAGGAAGGCCGACGGATTTCAATCCGTCGGCTTCATGGAGAGAGATTACTTGGAATTGGAATTGCGAGCATTGCCCCGCGGGAACATCGTTGTCCCGGCTGGACGCGGCTCGCCCCATACCCACACAAATGCTCCATCCGCGCGATGGCGTTTGATGTATTTGATGGCGTTCAACTGGTGCGACCGATCGCGAATCGGCAGCGTTCGGCAGCGTTTGGCCCAAGCGCCGCCCGTTAAATCCACGGAGCGCAGGCAATGCGCCGCGTGTTTCTTCGCTCGGCCCATGGCAACGCGTGCGTCATTATCCGGCAGTTGAGCGACAATATGCACGTGTTCCGCGCCGACCGCGAGCGCGACGACGGTGCAAACCTGGGACTCGAGCATTTCAATAAACGCACACCCTGCAACGTGGCGTTGCTTGACGGTGAGTCGAACCGGCGGGCGACTTAGCAAGCGGCGACTGCGTTCCAATGTATTCTGGTGTGCGCCAAGCGCCGGCGGCCGGCGGTAATCACCATCGACGTGCTCGGTATGCTTCCATGTACGGTATCCGCGCGGATCGCCGGGAAGCCAAGTGCCGTATGTGTTAAACGTAACGTGAAACCATTTGGTTCTCACGGCGCTCACGGGTTTACTCCGAGCATGAGATGCATTTAATTGAACCAATCGAGTAATTCATCGTCAAACGCCGCCACGGGAAGCCGACGGATTGCAATCCGTCGGCTTTGGGCGAGCGGCGCATCGCATCACACCGCGATCGCCGCGACGCGCGAGAGGTATTGCCCTGCCAGTTCGCCGAGGAAGACCAGCACCATTGAGAGATAGAACAGCGCCGTGGCCGATTGCGTCGCGCGATGCTTTACGCAGTCCCACGCCATCCACGCGAACACAGCCACGCCGGCGACCCCCAACCCGCCGCGCACGCAGATCATCAGCCAGAACCAGATCACATCGCCCGACGGGCGCTGCGAGCCGGTCACCACCGGCGCGAGCATCGCCGCGACCCAGATCGACCGCGCCCCCACCGCCGTCAGATGCAGCCGCGCCAGCAGCCGCAGCGGCGCGATCGGCATGTCCGTATCCGTCAGATACCGATGGCCAAGCAGCATCGCGCTGGTCACCGTCCCCAGCAGCAGCGCGCCCAGCACGGTCGATGCGACCAGCGCCCAACTCGGCGCGGCGTGCGTCGAAAGCAGCAATACATCTCGATGCAGCGCCAGCGCCACGGCCGCGCTCATCGCGCCTGCGCCCCCCGCTGCCGCGGCCCAGCGCTGCGACACACCGATGCGCTCGGACTGCGCCGCGTTCAGGAACAGCCACGCCACGCTCGCAAGGGCCGCAACCGCCAGCCCCCCCACCGCCGTGAGTTGCATCGCGTCGCCGCGCGGCCAGCCGGCCTCGCGCAGCAGCAGCCCCCCCGCGAGAAAGACCATCGCCAGACACACGGCCGCCATCAGGCGAACGTACTTCCAGCCCGACAGGCCCAGCGCCGAAATGGAGACAATGAGAAAGCAACCCGCCGCGAATTGTGCAAGGAACGCCGGCAACATGGATGCCAGCTTAGCGGGCGGCGCGCAATCCGCCCAGTGGCGTTTCGCGGAAGCACCCCGGCCATTGTGATTCGCTCGAACGCAATCCGCTTCGCACCATGCGATCAAAGCACCCGCGCGAATTCACCGGCTCGTCACGAACCGGCTCTGAATGCCTCGACTCTCACTTGTGCGATGATCGGATCGGCCGGCCGGGGCAAACTCACGCCTGCTTCGCCTTCGCCAGCGCGAGCCGCGCTTTGCTCGCATACTCCGAGTCCGGCGCGAGATCGTGGACGATCTGCCAGCTCGCCGTCGCGCGATCGATCAGACCCATGTTCTGCAGGGCCAGCGCAAGGTTCGCCTGGAAGTCCACGTTTTGCGGCTTCGCAGCCACGGCCTTCTCGAAGTGCTCAACCGCAATCTCGAACTGATGCCGCTGCGCGAAGAGCAGCCCGAGCTGATAGTGCAGATCGAGGTAGTCGGGGTGCACGTCCATCGCGCGCCGCAGCACGTCAATTGCTTCGTCCGTACGATCAAGATCCGCCAGCGTCAGCCCCAGCTTGACCAGCGCCTTCATGTACGACGGGTTGATCGCCGTCGCCTCGCGGAACTGCTCGACCGCGTCTTCCAACTGGCCGCGATTCTTGAACAGCAGGCCCAGCCGATAGTGCATGTCCGCATGATTCGGACTGACTTTGATCGCATCGCGCAGCCGCCCGATCTGTTCGGAGATGAGATCGCTCGCACCATCGGCCGACGCCTCCGGTTCGGTTTGCGCATCGACGCGGCCGAAACAGCGATTGGCCTCCCGCCCCACCGCCGCCTTCAGGTGCATGCGCGCCACTTCAGAGAACAGCAGCGTGCTGTTGGGCTCGATGTTCCGCGCCATTTCAAGCGAGCTCATGGCTTCCTCCGTTCGGCCGAGCGCGTGCTGGGCCATGCCGATTCCGACGTACGCGCCCAACAGGCGGTCGTTGATCTCGATTCCCTGCGTGAACCACTTGGCCGCTTCTTCAAATCGCCCGGCGCGGAGGTGCTGCGTGCCGAGTTTCACGTTCGCCTCCAGATACTCCGGCGAGAGACGGGCCGCCTGTTCATACTGCGCCGTCGCCGCCGAGTCGTTGCCGATGCGCGCGTACAGATCACCAAGCCGCAGCCGCGTCTCGGCCTGCTCCGGTTCCAGCTCCAGCGTCTTGTGCAGATGCTCGATGGCCTCGCGGAACAGGCCGGCTTCTTCGTAGGCCTTTGCCGCGTCGTTGTGGGCGGTCCAGTTCTCGGGCGCCAGCGCCAAGGCGTGCTCGTATCGCGCGATGGCGCCATCGGCATCGCCCGACTTGTGCAGCAGGTTCGCAAGCGTCAGGTGGACGTCCGTCTGGTCGGGGTCCAGACCCGCCAGTTTCGTGTACTGCTCGATGGCCTCGCCGAGATGCCCCTGTGAGATCGCGATGGCTGCCAATCGCTCGTACGCATTTCGCAGTGTCGGGCAGATGGAAATCGAATCGCGATAATAAGACGTCGCCTCGTCGCGGCTGCCCAGTCGCTCGTAGCAGTAGCCCATGCAGAAGAGCACGGCCGGATTGACCGGCTCGGATCGCTGGGCGGCGCGCAGGTGCTCCATCGCCGACTCGATCTGATTCAACTCGTCCAGGGCGCAGGCCAGGCCCAGCCGCGCGCCGATGTGTGCCGAATCGCGCGCGATCACCTGCTCGAACACGGTCCGCGCAGCCGACGGCTGATCTTCGCGCAGATAGCGGCCGCCCAGGCGGATGCCCAGGCGCGGATCAGTCGGATCAGCCCGCCAGGCCGCCTCCAGTGCGCCGGTCGTGCCCTCGGCTTCGTCTCCGCCGAGGATCGCGCCGAACGCACCATGCAGATGGGCGATCAGACCCCTTCCCAGTGCTTCGAGTATATGAGACATCGGTCTTCCCCCTGTCAATCCGCCCCCACCAGCGCCAGCGCCTCCCGCGCCGCGCCGAAGTTCGCATTCAGTTCCAGTGCTCGTTCGTAACGCTCGCGCGCCTCGACGCGCTGCCCGCGCTGCCGATACAGCTCGCCCATCAGATAATGCACGTCGGGGTAGTCGCCGCCGCTGGCGATGGCTGCCTGAAGCCGCTCGATCGCCGCCACGGAGCGATTCGTCTGCGCGTACAGCCGGCCCAGTTGGATCAGGGCCTGAACGTAGCGCGGGTTGATCGTCGTCGCGCGCTGCGCCGAAGTGATCGCCTCGTCGGTGCGCCCCAGCCTCGCGTAGATGCGAGAGCAGTGAAAATGCAGATCGGCGTACTCGGGATGGCGCGCCAGCGCCCGTTCGAGCGTCGCGGCCAGCATGCCGAACACCGAGCCGTCCACGTCCGAGGCCGGCAGCGATAGAAACGCCTCAACGAATTCAGGATCACCCGCCGCCACCTCGCCCAGCGCATCCAAGCCGTTGTCGTCCAGTTCCTGGCGCGACAGCGTCGCCGGCTCGACCGCCACGCGCGCCGCCTGCGAGGCCAGCGTCAGCAGCCAGCCGACGTACGCGTCGCGCGGTCGCAGCTTCTGCGCCGCGGACAGCTCGCGCAGGCTTGCAACGGTGTCGCCGGTGGTCGCCAGCACGAGTCCCCATTGCAGTCGAATCGCCGCGTCGGTCGGGGCGATTCCCGCCGCCGCGCGCAACGCCGTTTCGGCCTCCGCATGGCGATCCGATGCCGCAAGAATGACACCCAGTTGATAGGGCAGGTCCGCACGGCGCGGCTGGGCGCGCATAGCCTCGGTCAGCGTCTCGACCGCGCGATCCACCTGACCATCCTTCACAAACGCGTGCGCCAACCGAATCGGCAGGGTCCGCTCGCGGGAGCCCGCGTCGATGCCGCGCTCCATCTCGGCCGCCGCGAGATCGAATCGACCGCATCCCGCATGGCAGGCCGCGAGGTATTCGGGCAACCCCTTCGCATCCGGGTTGATCCGCCGCGCCGCGAGAAAATGGCGCGAAGCCGCGGAGTGATCCTGCGCTCGCAGTGCGGCGATTCCGACGTGAATGTGTGATTGCGCGAGGTAGAATTTCGCCAGGGTTGCCGGCAGCCCGCGCTCGTTCTCAAGCGGGGCCAGTTGCTCGATCGCCGCTGCGTAGTCGGCGCGCTCGTAAGCCGCGAGGCCCGACTGGTATCGCGCCGCCGCCGTGCGATTCTTTGCATCGCCATGACGTCGATTCATAGCAGAACTCCCTTCGTCCGAGAACCCGGCCTCCGTGCCCATGCCGGCAATCATCTCCCTATCGTCCGCCGCCCGCCGCAGCATGACCTCCGCCGGCTCATCCCCCGGTCCGCTTCGGGCAACCCTAAGTTCCTGCCGCAGCCGGGCCTGCAAACGTCCGTCACGCTTGCCCGCCGCACGCCACGACCGATACACTATCGACCGCGTTGCGAGCCAACCCGGCCCGCAATCGACCACGAGTTTTTGCACCCCGGAGGCCACGGATGGCCGGCTCCGCCACGCTCAATCGACCCCGATCCAAAGCCAAAGACCAACTGCAATTGCCGTTCGGCCAGGACGAATCGGCCGTAACGCCAGCGGAGTCCTCCATGCCCGCCAAGTCCAGCACCAAGTCAAAGGACCGTACGGTCAAGTCAGCCAAGCCTTCAAAGGCCGCTGCCCCACGCGAGGAATCGGGCACGGGCAAGCGCCGCGCCGCGAAGTCCGGCTTCGCCACGGCCGAGTCGATGTCGAAGTCGCAGCGGGAGATTTCCGTTTCGGAGTTCTTCGCGAAAAACCGTCACCTGCTCGGCTTTGACAACAAGCGCAAGGCGCTGCTGACGACGGTGAAAGAAGCGGTGGACAACAGCCTCGACGCCTGCGAGGAGGCGGGGCTGCTTCCCGACGTCCACGTGCGCATCTCGCAGACCGATGCGGAGCGGTACGCCGTGACGGTGCGCGACAACGGGCCGGGCATCGTCAAGCAGCAGATCCCCAACGTGTTTGGCAAGCTGTTGTACGGCTCGAAGTTTCATCGCTTGAAGATGTCGCGCGGGCAGCAGGGCATCGGCATCTCGGCTGCGGGCATGTACGGCCTGCTGACGACCGGCAAGAGCGTGCGCATCACGTCGCGCACGGGCAAACGGTCCGACGCGCACTATTACGAGCTGCAGATCAATACCAAGACAAACGACCCACAGATCGTCAAAGAAAAAACCGTCAGTGTGGACTGGGAGCACGGCACGGAAGTCACGATCGAGCTGGTCGCGACGTATCAGAAGGGCCGGGCGTCGGTGGACGAGTACCTTGAGCTGACAGCGATCGCCAACCCGCACGCGCGGTTTGAGTTTGTTGATCCCGACGGCGCGGTCGTGGTACTGCCGCGCGGCACGGACGTCGCCCCCGCGCCGGCCGTGGAGATCAAGCCGCATCCGTACGGCATCGAGCTGGGCGTGCTGATCAAGATGCTCAAGGACACACGTGCCAAGACGATGTCGCAGTTCCTTTCGCACGAGTTCTCGCGCGTCAGCAGCGGCACGGCGTCGACCATCTGCGAGAAGGCGGACGTCGGCGCGCGGTCCAACCCACACCGCATCGGCACGCACGAGGCGGAGACACTTTACAAAGCCATGCAGGAGACGCCGATCCGCGCACCGGCGACCAATTGCCTGTCGCCCATCGGCGAGCAGCAGGTGCTGGCCGGGCTGCTCAAGGGCGTCAAAGCCGAGTTCTTCACTGCGACGACGCGCCCGCCGGCCGTGTATCGCGGCAATCCGTTTCAGATCGAAGTGGGTCTCGCGTACGGCGGCGAGCTGGGCCCCGACCCATCGGCGGAGGAAGAGCAAGCGAAGCAGGCCAGCGAAGCGGTTGTGCGCCGCGGCAAGGTCGTGACCGAATCGAAGGCGCCGTCGGCCGCGAAGCTGCTGCGATTCGCCAATCGCGTGCCGTTGCTGTTCCAGCCCGGCGGGTGCTGCATCACGAAGGCGGTGACGGAGACAGACTGGCGTCGCTATGGATTGTCGCAGCCAGGCGGCGGGCTGCCGCAGGGGCCGCTGGCCATTTTCGTTCACATGGCCTCGGTCTGGGTGCCGTTCACGAGCGAGGGCAAGGAGGCCGTCGCAGATTACGACGAGATTCGCAAGGAGATCAAGCTGGCGGTGCAGGACTGCGGGCGCAAATTGCAGGCCTATCTCAATCGCCGCAAGAAGCAGAAGTATGAATCGGACCGGCGAAGCATCTTCCAGCGGTACATCGGCGAACTGGTGAACTCCGTCGCGGCGATCAAGCGGATCAACAAACAGGAGCTGACCGATCAACTGCTGGCCATCGCCACGAAGGTCACTGCGCGGGCGGACGAAGAAGTCGAGTTGATCGGCGGCGATGGCGCGGGCCCCGCGCGCGGCAAAAAGTCATCGGGCAAGGCGGGCAAGAACGCGAAAGGCGGCGGCAAGACCGCCGGTACCGAGGCCGCGTCCTCCGAGTATGGAGAGAATACAATTGTAGTTGATCGCGCCGGCGAGGCGCCTGGTCCGCTGTTCAAGTAATCCAGCTCACTTCCAGAATTGCCACCATTTGCGATGCGGCGCGGCCATCGTCCGCACCGTCGCGTTGGGCAGCTTCAGCCGCCGTTCCATCCACTTGCTCCGCGCGAAGTGCTGCGGATGCTCGCGATAACGCTGCCGCGATGCATCGCTGAAGAACGCATCGGGCCGCGGCATCTCGTTGTCGGCGTCGAAGAACTTCAGCGCCTCGTCGAGGCACTGGGCCGCCTCCCACGCCAGCGCCCGCGCCGTCGCTTTGTCGGCCGCTTTCTCCGATGCATCGAGGATCGACCGAAACAGTGTCAGCCAGCCGAGCAGATCAATCGCCGTGGATCGTTCGTGGGTCGCGTTGATGATGTTGCTCGCGCCGCTCTCGCGTGTCGGCGGTGGCTCAATCCCAAAGCCCATCGTCTCCGCAGCGCCGCATGCCTGACAAAGAACCGGTAATTCGTAAGCACCCGCTCGCTCGCCGCGTCGCGTCAGGTCGCCCTCCGCATGAAGCGGTCCCTTCCCGCATCTCCCGCACGGCGTGACCTGCAAATACAGGTAAGCCTCGGCGACGCTGTGCACGCGAACCGGTAACGCTCCGTGTCCGGCCATGCGACGCATTCTATTGGGAGTTCGACAACGTGTCGCCGCGCAAGAATCTCCATCGCTCGCGCGATCGGCTCATTGGGTCCGCCGGGATGGGAACGCGAGCGCGCTAGTTCAGCGGGCCGAGGCCGTGATTCACGATGATGGTGTCCGCGCCGACATGATCGACCTTGATGTTGTTGCTGCCGAAGTCAATCCGCACGGTCACGCTGGCGTTGCTGGCGAACCGGAGCGTGTAGGTCCCCGGTGCGCTGACGGCGAACGAATACCCGCCGGCGATGTTCGTCGCTTTCACCACGTCGTCGAGGCGAACCGACGAGTTGGCAATGCCCTCGCTGTGGTCGTATTGAGCATTCATGTTCGCGTCGTTGTACACCACGCCCAGCACGAATACCGCGTCATCGAGCGACGTGGCGTACTCCTGCGCCTGCATCAGCGAGTCGTACGTGATTCCCTCGCGCGTGAAATTGCCGCGCACAACCGCCAGCCCGATTTCGCGAAAGTTTCGATTCAACATCGTCACGCGATGCCCGCGCCCATCGATTCCCGTGTCAACGAACAGATCCTCGTGCTGCTGCTCCGTACCGTCCACCGTGTCGAGGTTGCCTGTCGTCCCGCGCCACGCGAGGTTCTCCCCCGCGGTCGTGAATGCGTACCCCGCGGCATTGATCCGATCAAACGGCGTCTTCCCGCTCAAGTTGTTGTGCCCGAAATAGTCATTCGCCAACATATCCTGGGCATGCAGCCGCGCGGCCGTGCTCAAGGCGGCATTCAACGCGACCGCCGGCTTGGGCGTCGTGCTCAACTGGCCGGGGATTCCCTCGTCAATCGCGATGCCGTATCGCGCTGCCTCCGGGCCGGGCCGAAGTCGCGCGCGGTTGATCCGCTCCAGCGTGAGCTGCTCGAGAAGGGAGGCCGCCACCGATGGCGTCGAACCGGGCGGCGGCGTCTCGCTGCTGACGAGGCCGCCGTTCTGCGCCGGGTCGGTCCCGCCGGGCAAATTGCCGCTCATCGTGTCGCAGCCGACCAGCAAAACCGCCAGCGCCGGCAGGACGGATCGATGAAATACTCTGGATCGAAGGTTCGACATGGTGCGGCGTAACCCCTGCACGTTGCACTGCCCGCCTGCGATGGAAATTCGCCCCGGGATGCTCCTCGTTTCGGCAAGTATAGCATGTCGGCGAATGGCCGGCCCGCCCCGCCCCGTGCGACCGATTGCCATTGAAATCCCTCGCTACATGTTGCATCATATCTGGACGTTAGCTACCCACCGTGGGGCCGATTGGGGGGATTTCTTGGGGGGCTGGTTTCGCCACGCAGCGGAGACCCCCTGCCATGAATTCGTTCAACCAAAAACGAAGTGCCGTAAAACGACGCTTGGTCGCGGCATCCGATGTTCGCCCGAGGCGACAGCGGGCATCACGTTGGTTTATCACCATCGTGTGGGCGATGCTCGTCGGACTCATCGGAACGCGAACCGCCGCAGCACTTCAGCCCGCACAAGAAAACACACCACGGTCCGGTACTCAAGAATCCGTCGTAATCAAAGGCCGGACGCACCCGATCTACCCGGCCGATGAGCTTCGAGCGCGGGGCATCACGGTCAAGGACGTTCCCCGAGACCAGAATGCCGCGTATGTCTATATTGACGCGATCAACGCGCTGGTTCCGATGCCGCAGGATGAGGCGTTTGGCAATGCCTGGAACGACGCTCAAATGGGTCAGTGGCCTCAAGGCCCGACCGGTGATCGCCTTTCGCAATGGTTCGAGCAGAACAAGGCCGCTCTGGACCTGGCGCGATCGGCCGCCCAGATGCCCGCTTATTCCATGCCGCTCTTTGGAGAAGCAAATGCATCGCTCTATGCAACGCTTTTGCCCCAACTCTCCGACTATCGGCTGATCGCAAAGTTGCTCTGTGCCGAAGCAGAGCGGAAACTGAACACCGGCGACGGGGACGGCGCGGTGAATGACTTCGCCAACGTTCAAAGGATGAGCGCCCAGTTTGCCGATGGCATTACGCTAATCGAGGGATTGGTCGGAATCGCCGTGCGCGAACTATCCAACAGCCGCATTCGCAAGGCCGCCGAAGCAGGCCTATTCACGCCGCAGCAACTGGCACGGCTCAACGCCGAGATGCAGGTTATCGCCGAACGATTTGTCACGACGGACGACCTTCTGGTCCGCGAGCGCGCCGTGAGCGAGTCAATGGTAGACGATCTGATGCGGCAAGCCGGCCCGCTGGCGCTCTTCAGCGAAGGCGCCATCTTCGACCCGACATCCGATTCCTACAAGGAGACGGGATTTGGAAGACTTGCCCTCGCACTCAAGAAGGTCTATTTCCCGGATCGCGCCGTCCGTCGGCACCTGCGCGGGTTCTACGACAACATTCTCGAACAAAGCCGCGCGACCGCAGGCGGCGGAATTCCTACAATCAATGAAGAGCAGGCGCTCGAGCAGATCCCTCCATGGAACGTGCCCGCGCGGGTGATGGTGCCATCGCTGACGCGCGTCTATGAAATATCACTGCGTCACCAGAGCAATTCGCTGCGAACCCGGGTCGCCCTCGCAGCGCAGGCGTACAAGCTCGAACATGGGCAGCTCCCGCCGACGCTCTCGGCCCTCGTACCGGCCCAACTGCCCGCCGTTCCCATCGACCCGATGACCGGCTTGGAGCTGGAGTACTCCATCGGGCCAGGCGGCGCGGGTTACACCGGTCTCGAGCCGGTAAACAGCAAGAACGAGGAACAGATCCGCGCCAAGCGCAAGGTGCCGGTGATCGTGAACCGCCGCGCGAGCGACTGGCGAAAGTACGTCGATGCGTTCACTGCCGCGCACGCGCTCGACGAGGGCCAGCGCAACGCCGCGGAGGGCGTGCTTCGCTCGCTGGAATCGCAGGCCGTGTCCTTCGAAGCCGCGCGGGGCGAGTCGATCCAGCGATTGCGCGCCGCGGGAGACGACGCCGCGCTGGCGAAAGAGCTCAAGCCGCTCGATGAGCTGTTCACCGATCTCAAGAAGCGCCTCGACGCAATCCCGACCGCCAAACAGCGCGCCGCCGCGAAGGAGCATCGGCCATGACGACACGACTTCTTCGTATTCGTTGCGGTACCGGGGGGATTTCGCTCGCTTGCGCGATCGGCTCTTTGTTGATGCTCCCCGCCGGCGCGCCGGCCAGGGCGGCCGACCCACTGCTGGATACCATCGCAGATGACGTCGCCTTCGCGGTGCAATTGGAGCGGCTGGATCGCGTCTTTCCGCCGGAGCAGCTCGAGGGCATCCTGAAAGGCATCGTTGAATCGCCGGCCGCGGCGAAAACAATCGGGGCCGCCGTTCGCAAATTCCCCGGCCGTGTTGTGCTCGCGGTGACGCCGCACACCGAAAAGCAGAAGGAGGAGATCGCCGACATCGCCTTCGAAATCAACGGCGACGCCAGCGCGTTCGATGAATGGGTGGAGAAGTCGCTGATCCCAGCGATCGAAGCCATTGGGAACGATCCGGGCCGAGGCAGACTGGAGACGTCGGCCACGATTCGCCGCGTCACCGACACCCGTCGAGACGAGACCGTCTTCGCCTACGCCGTGCGCGATCGCGTCGCCTTCGGCAGCACGCGGCCGCAGCGCGTCCAACAGTGGCTGCGCGGCGAGTTCCCTGCGAAAAAATGGATGCAGCTCCCCGGCTCGCGCCGCACCGTCGCCAAGCTGGAGAAGGATTTCACGGCGCGGGTTATCTTCAACCCGGCCTGGCTCCGCGAACAATTCGACAAGCCCAAGCCCAATTCCGGTGATGCGGTGTTGCACACCATCCTCCATCCGGACGACCTGCAATCCGCAGTAATGGAATTGCATTGGACGCGCGGCTCCATCTCGGCCCAGGTGACACTCGCACTCGCCGATCGGTGTGAAGGCATCGCCCGCGTGTTGCAGCAGCCGACAACGCCGTCGGCGGCCATCGGCGCGTTCCCCGACGACTTCGTCGCGGTCGGGCGCATCGCGATTCCCAGCTTCACCACCCTGGCCGACGGTATCTACGCCATCACCGATCACTTCGATCCGACAATCGGCGAGGAGTATCGCGAAGACCTGACGACCTTTCAGACCCAAACCGGCGTTGACTGGAAGAACGACATCGCGGCGAACATCGCGGGCGAGATCGCATTCGGCCTGCGCGTCGATTTCACGCAGATGCCGCCCATCGGCTGGGCCGTCGTCTGCCCGCTTTCCGATGAGGCGAAGTTCAACTCCGCGCTCGACCGGCTCGCGGCACATTTCGAATTGCCGCTCAAGACAACCCGGCGCGAAAACCTGGACCTGCGCGAGTCGACCGCTCCGCCCTTCTTCATGACCACCGCCGCGAACCGATGGATCATCGGCGACAGCCCGCGAACCGTGACGCAATTGGCCGCGGCGCGCGGCGGCGAACGCCCGGCGTCGAAGAACCTCCAGCGGCTTTATAAGGCGCTCGGCGAGGCCAACCAAATGGCATTCATGGTGGACCTTGGCGTGCTGCGGCAAAAAGCGCCGATGGCGCTGATGGCCGTGCCGCCGAATCTGACGCGCCTGCTGGCCGGAGGAGCCGTCGGGCTGACCGTGACCAATCAAGACAATCTGGCGAGGATCAATCTTCGCTGGGACCTTCCCGGCGGCCCGGATCGGCCGAAACGCGAGCGCGGGGCCGAGGATGCCGACGCCGACACGCTGGCCGATGGCGGCGAGCAACCGCCGGATAGCGGCGAAGCGGTGGTTTCGCTCATTACTACACTCGTGACGTCCGGCCAAGCTGCACGCCTTGAGACCCAACGAACGATCAGCATGGCCAACATGCGCGGAATCGGCATGGCGTTCGCAATTTACGCACAAACCAACAAGAGTGCCTTCCCGCCGGACCTCGCCACGCTGCTGCGCGACAACAATGTCACACTGGAGCAATTCAGAAACCCCTACACGGGAGAAATCCCCGAATCACCGTCAGCCGTCGACAAAGATTCCTATCTCCTCTATCGCCCCGGATTGTCTATGAACAGCGATCCGCGAGAAATCATCCTCGCGGAGAAAATGTACGAGGCCAAGGGCGCCAACTTTTTGTTCGTCGACGGCCACGTCGAATTCATCGCGGAGCCGCGCGCGTCGGAACTGATCGGCCTCATGCTGCAGGGCGCCGCCGAGATTCGCAAATGATCGCCCGCATCCCAAGAGCCGAATGCGCAAGTCGAAGATCCGCCGTGGCGGGCAATCGGAGGATTTTTCCGCCTGGTCCACCATTCGAACGCTCGCGCAATCGGATCTTTGCAATTGAAGGTCCTTGCCGCACTCGCGATGGGGCGCCATTGCGTTTCGGTGCGCCGGCGCTTTGGCGTTCGCAAACCCACGCCCGATAAGCGCTCTTCAACGTTGACGACCCGCCCGCTGCCGCCTTAGACTCTAATGGACTGCAAGCCGGGGGACACGATTGAATCTGCCACGAACAGGAACCGCCGCCATGCGCCCGCCTCGCCATCCAATCGCCCTCTCTGCCGCCGTTTTCGCAGTCGCGCTCGTCGGCTGTGAGAGCAAGCCCCACCCCAGCCGCCCGGCCCAGACCGCGACCGCCGGCCTCATGCCCGCCGGTCAACCCGGCTACGACGAAGGATACGTCATCGATCAAGGGCAGGTGAAAACCGCGCCGGCGCGAAAGGTCTCCTACGAGCCGTTCGAATCCTTCCGCAAGAAGTCCGTCGCGGCCGCTTCCAAGCCTGACGAAGCCGCAAGCGAGACCGATGCCGACGCGGACATCACGCCGGCCAAGACCAAGGCCGCAGCGCGACCCGCTGCACCGGGCCCTCGACCGTCGGCGCCGCCTGCCATGCCGCCCGGCGCGGGTGGCGGATTCTGGCAGCGTGTCGGAATGAAGACACTCTCCGGGGCCATGGGCGGCCCGCCGCCCGCCGGCGCAACGCCTCCACCCGCCGGCGACGAAGAGACCGCGACCGACGACGATTCGGCGGACGACGAAGAATCCGAAACGGAGTCGGATGACGGCGAGACTTCCGATGACGATTCCTCCGACGAATCCGACGAATCCGATGAATCCGATGATGAATCGGAAGATGAGACGGAAGATGACGACGGCGACTAGCCCTTCGCAATCGGTCGTTCCAGCCCGACCAGATCATCGTACGATTCGCGCCGCCGAATGACACGCCACGAATCGCCCTCCACCAGCACCTCCGGCGGGCGACCACGCGAGTTGTAGTTGCTCGCCATCACCATGCCGTATGCCCCGGCGGTGAAGACCGCCAGCAGATCGCCGCGTTCCATCGGGGGCAGGCGGCGCTCCTTCGCAAGAAAATCGCCGCTCTCGCAGATCGGCCCGACGACATCGTACAACACCAGTCCATCCACCTTCGCCGATTCGCCGCGCGGTTCAGGCACGAAGCCCGCCGGCGGCGCGACCGGCCACATGAAGTGATACGCCTCGTACAACGCGGGGCGAATCAACTCCGTCATGCCCGCATCGATGATGAGAAACTCGCGCTCGCCGCCGCGCTTGCGATACAGCACGCGCGAGAGCAGAACTCCCGCATTGCCCGAGATCGACCGCCCCGGCTCGATCACCACCTGCAACCCGCCGCGCGCGACGTACGGCTCGACCAGCGGCACGATGGCTTTCGCGTAGGCCTGCGCATCGGGTGCTTCGTCGCCGCGATAGTGCGCGCCGAAACCGCCGCCGATGTCCAGCATGTCCACCGTGAACCCCGCCGCACGAAGTTCATCGATCAGCCGGATCGCCTTCGTCACGGCCGAGACGTACGACGACACGTCATTCACCGGAGAACCGATGTGCAGGTGGATGCCCGTCAGGCGCACAGGTCCGTCGCGCCCGAACGACTCAAACACGCGCCGGGCGCGCTCCAGATCGACGCCGAACTTCGTCTCCTTTTTGCCGGTGCTGGTGTAGCGATGGGTCTTCGGGTCCACGTCCGGGTTCACGCGCAGGGCCGCGCGCACCGGCCGGCCCACCTTCGCGCTGATCGCCGCGAGATTCTCCAGCTCGGCCTCGCTCTCGATGTTGAACCAGCCGATGCCGGTCTCGATGCCCGCTCGTATCTCGTCATCCGTCTTACCAACGCCGGCGAACACGATCTTCGCCGGGTCTCCTCCGGCCTCCAGTGCTCGCGCCAGCTCCCCGCCCGACACAACGTCAAACCCCGCGCCCAGCTCGCGCAAGAACCGGCAAATATGCAGGTTCGCGCAGCTCTTGATCGAGTAGCAGATGATCGGCCGCAACGGGGCGAAGCCGTCCGCGAGCCGACGATAGTGATCGCGGAGCGTGGCTGCGGAGTAAACAAACGCCGGCGTTCCGGCCGCTTCAGCGATCTGCGTTACCGGCGTCTGCTCGCACCAGAGCGTTCCATTCCGATATTGAAAATGATCCACGATTGTTCTCGCTGGCTGCTTCAAGACATCAGGGGCGCGACCCGGGCTCGCCCGCCGGGGCGCTGGTTGCGTGCTTCGCCTCGCCCGTCCCAGCCTCGCTTTGCTTGATGATCCGCCCGCTCATGACGCCGCCGTAGTTCGCGCCGCACCAGGTTCCGGCGTAGAAACCGTTGTCGATCAGCACGCGCGCCGAATACGTCCCCAGGCCCGGCAGCGGCGACTTGTCCAGCGTGATGACGGCCGTATCACCCGCCCACTTCACCTGGACCGGCACGGGAATGGTCACGTCCTTGTCGGCGTATTGCACGCGCGCCGAGATAACCCAGTTGTCGCCCACGGATTTGCTGACTGCGTCAATCGTATACTTATCCTCGCGCGCCTCGCTCAATCCGACCGGCCTCGCCGCCCCGCCCTCGGCCGCCGCGTTGCCCAACTTGGTCATCTGCCAGGAGCCGGCCAACACGCTGTGCTCCAGCGCCGCTTTGAAGCCCTCCTCGCGCGGCGTCAAGCGCGACCCGCGCCCGCGACCACTTCGCGCTTCGGCCGGCTTCGACGTCGCATCACCCCTTGGCGGCGGCTCATCGGGAAACCACATGCCGCCCAGCGCCACGACCGCCGCCAGCAACACCGTCACGTGCTCGTAACGAATTCGTCTCATGCGAACACCTTTTCTCCATGCGCGATTCGGCGACGCTCCGCGCCAACCCGCGCAACGTCATTGTCGCTTCGACCGCCCCGGCCCGCAACGCGAGCCGACCTCGAAGCCAAACGAGTCGCCGGCGACGGGTTCACGTTTCGCACGGCTCATTTGCCGCGCGGCTGCGCCGATTTTCTCAACCGCAATTCAATTGACTCGCCGCGACTCCGTGGCACACTTACCTTTGGGTGGGCTTCATCACGAGCGTCGCGACCCTCACCCTGTCATCTGCGAGGCCTCATGCCCCTCGCGCGCGACGCTCGACATTTTTCGGGCCGCGCCTACTCGTCTTGTCGAGACGCATTCTGCGGGCGATTGTGCATCGGCGGCTGACACTTGCCATTCCCATTCCCTTCTTGCAGAATCCTGCTGTTAACCGAATTGCAAGTAAATGCGGAGCCGCCAGATGTCGCCTAGAGCCCTCACCGCAACCTGTCTCGCCTTGTTCGCTGTCGTCGCCGCCACGCATGCGCCCTCCCTCGCCCAGACACTCGACCCCGACAACGAAGGCCTCTATCAGGAGCGCCTTGAATACGACCCCGCCACCGGCAAGTGGGTCGCCATCGCCCCGCCGATCCCCGGTACCGAGGACGGCGATCTCGCGCTCGCCCGGTTTCTGCTCGCGCGAAACAAGTACGCCAAGGCCCGCAAGGCCTTCGCCGCGTGGATGAAGACCTATCCGGAATCGCCCATGTGGCCCGACGCGCTGCTCTACGCCGCCGAGACCGAAATCTCCGCCGAGGATGAGAAGCCCAGAGGCGGCGATCTCATCAAGGCATACGAATGGCTCAAGGAAATCGTCGAGGGCTGGCCGGGGACGGAGACGGCCGACCGCGCCCTGCGAAAGCACCTCATCGTCGCCGAGATGCTGCTTTTCAAGGATCGCAAGCAGAAGATATGGAAGGGCACGCTGCATCTCTCGGCTCGGGAAGAGGCCCTGCAGATGCTCGATCGCGTGATCGACGATTACGCCCGCGAGACGCCGATCGCCGAGCAGGCCCTGCGGCTCAAGGCCGACTATCACTACCAGGCCGGCGAGTTTGAAGAGGCCGAAGAGGCCTACGCGCGGCTGCTGCGCGACTTCGCGCGCGGGCGCTATGCGAAGATTTCGCTTCTGCGATGCGGCGAATCGGCCTACGCGCGGTTTCCCGGTGTGGAGTTCGACGACGCCGACCTGCTCGAAGCAGAGATCTACCTGCAGGATTTTCGCACGAAGTACCCCAAAGACGCCGAGGAGAGCATCGTGCCGCAGGCGCTGGCGCGAATCCATGACAGCCGCGCCGAAAAGGACTATCGCGTCGCGCAATGGTACGAGCGCATTCGCCAGATCAATGCGGCGGCCTATTACTATCGCAGCGTCGACCGCAACTATCCCGATACGACGTGGGGCGCCCAGGCCCACGCGCGGCTCATCGCCATCGGCGCGATCGAGCCGGATGAAGAGTTGCCCGCCCCTTCGACCGAGCCGGCTGTTGAGACCCCGCCCGAACCGACCGCCGATCAATAAGGGTTGATGCACTCTTCCATATTCAAGGCCTCCGCCGAATGAGTGAGTGGTTCATTGTGCCACGGCTTGAATCGGTGGCACACGACATGATCCGTTGGCCATGGACGAGTTTCAGCTATCGGGTCCGCTTCCCACGGACACGCCCAGCAACTCGACCCACAGCGAATCGGTCGCGCCAAGATCGATTTGCGGTCGAACGCCATCGGTCAAGATGTGCCAGTTCGTTCGCAGTTGTCGGCCATCGAGGAAAATAGCCGGCGTGCCCTCGACGCCCAGCGAGGCTGCCATCGCGACATCTGCCTCGATGCGTCGCGTCGCTTCCTCCGACTCCATCGCCCGCTCAAAGGCCGCCGCGTCGATTCCAAGACTTCGCGCCAGAGGCATGTACGGTTTCTCATCCAGCAGACCCGCCGCATCGAACAGCTTCTCAAAGTACGCGAGCGCCTTCGCATCGCCCCCCGCCATTCGGGCCGCCTCGACCGCCCGTGCCGCGTCGCACGCGAAGTAGTGAAACGCGCCCTTCACCCGCTCATTGCACTGCGGCGACATCGGGTAGTGCTTCAAGATGACCCGCACCGCGCCGGGATGGATCGTCGTAAGCCGACGCGCATACTGGTGAAACAAGCGGCATTTGGCGCACTCAAAATCGCTGAATACGACAACCGTATTTTTCGCATCGGCCGCGCCGAGGGCGAGCGCATCCGACCCGACGGCCATCTCCCGCGCCGGCTCTCGCGACAGTCGCCAGACGATGTAGTCCGCGTTGTTCGTCGCCGAGAGATACTCCCGTTGGTATTGCCGCGCCGCCGCCTGCAACTGAATTGACCACGCTCCCACCGCCGCCACCATCGCCGCCGCGCCGCAACACGCCAGCACACCGATCCCGCGCCAGGCCGTCGGGTACGCTGCCATGCCATCCGCGCGCCTTGGCCACGCAGCAAGAGTCAACACCAGCATCAATCCGTTCACTCCGTGCGCCGCCAGGCACCACGAGCACCAAACCGGCAGCCGCGTCGCCATCACGTAAACGAACCACGCCGACACCGCAGTGCCGGCCAGCACCAGCGCCATCGGAGCGAGATGCCACGCCCGCGCGCGATGCGTCGGTACGCCGACCGCTGCGAACCAGAGGCCTGCCGCACAGAAGTAGGCAAAGCCGATCAGCGACGTGGAGATTCCACGGAACTTTGCCCAATGGCTCGCGAGTACATAGTCGCAATTCACGCGCGCGGTGGGCGTGCAAAGCCGCGAGCCAAGTGACGCCGAAGAAGCATCCCCCGCGCTCGGCAGGGTCATCGCCAGCAGTACGGCACAGATAACCGCACCGCTTATCGCGCAAAGTATGATTAGTGTTTGAAGAAAGCGGCGACTGCCCCCGCCGCGTCGAACCACTTCAAGCGGCCGCTCGTTGACTGCATCGGCCCGCGGTTCATTCAATGCCGTGGCTCCAGGAGTGGGCAATGGGCAACTCGTGAGGCACTTTGATCGTCACAGTGGGCGGTGGCCACCCTGCGCAAGTCTCACGCCTCGAGCCTCACGTCTTCTCCGGCTGCACCGTCAGCATCTGCGTGCCATTTCGCGGCACCTTGAGCATCTGCCTCGTGGAGCTGAGCACCTTGCCGTCGTCGCGCGCGTACTTCACCACGACGGCGATCTGCCTGCCTTCGAGGTCCAGATCATCGCGCCATTGCATTCGCAGCCCGTAACCCCAGCCCAGCAGCGTGCGATCCTTGCATCGCCACGGATACGCCTTGTCCGGCGGCATTTCCCATTCCTGAAGCGGCACCGCGACCTCGCGCCCCGCCCCGTCGCGATCCACGCGATAAAGACAAACGATAATCGTGCCCGAGCCGAACACACCGCGCGGCTTGCCCGGCCCTTCGAGGAACACCGAGCACTTGAACCCGTTCACGCGGCTTGTGCCGTCATTCGAAAACGTCAGCCACGGCTCGGCGGAGAAAAACTTCGTCACGCGAACAATGTTCGTCTCCACCGGCGGCTCGCGATCATCCCCGTTCGATTTGGCCGCGCTGAACGTCGTCGTCACGCCCGGCTCCACCGGCTGCATGCAACCCGGCAACGTCAGATTCACCCCGACCGCAACACAGGCGATCGCGAGGATTCTGCCATGCGAACTGGCCGTGATAAAACCCCGACAAGTCGAAGCAACGGCATTTCGACGTTTTGACGTTTTGACGTTTTGACGTTTCATTCGCTCACTCCCGCCGCCGCTCGCGCCGCCGTTCGCCGCGCGACGATCTCTTCACCACTCGGCACCATCGGGCCGTATCGCGGCACCTGCGGTCCGTACCGCGGCTTGGGCTGCGACGGCTGCTGATCGTCTGATTCGCCACCCGGCCCCTCGTAGCGCACCGGTTCGACGCCCGGCTCCAGGTCCGGCGCGAGGTCAATGTCCTCCACCTCAAACGGCGTCTCCGGCTTGACTTGCAACTTGTCCATCAACGGGCTTTGCTTCATTTCCGGTGTAATCAACCCGGAGATGTCGCGCGCCTCGATGCTGATCCGTCGCGCATCCTCCACCGTGCGCACCACGCGCGGTGTCATCGCGATCAGCAACTCGGTCTTGTTCTTCCGTCGCGTCGTCGTGCGGAACAGCATGCCCAGCCCGGGGATGTCGCCCAGCACCGGCACCTTGCTCTCCGCCTGATTCTCCGTCGTGGTGATCAAGCCGCCGATCACGACCGTCTCGCCGTCCTTCACCGCCACGCTCGTTGAGGCATTGCGCGTGTTGATGATCGGCGCGAACGACCCCGGCGCGATCTGAATCGTCGAATCGGTCAGCGACGAAATCTCCGGCTCAACGAGCATGTAGACAAACCCGTCGGGATTGATGTGCGGCTCGACCCGCAGGATCACGCCGACTTCCTGATATTGCACGGCCGTGTTCACCTGACCCGCGAAGCTCGACGTGCCCTGCGGAATCGGCACCTGCTGGCCGATCAGAATCTGCGCCTGTTGATTGTCCTGACACATGATCATCGGGCGCTGAATCACTTCCAGCCGGCTGTCGGCCTGAAGCGCCCGCACGAGGAAGTTGAAATCCTCGCCGGTGATCGTGAACGAGAAACCACCCAGCCCGCTGCCGGCAGCACCCAGGTCCGTGCCGCCGACCACGTCGAAGTGGCTGCTTTGCAATACGCCGTTGCCGCCGGGAACGGCCGTCTCGCTGAACTTCAACTCCTGCAGTGCGAATTCCAACCCCATCTCGAAGCGGTCATCCAGCGACACTTCGGCGATCATCACCTGGATCATCACCTGCGGCGGCGGCCGATCCAGCTGCTCCATCACGGTCATCACTTTGTCTTTGTACCGCGGGCTGACCGACACGATGAGCTGGTTCGACTCCGGGTGCGCCACGACCGACACTTCCTGCTCCATCCGTCGCTGCGGCGAGACCGTGTCGCCCAGCGTGTCCAGCCGCTGGCTCTCCGCGCTGAAAAACGACTCCATGGCCGACTGCACGTCCTCGGCGGTCGCGTTGTTCAGGGAATAGACGAAATTATCACGCTCGTTGATCGGCAGGCTGTCGAGCTGGTCGATCACGTCCGCCACCACGTCGATGTCTTCTGGCCAGCCCGCGACGATCACGCTGTTCGTCCGCTCATCCGGCACGAACGTCGTCTTCGGTCGGCCGAACGTGCCCTTCATCGAGCCGCCGGTCTGCGAACCGGACGTCGGCACGCCGGCCGTGCTGCTTGATCCGCCTTCAACGCTGATGGAGCGGCCCTCTTGAAACGCTCGTTGATCCTCGGCGCCCTCTTCCTGGGCGAACATCTCATTCAGCAGGTCCACCATCTTCGTCGAGTCGGCATAGCTCAACGGGAAAACCTTCACCAGCACCGCGCGCTTCTGGATGCGATCCAGCTTGCGCACAAGCGATTCAATCAGTCGCAACGCCGACGGCGGGGCGACCGCCACGATGCTGTTCGTCCGCTCGTTGTAGGTGATCTGCACGTTCTCGCGCATCGTGCGGATCAGAATCTCCCGCCCGCGGAAGTCCTTGTCGCCGAACGAGATCAGAGTCGATGCAATGTCTCGCGCCGCTGCATCCTCGCCGCCGGCCGCCTCGGTGCTGCCTTCCGGCCCGCCTTTGCCCGTGATGACCGCATTGAGCAGTTCCGCCATCTTCTTGGCGTCTTCGTTCTCAATCGCGATCACGCCGACCTCGACCTGGCCCTTTACCTCGGTGTCATCCAGCCGCTGCACAAGCTTCGTAATGTTGTCCAGTTCGCCCGGTGGAGCCGTGACGACGACTGAATTCGTTCGTTTGTCTTCAACCACCGCGATCGACTGACCGCCGCCGCTGCTGCCTTCGCCGCCGCCGCCCGTGCCGCTCTCGTAAAGCTCCTCGAGAATCTCCTTCACCCGCGCGGCCGGTGCCTTCCCCAGCGGAATCACCCGCGTCATCTCCGCCACCGTCGACGGCCGATCCAGCCGCTCCACAAGGTCGCGGATCAGAATGTGATCCTCGCGCGATGCGTTCACCAGCAGGCTGTTCGTCGTCGTGTTGGCCTCAATCGTCACCGGCACGCTTGCCACCTTCGTGCCCGTGTCGCCCTCGCGCGGCTTGTTCCGTTGCTCGAAGACGTTCTTGATCATCTCACCGATCCGCGTCGCCGAGGCGTCCGTCAGGCGATAGACCTCCATCACCTGCCCCGGCGTTCCCGGAGGGACATCGAGTTTCTTCACCAGCTCGACGGCGCTGTCGATGCCGTCCTTCGTCCCCCCGATCACCACGCGGTTGCTTCGTTCATCCGCGAAAATCGTGATGCCGAACCCGCCTGCGTTCTTGTCGCCACCCTCGCCCTCGCTGCGAACTTCCTTCAACTTGTCGAAATAATCGTTCACCTGCGCGGCGATCTTCACCGAGTCGCCGTGCTGAATGTCAATCAACCGCGTGATCGCCACGTCCCACGGCGTCGCCACGCTGTTCATCCGCTTGTGAATCTCGCGGATCACTTCCATGTTCTCCGGCGCCGCCGACACGATCAGGATGTTCGCCCGTGTGTCGATCGTCACTACCACCTTCTCGCGCGCCTTCAGCGCCTCGGTCTCCCTCGCGCCGCCCGGCCGATAGATGCCGTCGGTAAACAACTCGTCGATCGTGTCTTTCACGCGCTGCGCGCCGACGTTCTCACAGACGAAGTACTCCACCACGCCCGGCGCGACCATCTCCACGTCCAGCTCGGCCGTCTTCTGCTTCAACAGGTCGAAGTTCTCCTGCGACCCGGCGAACAAAATCGAGTTGCTCACGTCGTCCACTTCGATCGCGACCTTGTCCTCCGGCCGGCTCTTGCCGTCCACCGTTCGCATTTCGGCGCGCTTGTCAAACAGCGACGTGAAGGCCCCCTTCAGCGTTGTCGCCGAGGCGTGCTTCAGCGTGATGATCTGAATCTTCGCCATCGGGTTCAGCTCGAGCGCCTCGATCTTGTCCACGACCGCCTTGATCGCGTCGAAATCGCCCTTGCTCGCCGCCACGATCAGCGAATTGCTGCGCTCGTCGGCCACGATCGCCGGCGTCTCCAGCTTCAATCCCTCGCCGCCCTCCTGTTGCGCCGCGCGCTCCTTCCACAACTCGGTCAGCTTCGTCGCCAGATCGCCCGCGCTGCCGTTCTTCAGCGTAATCGTGCGGATGTCCTCCACCAGCGCCGTCGCCGGCTTGTCCAACTGCCGAATCAACGCGCGAAGTTCCTCCATCCGCGCAGGCTTCGCCGCGATGATCAGTGACCGCGACCGCGGATCACCCTTGATGATCACCGTCTCGGCCTTCTTCGCGTTCTCGCTCTTGCCGGTCGGCAGTGCTTCGGCCCGCTCCTTCATCATCGCCGTCAGCGCCGTCTCCAGCGATCCAGCGTTCGCATACTCCAGCGCCACGATCTGAAAGGGCATCACGTCCAGCCCTTTCACGTCGAGACTCTCCACCAGTCCCGTCAGAATCTTCACCGACGACGGCCGCCCCACCACCACCAACTGGTTCGACCGCATGTCGGCCATCACGACGGCGTTGTAAACCAGGGCCCCGGCCTCGCCATCGGGCGCGCCGCTCTTTTCGCTCTGGCCCGGCCGCGCCGTCAGGTTCTGGCTGTCGGTCAGCAGCTTCGTCACCTGCTCGGCCACTTCCGACGCATCGGCGAACTTCAGCGTCACCACCTGGCTGATGACCTCGGCCCGCGCCGGCTCCACGTCGAACGCGCCGGCCACCTGCTTCATGATCAGACAGTTTTCTTTCGTGCTCGCCACGACCAGCGAGTTGCTGTCCTTGTCGCCGAAGATGACCACAGGGCGATCAAGATTCACCTGTTGCAGGCGATTGCCATTCTCGTCCAACAGGTTGAACCGCCGAATGAAGTCCTTCATCGGCGTGTCGCCCGTCGCCGCCTTCTTGAGAATCTCGTTCAACAGCGCGCCCAGCGCGTCGGCCTTCGCCACGCGCAACGGGATGATCATCACGTCGGCCTCGCCCACCGACAGGCGGCCTTCCTTGTCGACCGGCTCCGGCTCGGCGTCCAGCCCCTTGATGATCCCCTCGACAAACTTCAGGTCCGTCTCACCCGCGATGATGCTGATCGAGTTGGTCTGCGGGTCGGTCTCGATCTGAATCACGTTCTTGTCCAGCCCGCGCTGCGACAGGTACTTGTCGATAATCTTCCCCAGCACCTCCCCGACTTCCAGCACGCGGCGATTGCGGAATTGATACGTCTTGACGTTGCGGACCGTGTGCTCAGCTTCTTTCTCAATCTTGTCGATCAGGGCCAAAACCTGAGTCATCTTTTCGTCTGTCGCGGCGATGAACAATCCATTCGTCGTTGGGTCTGCGATGATGTCTACCTTGTCCTCCGGCTTCACCGGGCGGCTGCCGCGTGGCTCCAGCGGTTCAAACACCTTCTTCAGCGTTTCAGCCAGGCTCTTGGCCTGGGCATTCGTCAGTCCCTTGTATTCAATCTTCTTGGTTGGAATTGCCGTATCCAGCATCTGCAACAACGCTTCGATGATTTCGATATCCTCATCCGACCCCTCGATGAAGATGCCCTCTTCGCCCGCCTCCACCGCCGTGATCGGCGCGCCGCTCAACTTGCGGCTAAACGCCTCCTGCGCCGCCTCGGTCATCTGCGACATATCGACGCCTTGCTGCGCCGCGGCCTGGATCATCTGCTCGGCCGTCAGGCTCTGCGTCGGCTGCGTCGTTGGCACAGTCCGGGCTGCCGGTCGCACCGCTGTCGCCGGCTTCTTCTCCGCGGGCTGCGTCGTCGCCGAGCGAGGCCGAACGCGACCCACCACGGGCTTCGTCGCCTGCGTCGTCGCCGATTGATTCGCCGCGCCGGTCGATGCCCCGCGACCCGCCGACACCTGCTCCGAACCGTCCTCGTCGGAGTCGGCCTGCGCCAACAGCTCCGCCGAAGGCCGCACCGTCGGCATCGGTTCGTAGCTCGGAGGCAACTGCCCCATCGCCGTCGCCACCGACAGGTTCAAGAGCATGCCCTGCACCGTCCCCGCGACGATGGAACTTCGCCGCACGGGCAGGCCCAAGCTCTTCTCGTAGCGCCGCTGCTGCGTCCACGTCGCATCGCCGCGCGGGCCGCGATCGCCGCCGCCATCGCGCCGACGACCACCACCGTCACCGCGCCCGCCACGATCTCCTCGATCACCACGCCCGCCGCGATCACCTCGGTTGAACCCGCCCGACCCGCGACCGCTCTGGCTTGACTGACCGCCCTGCATGCTGTCAATGATCTTCTTCGCTTCCGTCGGCGTCAGTTGATTGTTCAGGCTGATGAACTTCCGCGTCGTCCCGCCGGCCGGGCCCATCGCGACGAGCGTCTTCACGATCCGCTCGGCCTCCTCATATTTGCCCTTCGATCCCGAGATCAGCAGCGCGCTGGCCCACGGCTCGGCGCCGATGCTCACGAGGTCGGGCTTGTAATCCTTCTGCACCTGTTGGCGATTCCGCTCGGCGTCGTTCAACTGCCGTTCGACCAGCCGCGCCAGATTATCCACGCTCTGACCCGCAGGCACCTGGAGAATGCGCACCTCGCCCGTCGCGCCCTCCATCTGGTTGTCGATGTTGTCGATCATCTTGCGAATCTGCGACAGGTCGTTCGCCTTTGCCCAGACGATCACGCTGTTCGTGCCCGTGTCGGCGACGATCGTCGGCGGCTTGCCGTACGACCCGCCGCGCGATTTGTCCTGCTGCCGCTTCGGGTCGTTGAATACGTTGTTCAGCGTGTTGGCGATTTCGCTCGCGTTGCCGTGCGCCAGCTTGAACGTCTGCGGCGCGCTCGAATCGTCCGGCCGCTCGACATCCAGCTCCTTGATCTTCTTCAGCGCATCCTCAACGCCTTCGGGCCGGCCCGCCACGATCACGGCATTCAGACTCTCCACGGCCTTGAGCCGCAGGTCGCCCGCCAGCACGACTTTCTCGTCCTTCTTCTCCTCGCGACCCTCCATCCACCAGGGGATGACCCGCTGGCCTTCGTCCGCCGGGGTGCGCTTGGACACTTTCAAGTATTCCGTCAATATCCCAATCATCTCGGCGGCGTCCATGTACTTCAGCGCCACCATTTCCATCGTCCGCCCGCCCTGCGGCGCGTCGGTGTCGATGTCCGCGATGATCCCGTCGATCATTTCCTTGGTCGTATCCGTGCAATACACCAGCAGCAGATTGCCCGTGGTCTCCGCCGTGATCGTCACCTGGTTGTCCAACTGCTTCGCGGCGGTCTCACCTCCGCCCATCCACGGCGGCAGGTTCGACGACCGGCCGCGGGTGACGCCGCCCTTCTTGTCGAAGAAATCCTGTAGCGTCTTGGCGACTTCGTCCGCCACGGCGAACTTCAACGGAATCTTGAAGAACTTCAGCGCGCCGACGGTCGGCGTCTCCGACAGCTTCTTGATGACCTCTTCATTCACCTTGACGAATTCCGCTTCTGAAGCGAACACCAGCAGCGTATTGGTCGGTTCGTGAAACTCGGCCTTCACGCCGTCGCGACCGCCGCCCGCCTGCGTGCCGAACAGCTTGTTGATGTTCTCGGCCACACTCTTGGCCGGAACCATCTCCGGCATCGTCACCGTATGAACGCTCCGCCCGCCCTCCACGCTGTCCAGCATCTTGACCAGATTCGTGATCTGTTCGTACTCCGTCTGATTCGCGAAACAAACGATCTTCGCGCTGCCGGCGACCGCGCGAATCGTCGCGCTGGACCGCTGCCGACGACCGGCGTTCTGCGCATCGAAAATCTGCTGCAACGTACTCGCCACGTCCGGCGCATTCGCATTGGCGAGATCAATCACGTATTCCGATCGCGCGTCGCTGGACTTGTCCAGCTCGGCAATCAGCGTCGTGATCTCAACCATGTTCTCCTTCGACGCGGTGACAATCACGCTGTTCGTCGTGCCGTCCTCGGCCACCGACACCTGTTCGCGCACCGTCGGGTTGCGATTGACCGTCTGGAACGACACGCGCACCGCGTTGGCCACGCTCCACGGGTCGGCGTAGTTCAGCTTGAACGTCTTGCGCTCGCGCGACCCCTCCGCCAGCCCCTTCACATCGAGCGACTTGATCAGGCCTTCCACTTCCGTATAGTCCGAGTCCGACGACGTCACCACCAGCGTGTTGCTCGCGTCGTCCGGCGAGATGGTCACCGCCGGCGGCTGGCCCGGCACCGGCAGCATCGTTCGGCTCAATTGGCTGTTCAACACATTTGCCAGATCGCTGGCACGCGCGTTCACAACCTGATAAAGGTGGTTCTTCTGACCGCGCTCGCTGGGTACGTCGATTTGCGCCAGCACCCTGTCGATCAAACCGAACGTGATCGGACCGCCCGTCACGATCAGCGAATTCGTGCGGCCATCGGGCACGACGCCGACAAGATCGAGCTTCACGTTGCCCATCGCGCCGGTCGCCGCAGCCTTCACCATCATTTCCGTCAGCTTGTTGTTGATGTCCACGGCGTTGGCGTGCTCCAAGTCATACCGCCGGACTTCCATGCCCGTTGGCGCCACGTCCATACCCGCCGCCACCTTCTTGATCTGATCGAACACGTCATCGTCCGCACCGAGCACATACAGCGTGCTCGCGCTCTTGCTGCCGGTGATTTTCACGTTGGCCTTGCCGCCGCGCGTCGTGCGGACCTCGCGGAAAATCTCCTGAATCTTCGGCGCGATCGCCTCTGCATCAGCGATTGTTACTCTGATCGTGCGAAACTCCTGCGTGATGCCGATGCGCTTCTCGAGCAATTCGATCTGCTCTTCGATCTCTTTCATCTGCGGTTCGGCCGCCTTCACAATCACCATGCCGCTGCCCGGATCGCCGTTGATAACGATGTCCTGCTGTGCCCCGCTGGTGACGAACACCGCCTTGAGCTGATTCGCGATCGCCGCTGCGTCGCCTTTCACCGAAAACTGCCGAATCGCGCTGCCTTCCGACTGGATGTCCAGATCCTTCACAATCTGCTCGACGCGGTCAACGTCCTTCGTCTGCCCCGCGACGATCACGCTGTTCGTCCGCGCGTCCGCCGTCACCGACACCTGCCCGCCGCCACGACCGCCGCGGCCGCCCTGTCCGCCGCCGCCCTGATTCGCCGTCGCTGCCGAGACTTCCTTCGCGATGGTCGCGATCTCCGTCGCCCGCGCGTTCTTCAGTGCTACACGGCGCATCTCCGGCTTGGTCGTATTCGTTTTGTCTTCCAGGTCCTTGATGATCCCTTCCATCATGTCGAGTACGTCCGGCGGACCTTGCGCGATGATGCTGTTGGTCTGCGCATCGGCACTGATCTTCAGATTATCCGTTGACGAAAGCGTCGCTCCGGTTGCCTGACCCGGCTGCCCCGGCTGACCGCCCTGCATCTGGATGATCTGCTGCTGAACCTGCTCCGGCGTCTGCGGCTGACCCGGCTGCCCACCGCGACCACCGCCACGGCCGCCCCGCGCCGTCGGCAAACTGAAAATCTCACGCAAGTTCTCCGCCATCTGCGTCGCATCAAGATTGACCAGCGCGAAGATTTTGAGCGTGCCCTCGGCCGGGGGCACACGCTTGTCGATTTTCTTCAACACGTCCACGATCAGCGGCACGTCCTGCGGCGGCGAAATCACCATCAGGCTCCGCGTCCGCGGATCGGGCACCACCTTGATCCGCGCCGGCGACTGCTGCACCATCACCTGCTGCGGCTGTTGTTGGCGGCCGCCCCCGCCCGGCTGCCCCGGCTGACCGGGTTGGCCCGGCTGACCCGGTTGCGGCTGCGGCATCGGCACGGCTTGCGGTTGCGCCGCCTTGCCCTTGCCCTTGGTCAGCGCCGCCTGGCCCTGGTTGAACACCTGCTCCAGCAGTTGTGCCGCCGTTGCGACATCCGCATGCCTTAGCGGGAACACCCGAATCACCGGTGTCGTATCGCCCTCCAGCAGCTCCTCGATCAGGTCCTCCAGTTCGTCCAGCAATTCCTCCGGACCCTGAAGAATCAATTTGTTCGTGTCGGGATCGACCGTGATCGTGACATTCTGCTCCTCCATCGCCTTGCCGATCACCTGCTCCGGCGTCTGCGCGGCCGGCTGGGCGATCTCGCGGCGTCCCACGGCGCGAGGCTGGGGCGCGGCGGCCGGTTCGGCGGGTTTCTCCGCCGGCTCGGCGTGATTGTGCTGCGGTTCATCCTCTTCCGGCTGCTGCGCCGCGGACGACGCCTGCTGCGCGTCCACATCGTCATAGAGCGGATCATCGAACGATGTATAAATCACCTGCGTCAGCGAGTTCGCCAGTGCCCCCGGCAATGCGCACGCATGCTGCCGACACAACGAACAATCCTTCGGATGCGAGATGTACAGCGGCTGATTCGCTACGACCTGGCCTGTCGCCGCCGCGCCGATCGCACTCAACAGGCTCGCCGGCAGCACGCACGGCGACATCCCGCCGCCATCGCTGCGCCGCTCCGTGGCCGCGGGGGCCGGCGCGGCTTCTTCTTCCGGCTCGTCCGCGTGAATGTCGATCAACTGCACCGCGCTCGTGTCCAGCGCGCCCTGGATCGTGAGCTTCATGCCTTCGGGCCGATTCCGCTCCAGCAGCTTCGCCATCGCGGCCGGCGGAATCTTCGAATCGATGATGCGGATCTTCCCGCTCTGACCTCGTTTGGGCACGTCCCACATCTTCACCATCTCTTCGACTTGCTCGCGCTGCGCCGGCTTGCAATTTTGCACCAGCAGCGTCCGCTCGCTCGGACCTTCCGACAGGCTGATCCCGCTGCTCTTGCGATCCGGATTCAGCAAATCTTCAATATCAAACGCGATGTCGAACGCCTTGCGGTGCTTCAGCTCAATCGTGAAATACGACTTGCCGCCCGTGCTATCCTCCGGCCCGCCCTCGATCTTCCTCGCGTCGGCAAAGACCAGCCCCAGCAGCCGCTCGATCGTGTCGAAATCGCTTTCGACCTTCACTCCGACCAGCAGCGCGTTCTCGAACGTATCCGCGTAGATCGTCACCGCGTCCGGCGCGGCCAGGCTCACCGCCGCGGCCGATTTCGCCGGCGCACCCGGCGCACCGCCGCCGCCCGCCGCGGGCGTCGTCTTCGCCGAAGCCGTCGGCGTCATCGCCAGCAACGCGCGCAGCTTCTTCTCATCCTCCTCCGCGTCCATCACCAGATACTTGCGGAAGTACGGCTGGTCATACGGCACATCAAGCTGCTCGTGCAACTGAATCAGCTTGGCCACTTCCTCGCGCGGACCATCGATCACAATCTGTCGGCCCGACGTGACAATCGTCGTCGCGCGGCCGCCGCTTGCCGCCACGGCGGGCTGACCCGGCGCGCCGGCCGGCTTGGCCCCGCCGCCGCTGCTGACCATGTTGCGCAAGGCCGACGCCAGTTCCTCCGCGCCGCGATGCTTCGCTTCGAGGATGATCCGCGCCGTGCGCGTCTCCTCTTCGGAGTCCATGTCGGCCGCCAGCTTCTTGATCTGATCCAGTTCCTTCACCGGCGCGCGCACCAGCAGCGCGTTCGTGATCGGCTCCGCCACGATCCGCACCTGCCCGCCCGGCGCGGCTCCGGCCGGTCGCGGCGGCTGACCCGGTTGCGCCGGCACCATCGCCGGCCCCGCTTTCGCGCCCACCGCCTGCAACAGGATCGGCGCGATCGACTCGGCCCGGGCATGACTCAATCGGATGATCGTCAGCTCGGCGTCGGACTCGATGTCCAGCGCCGCGATCAGCGGCTTGACCTTCTCAATCAATTCCGCCCCGCCGTACACCTGCACCGCATTGTTGAAGCCGTCGGCCATGAAGAACGGGCCGCCCATCGCCCGCCCCGGCTGCGCCGGCGCCGATGGATACATTTGTCGCAGCAGCGCTGTCACGTCATCCGCGTCGGCCTTCTCCAGCGTGAACCGCTCCAGCCGCGCCTCGCCCGCCGCCGCCTGCTCGTCCAGCCGATCAATCAGCGGCTCGGCCTGCTTCCACTCCTTATCCGTGCAATACACGACCAACATGCCGGTCGTGTCGTCCGGAATGATCCGCGGCCCGCCTCCGCCCGGCATCGGCGGCGGCTGACCCGGTTGACCGGGCTGACCCGGCGCCCGACCCGCGCCTTGAATCACCCGCGCCTGCTGCACTGCGATCATCGACTGCTGCACAATCGTCGCCACCACGCTCGGCGTCGCGGCCTTGAGCTTCACCACGTGTTCCTGCGATTCATCCCCTGCGACGTCCAGCTTCTCGATCGCCTCCTTCATGCGATCCAGATTCTGCCGGCTCGCCATCACGAGCAGCGAGTTCGCCGTCCGCACCGTCACGCGGTCGGCCGGCTGACCCGGCTTCGCCACCGGCGGGAACATCTGCATCAACTGCGCCGCCAGCGGACCGGCATCGGCGTGCGCCAGCTCGATCACCTCGCTGACCTGATTCTCCGACGGAACATCCCACTCTTTCACCGTGCGCTCGGCCGCCGCGATGCCCTCGGCTCCGCCGACAAGAATCACCGAATTGGTCATCGGATCGGCGAAGATGTCGCGATCCATCGCCGCGCGATGCTCCGGCGAGACGTACATCGTCGGATCGCGCGCCAACGTCTGCTGCTCCTTTGCGAAGATTTGCTTCAGGCTCGTCGTCAGCGCGTTCGAGTCGGCGTATTGCAGCTTGATGACTTTCATCTCCGGCGTCTGCGGGCCGATCCCCGTGTCCAGCCGCGCCACCAGCTCACCGATCTCGTCCAGCATCCGCTGCGGCGCCTTGATCAGCAGCGCGTTGTTGCGGATGTCCGCGATGATGTCGATCTTCTTCGCCGTCTCGGCGGTTTGATCCACGCCGGGACCGGTCCGTCCCGGCGCCGTCGGCGCGGTGACTGGATACACCTGTCTCAACAGCGTTTGAAGATCCGACGCTTTCGACCGCTCCAGCTTGATGAACCGGCTCGGCCGCGGATCAAACTGCGGCGGGTCCTGCATGGTCACAATGGTTGACACGACATCCCGGAACCGCCGATGCTCGCGAACGAGGCCCGTCAGTTCGATCCGCTCGCCGTTGACCTGCGTTCCGTACGTATCCGAGAACCACGGCCGATACCGCTCGATGATCTCATACGGATTCCAACCCTGCGGCACGTCGAACTGCACCAGCACGATGTCGAACTCACCCGGCTTGGCGCGATCCATCGCCTCGAACGAGTCGAACATCTTCTCCGCCGGAATCTCTCGCATCAGGTCCGGCAGCCGCTTGATCGTCAGGAAGTTCCCCTCGCGCTGGATCAGGTACTTGTTCAGCGGCCGCGCCAGCAGCAGCTCGTTCAACTGATCCATTGCCTCGACGTAGGTGAACGTCTTCGGGCTGTGGAACGTCAGGCTGTCCGAAATCGGCGGATCGGGCTGGTTCAGGAACGACAGCCCGCTCATTCGCGCGAAGTCCGACAGCACGTCGCTCCACGGCGTGTTTACATAATCAAACCGGTACGACCGCGAAGTCGGATCGACCGGCGCAACCGTGAACGTCATCATTGTCTTCGGCGCGTCCGCGTCATCCTTCTCCGCCGGCGCGGAAGACGCCCCGCCCGTCGCCAGCCTCGGCATGTCCGCCGCAGGTTGAGCGCCGGCGTGCTGCGACCCCGCTCGCGCGCCTGCGCCCGCACCGGCCGGTCCACGCGGACGACTCGCACCGTCGCGACCGCCCTCATTCATCCCGTTGAAGTTTTGCGTCGGCACGCCCTGGGGCGACGGCATCGTTGCCGGCCACGTCGAAGGCTGACCTTGACGCGTCGCGGTCATCGGTTGCGCCGGTTCGGGCTTCGCCGTCTCCGTCGATGCCGGCGGCGGTGTGCGCCGCATGGTCGGTTTCGACGGCGCGGGCTGCGTTGTCGAAGGTTGACTCGAAGCAGGCTGGCTCGTCGCCGGTTGGTTGATCGACTGCAAGGCCGCGCGGCGCGCGGCTTCCAGCGCGTCGTCGTTCGAGGGCTGCGTCGTCGCCTGACCCCGTGCGACGGCCGACAACACCAGCATCGCCGCGATCGAGCCAATCCCCGCTCGACCCCAGCGCCGAATATCCTGTCTCGCGTGCGACTTCATCACGGTTTCCTCCCGAGACCTTTGCCCGTCGGCGTCATCGGCGTCGGCGGCGGCGCCGCACTGGCCGACTGAACAGCTTCTGCCCCATCCGACTGCGCTTCCGGACTGGCCAGCCACGTGTCAATCGCAGCCGCCAGGTCCCCATCCGATCGCGCTTCCAGTTTCACCCGATCCGTGAACTTCCGGCCCAAGGGATACAGGTAGTAATTCCCGCTCGGCATCTTCACCACGCCGCCGCGCGGATGAACCGCCAGCAACGTGCCGGTGTCCACTGCGCCCGGCGCCCCGGCCGGAATGACCTTTCGCGTCGTACCCCCCGTCGCGATCAATTCCTGCGTGCCCTGATAGGTCACCAATCCTGATACACTCATGGTCGCGTCCGGCGGCGGGTCATTTACCGCGATCGGCGCTTCCACGCGCACTTCCGCGGACTCAACCGGCACGAGGTACGTCTGCTTACCGGCCCCGGGAGCGAACGACCGCGGCGGCAGCTTCTTGCCTGATGGGTAGGTCGCCGTCACCGCGACGCGCTGCGCTTTGAACTCATCAACGTCGGTCCGCCCCGGTTTGATCCGCATCGTCGGCAGCGTCTTCGTCTTGCCGTCATCGCCGGTCACCGTCACGTCGACATCCACCGGCTCCTTCGTGGAATTCTCGACCGCCAGATCGACGTACACCGGCGGCGGCGGCGGCGTGTGCGACGGTACGACGTAGGTCCAGTCTTTCTTCGCGTTGAAGTCCAGCCGCTCCGGGCCGAACGCCTTGCCGTCGACGTACGAGCCCATTACTTCCACCGCGTCGCCGAGTCCTTTGACGGGCTTCTGACTCTTGCCTGCCACGGTCTCGACAATCGGCTCTTCCGGCTGGCCCTCCCAGAAGTAGGTCACCTTCAGCGCCACCATCTTCAGGTCCTGATTGTCGATCAGCACCACGTTCTCCGGCGGCGGCAGATACGTCTTGAAGATATTCCGCTTCGCAAGGATCGCCTGGAGCACTTCGCTCGGAAGCGCCTCGCGCGCCGGGGGCGGCGGTGCTTCACCCGCCTTGATTGCCTCCATCATCGTGACGGCCAGCGCCGCGTCCGGCATCTTCTTCTTGTCGATTTCCGGCAGCACCGGCGTCTCGATCGTCAACTCCAGCTTCAGCTCATCACGCATTCGGCCTTTGCCCTGAATCGGCGAAGCGCCCAGCTTGGTGATCTGTGCAAGGTACGGCGTGCGATACAGCTCGTTGACGAACGCTCGCGCCTTGTCAAACGGCCCCTCCGCCACGATCCGGTAGGCCACGGTCGTGATGTTTGTCTTGTTTCCGATCTTCGTGCCGCTGGTCGGCGTGAAGAAGGCCGCCTCGAAGCCGTGCCGCTGCGCGACTTCCTTGAGGCTCTTGCCGAACTGATTGGACGCGATCGAACGATCGTATGAAAACGTCTTTGACGCGGCGTCGAGCCACGTGCGCACCAGCCGCCGGCGCTGGCGCACGATGTTTTCCAGCCGGTCATTCTCCTCGCGCAATTCAACAATGCGCTTCTTGGAGTCCGTGATGGGCGATATGAAGAATAAATTCACGCCCTGATACAGAACGTACAACCCCACCGCTCCGCCGATCAGGAACAACAGGGTGCGCTCGCGCTGGTTCATGATCGCCCCCCCTTCGCCGGCGGCCGCGTCGGTGACGGAACTCTGGCACGGCCCGCCGCTCCCGGGCTTGCTTCGCCCGCCTTCGCCGCGCCGCCCGACTTCGCGGACTCTTCCTTCGCATTGGCCTTCGCGGATTCATCCTTCGAACTCGCGGAATCGCTCCCCGCGGCTTGCCGTTCGGCGGAACCACCGCCTGCCATCCCGTCCCCCGTCGCAGGCCGGCTCGTGGCAGCCCCACCCTCCGTCGCCTGACTCGTCGCCTCGGGCGGCGGAACCGCATCACGCGATTCACTCTCGCCCGCGCCAATCGAACCGGTCGCGGACGCCACCGACCACTTCTTCTGCGGCACGACTGCATCAATGCCCGTGTCATTGCGATACACGTCGCGCGCTCCCGTCGGCATCTCCTTGCCCGGCACCACGTTCTCAAACCCGGCGGCACGCAGCTTCTCCGCCAGCTCATTCACCGTCCCCAGCGAAGCCGTGCGAAACTTGATCTTGGCGGTCGCCTCGCGCTTGACGCTCTTGCGAACCGGAACCAACTCGAGGTCCAGCCGTGTCGCGTAAGCCTCCCGATCCGGCGGAAAAGACTCCGCCAGCGCCGCGATCACCGAGGGCCAATGCTGCTCCGACTCGATCCAGCCCTCCAGCGAATCCACCTTCTCGGCGAACTCCCGAACCGCCTTCTCCTCGACCTTCATCTTCGACTGGGCCTTCTCCAGCGTGCGAATCTCCTCTCGCAGCGGCGATACATACTTCGTTTGAAACAGGTAGATCGATCCGATCAGCAGGATCGCCGCCATCACAGCCGACGGCGCTTTCTTCAATCGCAACTCGCGCTTGGTGACCGGCCGCTTCGGATGCAGGAAGTCAATCAGCGCCAGCCGGTCGTGCGAATGCCCGATCGCCAGCCCCAGGGCCGCGCTGAACCCGCGCAGCTCGCGGGCCCGCTCCGCCGAAAGTCCCAACGCCTTCTCCGGGCTGAACAACTCCGCGCGCGTCGCGAACCGCGCCCCGAGCATCTGCGCCAGTTGCGGCTCCAGCCCGCTCGAGCCCGCCACCACGATTCGATCCAGGCTCGCAGAAGGCTCCGTCGCGCGAAACGCCTCAAACGATCGGATCACTTCCACCAGCAGCGCGCTGACGGCCTGCGGGTTCGCCTCGGCCGATTCCCGTTGGACCCCGCTTGCAATGATGCGACTGTCTTGATAGCCCGCGCCGTCCCCTTCGCCGCTCTCGGCGACCGTCGACGGTTCCATTCCCACGCTCATCGATGCCGCGCGAGAGAACACCAGCACCCCGCCCCGGATCAGATCAATCTCCGTCCGATGCGGGCCGACGTCCACCAGCAGCGTCAGCTCCGGACCCGTGCCGCCCGTCGCCGCCGTCAATGCGATCAAATTCGCCAGCGGCCGCAAACCCACGCTTTCAATCGAAAGCCCCGCGGCCGACGCCACTTTCTGATAGAACTCCAGCAACTCCCGTCGAATCGCCGTCGCCAGCACACTGCAAGGCGACTTCGGATCGTGCGCCCCGGCCACCGCGAAATCCAGCACCGCCTGCTCCGCCGCGAACGGAAGCTCCTTCGAAACCTGAAACTGCACCAGCGATGCCATCTCCTCCGCCGGCGTCGGCGGAAGGCTGATCGTGTTCAGCACCACCTGGTCACGCGGAATGCACAGGATCGCCCGGCCCACGCCGATCCGCGCGCTCGATATAGACTCTTTGATGAATGCTCCGAGGCTCGCCGCGTCTTCCGCCGACACGTTCGACGGGATCGGAGCCGACACCGCCTTCAACAACTCCACGCCCTCGGTCTTCGGCCGCGCCAGAACCATCCGAATGCTGCGCGAGTCCCATTCGACCGCCAGAATCTTCTTGCTCGACAGCCCGATCGCCATAGTCAACGCCCCCCCTGACCGGCCGTCGCGCGCTGCTCAACCACATGCGGCAGGTACGCCGTCCCCAGGCTGCTCAAATTGCGGTAGTACCGCACCTGCGCCACCGGGCCGCGCATCTCCAGCACTGCTTTGATTCGTTGTGTCACGCCCGTGTGATCTCCGTATCCCACCGCATCCACCGTGAATACCGCCGAGGCCGACGTCACTTTCGGGAGAATCCGCCGAAACTTGTACGGACTCACCAGCCCTGCCGTCACCAGAAAGGCCGGCGTGCTCAATTGATCCGCATCCAGTTGCTGCCTCGCCGCGAAAATCGCCTGAACCTCCTCGTCCGTCAGTTCCACGATCGAAGCCAGCACCGGCAACGGCGCGGTGCTCACGTTGATACGCCCGGCCATCGCAGGCGTCGCATCCACCGTCAGCCGGTCGAGGATCAGCGGAAGATCCTCAGGGGTCCCCGGCGGCGGCTCGGGTGTCAGGTCCTTGAAAACAGGCGGCGCACCTGCCGCCTGCTTTTCGGACCTACCCTGATCGGTACTTTCACTCGGTTGACTCGCCGGGTTTTCTTCGCCCGGCTGGGAGGAGGGGGGATCCCCCTGCGGCTGTGTTGTCGCGGGGTCTTCCTGTGGTTCGGCCTCTTCCTCCGGAACCTCGTCCGGCTCGGGCGCCGGGATCAGGTTCATAACACTGTTAAAGGCCTTCCCCCCGGTCCGGACCGCCATGATATAACTGGTAAGGTGGGGCGGAATTTCCGCCTCCAGCGCTTCCTGCAATTTTTGCGTGTCCTTCATGTTCAGGTTGATGCGCGGCCGCCCGTCGCGCGAGAGGTTCGCCTCGTACGACCAGATGGTGAAATAGGGCGCGACACCGGGGTACAAAACACCGTCGCCGTTGTCCGGCGGAAACGAATTCGCCCCGTCATCCTCGTTGGGGTCGAGCAGGCCGTTCTGGTTGTAATCCTCGCCGTACAACACCCAGCCGCTGAACCCACGGACCAGCAGCAACTCCTCAATCGTCGAGAAGCGCGCCCCTTTCACGCGATAGCCCGGCTCGAGCTTTGCGTAATACTCGTCCTTCGCGCCGTTGGGCCGCGGGGCCGCGCCCTTCTCACGCCAGTCAAGCAGCGAGTCCACCAGCACGTTCACATCCACCTGCGAGGTCGTCTCCTGCGGGATGGCGTACTCGAACAGCCGCCGAAGCTGATCCTCCTTGGCAAGGTTCAAATCCAGACGCGATGTTTCGTCCGTCAGGCCGTAGCGAACCGTCGCCGGCGCGTACGGATTCGGCGCGACGAGATTGAACCGCCACACCGGCGGCGCGTTCGGGTCGTAACTGTTGTTGACGACCTCGTTGCCCTGCACGGCCTGCTGCGGCGTCGGTGTCACCGGTACGGCACGAAACACCGCGGGGTTGTCGTACCACACCGTCGGGTCGCTTCGATACGCCCGCAGCACGACGATGGCGTGCTGAATCCCGCTCTCGGCGGCCATCCGTGCGTAGAACGATGCCTGCTGCGAATTCACTTCGTCGGTGTATGACCGCACCATGAACGAATAACTCGCCGCCAGCAGCGAGAGCAGGGCGATCATCACCAGCACCACAACCAGAATCAGCCCGCGGCGGCGTCTCATGGCGTCGTTCCTCCGCCCGCCGACTGGTTCAGTTGCGACGCTCGCTGCTGCGCCCGCATCATTCGCGAGCCGAAGAACACATCCGCCTGCGGCAGCTTCACCTGTACGGTGAACGTCTTCCGCGAAAACGCCTCCGGCAACGCCGGCTGCAACTCCGAGTCCTGCAGGTCGATTTCCTGCTCATCCGGCGGCGGCAGTTCGTCATACCCCACCGTCACCTCGACCGCCTGCGGCAGCGAGTTGCCCATCCCGCCGAACCCGCCGCGCAGGTCCCACTTGTCGATCCAATCGATGCCGTCGTAGTAGCGAATTCGCAGGTATTTCAGCTCCGGCGCGAGCAGGTCCAGCTCGATGGAATCGGGCCGGGCCTCGTTCAACACCGTCTGGTTCAGCGTCTTGATCTCCCGCCGCGCCAGGCCCAGCGGCTTGGGGCCTTGTGTGCCGTCGGGGTAGTCATGCGACTCGTCGTAGTCGTAGGCGAGGTAATACTGCACCTGGCGGATGTCGCACCGCGCGGCGATGGGGTTGTCGCCGATTGCCCGCGGAATGAACTGCTCCTTTGATGGCAGGACAACTGTCTGGATCGACAGGAACCGCTCCATCCCCCACACGCCCGGATCGCCGTTCCCCAGGAACCCGGCCGACGAGCGGATCTCGTCGGCGATCTTCAGCGCCGTCCGTCGCGCCAGCGATCCTTCGGTGATCATGCGCGTGCTGCGGTCGCGCTCTGACAGCGTAATGTCATAAAACGCGAACATGATCATCATCACGAGCGCAATGAGGCTGATCGCCAGCAGCAGCTCCAGCACCGTCATCGCCCGTCGTGTTCGCACCGCCATCCCTCACGCTTGCGCTCAACCGCCGCGCTGTCCGCGACGCGGCGTCCCCGGCATCATCCCGCTGTTCCCGCCCGGTTGACCCGCGCCGTCCTGCCCGCCTCGACCACTCTGGCCTCCTCGTCCGCCCTGGCCGCCTTGCCCGCCCGGAAGCCCGCCGGCGCCGCCCAATTGCTGCTGCAACTGCTCGATCTGCCCCTGATCGCCGCTCTGAATCGCTTCCATGATCTGCTGCATCTGGGCCTCGCCAAGCTGCCCGCCGAAGGCCTGCATCAGCATCGGGAGGATCTGCGCCAGCATGTCTAAATCCAGCGACGCCAGCGCCTTCGGATCAACCGCCGCCGGATCCAGCACCGCCGCCCCGCCCGGGATCGCGTCCGTCAGCTGCTGCAACTGCTCATCCGACAGGCCGAAATCGCGTCCGAGGTTGATCGGCCGAGGCGGCGCGCGAAGCACCATCGTCGAAAGGATCAACGGGCTGTTCTCGTCGGTCGGGTCGCCGTTGAAGATGTCCACCTGCACCCGCGCGGCCCCGGGGATCATCGGGTCCATCCCGGCCATCACGCGGTAGCTCATGCCCGGCGGCGCGTCGATGTCCATCGCCCCGCTTAGGTCGGTCATCTGTCCGCCGGTCGTCGCCTCGGCCTGCTGCACGATCGGCAGCGTCGCCAAGTCGATGTTTGTCAATACCTGCTCGGTCGCCATCATCGCCCGGGTGCGCAGCTCGGCCCGGTCGATGTCGAGTTGCCCGTTGCGAAACGCAAAGCCGATGATCCCCATCGCGATCACGAGGATCGACACCGAAAGGACCACCTCCAGCAGCGCCGCCCCGCGCCGCCCACGCGCGCGGCCGACTGGCGCGCGACGCACCCACAATGCATCCCGCCCGCTCGCAATGGATTTCGATCGCTCCGCCATCGCGTAACCCAAGCTCGTATATCGAGTAAAAGGCCGACCGAAGGCCCCTGCGTCTTGTACGCGCAGCGGCCCGTTTCGTCGCAGCCGATCGGCCACGAAGTTCCCTCCAAACCCGCCTCACCCGGCCCTGTGAATTCCTGCTTAAGGATAGCTCCAAGCGGAGCTTACGACTGATCGAGGTAGTGGGTCAGTCTCGTCACGTACCGGCGTGAGGCAACGTAACTCTTGCCTACCGAGCGAGTTGGACAATCCGTGCGATGCGACAAAGTTCCGCGTAACGAATCGCTTACTTGCTGAACCGGCCGACGGCGATGCAGGCGTTGTGACCGCCGAAGCCGAAGGAGTTGCTGATGGCGATGTTGACGCGGGCGTCCTGCGGTTTGAGGGGGGTGTAGTTCAGGTCGCAGCCTTCGCCGGGGTTTTCGAGGTTGATGGTCGGCGAGATGACGCCGTGCTCGATGGCCATGACCGTGGCGACGAGTTCAACGCCGCCGGATGCGCCGAGCAGGTGGCCGATGCTGCTCTTGGTGCTGCTGACGCGGAGCTTGTAGGCATGGGCGCCGAAGACGCCCTTGATGGCCGTGGTCTCGGCGACGTCGCCCAGCGGGGTGCTGGTGCCGTGGGCGTTGATGTAGTCGACGGCGTCGGGATTGAGACCGGCGTCTTTGAGTGCGTACCGCATGGCCGCCGCGCCGCCGCTGCCCTGTTCGTCGGGCTGGGTGATGTGATTGGCGTCGCCGCTCATGCCGTAGCCGAGCACTTCGCAATAGATCTTCGCGCCGCGCCGCTTTGCGTGCTCCAGCTCTTCAAACACGAAGATGCCTGCGCCCTCGGCCATCACAAAGCCGTCGCGATCGCGGTCGAACGGGCGCGAGGCCCGGGGCGGATCGTCGTTGCGAGTGGAAAGCGCCTTCATCGAAGCGAAGCCGGCGAGGCCCAGTCGCGTCAGCGCGGCCTCGGCGCCGCCGGTGATCATGATGTCCGCGTCGTTCCGGCGAATCGCGTGAACGGCATCGCCCATGGCGTTGGTCGCGGAGGCGCAGGCCGTCGCAACAGCCGTGTTCGGGCCTTTGGCGCCGAGCATGATGGAGATGTTGCCGCTTCCGGCGTTGACCATCAGCTTGGGAATGGTGAAGGCCGAGACCTTGTCGGGGCCTTTTTCGTGGCAGCGGAGGTTCTGCTCCTCCAATTCCTGCAAGCCGCCGATCCCCGAACCGATGATGACGCCGAACCGCGTCGGGTCGATCGCGTTGCGATCAATGCCGCTGGATTCAAAGGCCAGCTTCGCCGCGGCCATGGCCATCTGCGCGAAGCGGTCCAGCCGCTTGATCTCTTTCTTTTCGAGGAACTGCTCGGGGTTGAACTCCCGGCACTCGCCGCCGAAGCGCACGTCAAAACGAGAAACATCCAGCCGCGTGACCGGGCCGATGCCGCTTTCGCCGGCCAGCAACCGCTCCCAGAACACGTCCGGCATGTTGCCCAGCGGGCTGATCAGCCCGATGCCCGTGATGACAATTCGACGACGTTCAGCCATTGCCGGAAAATCTCGCTTTCAAAAACACGCAACCCAGCCGGCGCACTCGCAGCGGCCGGACCGGGCACCCCGCAAGTCGATCGGCTCGCCGGGTTACTCCTTCTTCTGGTTCTTGGCGATGTACTCCACCGCATGACCGACGGTCTGGATCTTCTCGGCCTCTTCGTCGGGAATGCTGATTTCGAACTCGTCCTCGAACTCCATGACCAGTTCGACCGTGTCGAGCGAGTCGGCGTTCAGATCATTGACGAACGACGTCTCCATGTTGATGCCGTTCTTGTCGACGCCCATCTGCTCGCTGACGATCTTGACGACCTTTTCCTTGATCTCTTCCTGTGTAGCCACTGCCACTGTGATCTCCCTTTTGTTGGCCACTGATTCCGGCGAGCGGCCCATCCGCCCGGCGGTGTCGACCCAGCGCCGACCCGGCCGCACGCCTTTACATTCGCAGTCCGCCGTCCACGGCGAGGATTTGCCCGTTGATGTAACCGGCTGCCGGCGACGCCAGAAACGCCACGGCCGCCGCCACCTCCTCCGGCTCACCGAATCGCTGAAGCGGAATCAGCGGACGGACCTGTTCCTTGACCTTTTCAGACAAGACGCTCGTCATGTCGGTGTTGATGAAACCCGGCGCGATGGCGTTGCACGTGACGCCGCGGCGGGCCAGTTCCTTGGCCACGCTCTTGGTCAGACCGATCACGCCGGCCTTGCTGGCCGCGTAGTTCGCCTGTCCGGCGTTGCCCATCACACCGCTGATGCTGGTGATGTTAATGATGCGACCCCATCGCGCCCGGACCATGTACTTGCTGGCCGCGCGGGTCATGATGAACACGCTGCGAAGGTTGGTGTTCAACACTTCGTCAAACTGCTCGTCGGTCATGTTCATGAGCAGGCCGTCGCGCGTGATGCCGGCGTTGTTGACGAGCACATCGATGCGGCCCAGGTCGGTGGCAACGTCGTCGATCCATTTTTCAACTTTGACGGCGTCGGTCACGTCCAGGGCGCGGGGCACGATCTTGCCGATGCAACGTGAGTCGGCCGCTTCAGCGGTCAGCGAGCTAAGCCGCTCCGCGTTGCGGGCACAGGCCACCACCGTCGCGCCCGCCTTCGCCAGCGCCAAGCTCGTCGCCCGGCCGATGCCGCGCGATCCACCGGTCACAATTGCCACTCGGTCGATCAAGTCCGCCATGAACGAAACACTCTCTTGCGGGCCATGCCCGTCGTCTGGATCGGGCCGCCTAACTGCGCACCGACTCGGAATCACGCACCAGCGACGCAGCCGTTGAAATGTTCACCGCCGTCGCCTTGCGATTGATTTTCTTCATCAGGCCCGTCAGCACGCGGCCGGGGCCGACTTCCACGAACCGCTCGAATCCGTCGGCCATGAGGCGCTCCATCGAGGCCTGCCAACGAATCGGCTGCGCCACCTGGTCCCGCAGCAGGGTCCGGACCGTATCCGGGGTCGCATGATAGTCCGCCGAGACGTTTGATACCACTCCCAGCGGCCCCTTCACAATCGTCACCGCCCGAAGGGCCGGTTCCAGCCCCACCGCGGCCGGCTCCATGAGCGGCGAATGAAACGCCCCCGCCACCACCAGTGGGACCATCCGTGCACCGTACTTCTCCGCCAGGCCGACGGCCCGCTCGCAGGCCGATACCGTACCGGAAATCACAATCTGCCCCGGGCAGTTAAAGTTCGCCGGCGCAAGGACTTCCCCCTGTGCCGCCTCGCTGCAAAGCTCGGCGGTCTTCGCATCGTCCAGCCCCAGCACCGACACCATGCTCCCTTTGGAAGCCTCGGCCGCGTCCTGCATCAGCCGGCCTCGCCGGGCGACGAGCTTCAGTCCCTCTTCAAAACCGATCCACCCCGCCAGGTGCAGCGCGGTGTACTCTCCGAGAGACAGGCCGGCCATGGCCTGCGGGGCGAACTCGTCGGCCATGCCGTTGGCCTGCAGGGCGCGCCAGACGGCGACCGAGGTGACAAAGATCGCCGGCTGTGACATGTCTGTGGCATTGAGCCGGTCGGCCGGGCCGTCGAAACACAGGCGCGACAGGTCCGTCTTGAGGATGTCGTCGGCCTGCTCGAAGACCGCGCGGGCCTCGCTCGAGGCTTCGGCGATGTCCTTGCCCATGCCCACATGCTGGGCACCCTGACCGGGAAAAATGATTGCAGTCTTACTCAAAGTTGATCCTCAACGTGCCCGGGCCGCGGGTCGCTCGCGTCCGGCGGCGAATCCACCCGAAGAATGTTTCAATCAAATGCGGACCAGCACCGACCCCCAGGTCAGGCCGGCGCCGAACGCCACCATCAGCACGAGATCGCCGGATTTGACGCGGCCGGTCTTGCGGCACTCGTTCAACCCCAGCGGCACCGAGGCGGCGGACGTGTTTCCATACTTCTGAATATTGCAGAACATGCGCTCCGGCGGCAAACCAAGCCGTTGCCGGGCGCTCTCGATAATCCGAAGGTTCGACTGATGCGGAATGACAATCGCCAGTTCGTCGGGCTTGACGCCGGCCTCTTCGAGCGTCGATTCGACCAGTTCCAGATTGCGCTTGACCGCCAGTTTGTATACTTCGCGGCCTTGCATCTTGATGTAATGCAGCCGCTCGTTGATGGACATCTGCGAGGCGGGCGTGCGCGACCCCCCGCCCGGCACGCACAGCATGGTGAAGCCGTTGCCCTCGGCGTGCATCTTGTGATGCAGCAGGGCCGGGCCGGACGTGTCGGGCACGGCCGACAGAACCACGGCGCCGGCGCCGTCGCCGAAAAGAATGCAGGTCGCGCGGTCTTCGTAATCGGTGATGCGCGACATCGTCTCGGCGCCGATCACAAGGATGTTCCGAAACGTGCCGGTCTGAAGCAGGCTGGTCGCGGTGATGAACCCGTAGATGAACCCGCTGCACGCGGCGGCGAGATCGAACGCGGGAATCGTCCGCTTGGTCAGCGCCTCCTGCACGAAGCAGGCCGTCGACGGAAACGGGCATTCCGGCGTGATCGTGCTGACGATGATCAGGTCGATGTCGTCGGGGGTCATCCCGGCGTCGGCCAGGGCATCGCGCGCGGCGGCGGTCGCCAGCGTGGCGGTGCTTTCCTTCTCGGAGCAGATGCGGCGCTCGAGAATGCCCGTGCGCTCGCGAATCCATTCGTCGGTCGTGTCGAGCCGGTCGATGAAGTATTGATTCGACAGGACGCGCTCGGGGACCGCGCTGCCCGACCCGCTGATCTTGACTCCAAGCGGCCTAGGCATTCGCCACTTCCTCCGTGAGCCGGCTAAGAATCATCTCGTTCACGCCCGATTTGACGTAGTCCACGCTGACGCGGACGGCGTTCTTGATCGCGCGACGATCGCTGCTGCCGTGGCAGATGATGCACACCCCATCAACGCCCAGCAGCGGCGCGCCGCCGTACTCGCTGTAATCGTGACGCGCCCAGATCGTCTTGACCACGGGCTTGAATCGCTCGGCCAGTTCGGCGCTTTCTTGCGCGATCTCATGCTGGATCGTTTCAAAGATGCCGTGGCTCAACCCCTCGACGAGCTTCAACACGACATTGCCGACGAATCCGTCGCACACCGCCACTTCGCAAGCGCCGTTGAACAGCTCGCGCCCTTCGATGTTGCCGATGAAATTGACCGACGGATCCTGCTTGAGCAGTTCGTGCGTCTGCTTGACGAGCGGGCTGCCCTTGACCTCTTCGCTGCCGATAGAGAGCAGGCCGACCCGCGGGCCTTTTATCTTCAACACGGCCTCGGCATAAGCCGACGCCATCTGGGCGTATTGGAGCAGGTGATGCGGCTTTGGCGCGACGTTGGCCCCGACATCGCAGACCGTCAACGGCCCGTGAAACGACGGCAGCACGACGGCGATGCCCGGCCGCTGCAAACCGGCGAGCGTGCGCATCTTGAGCTGGCAGGCCGCGGCGCAGGCGCCGGTGTTGCCGGCGCTGATGACAGCGTCGACCGCGCGCTCCGAGGCGAGCTTCGCCATGATCATGATCGAGGAGTTCTTCTTCTGCCGAAGGGCCTCGACCGGCGAGTCATCCATCTCGATGACTTCGGGACAGTGATGGATGACGATTTGCTTGTTGGATGCGTCGCTGCCCAGGTGCGCGCGGACGATGTCCTCTTTGCCCAGCAGGACAAGCTCATCGCCGGGGCCGATGTACGAAAGACCCTCGACCGCGCCGCGAACAATCTCGGCCGGAGCATGGTCGCCCCCCATCGCATCAATGGCGATCCGCATGGGCCGATGCTACTCCTGTTCGGTCTTGACCTTGAGCGCGATCTTGTTGTTCACGTATCCGCAATTGGAGCATGCCCGGTGCGGGCGCTTTGCCGAGCCGCATTTGGGGCAGGCCGGCAGATTCGCCGCCTTCAGCGCGTGATGCGCCCGGCGCTTGCGGGTCATGGACTTGGAGCTACGTCTGGCTGGAACCATCCTGTCACCTGTGAAACATTGGCCTGTTGATCGAATCCGGCAATTTAGGGGCGAATCGGGGGATTGTCAAGCATTTCCGGTTGATGCAACACGATTTATTGCATGTGGTTACGCGTGTTTGGCTCGGTTCCGACCGATTGAACAGCCCATTCCCGAGGAGCGGACAAGAATTCGATATCGCACGTGGGAACCTAGGTCGCCGCAGACAGAACTCCGGTCGATTGCGCCGCGGGCCTAAGTCGGCCCATGCCAGACCGCACGCCGATCGCTCAAGTCACGCAACGGGTTCGAACGTTAGGGTCGATCCGGCACATAGAGCGCAATGTCCGGCCGCCGAAGCGGACTTAGCGCCTGTCCGCCCGAGCCGTCATCTACGAACCGAAACGCCCTCGCGCCGGCATCCGGCAGCTTGAGCTTGCCCGGCATTTTCGTTGCGGTCCAGGTCCCGTTCGATCCGGCGTCGGTGGTATAGACACCGTTTCCGACCGTCGAACCGGTGATCGTCCCCTTGTATTCGAAAAAGTAATCGTACGAGACCAAGATCACCTGACCAGTGCTACCCGCTGCACCAATCAGTTCATAATCATCCTCGAAGCCGTATTTCGTCAGAGACAACGTCCCCGTCACACCGCCGTCTGCGGCAATGGTGAACTCGATGGGCGAACCAATGCTGTCTTCTCCGGTGTACTTTCCGACAAATGGGGTCACGTCGCCCGACAGGCCGTTGTCCGGCCGGAACGCATTTCCGTCTCCATTGAACTCGTCACCATCGCTGGCCCCATCACCGTCCGTGTCGGAGTTGCGCGGATCGAGGAGGTTGACGCATTCAATTCCGTCGTCGACTCCGTCACCATCGGAATCCGCCATATTCGGATTGGTGCCATAGACGAAAATCTCCGTCGCGTCGTCAATCCCGTCTCCATCCGTATCAAGCTGCGTCGGAGTCGGCACGGTCCGATTTGCATTGGCATCGGTGCCCGGCGGCTGCGTGCGCGGCTCGGGCTTAACCGTCCCATCGCGCGATCCGTAGAGCTTGTGCACGGCGGTAATGTCGGCTTGCGTCAGGTTTCCGGTTTGCCCGTTGTCGCTGGCGAACATCACCGCGGAGTTGTCGGGAAGATGCGGCAGTCCCAGTGCATGCCCCAGCTCATGAACCAGCGTGCTGAAAAGCAATCGCTCATCGGCCCAGTTGTGCGCATCGTTCATGTGACAATGCCCGGAGTTCGGGCCATCCGGGAAATAAGCATGGCCGAGCGTTGATGCTTCAAACGCCGCGTCCATCGAACAAGTGAGGCTGCTGTCCACATAAAGCTCGCAGTGTCCGCCCGTTCCGTAGCCGACGATGAAGTCTGCCCCGGCTCGCGTCATGGTTCGCGAGAAGTTCAGCGGCGTAACGGCGCTCCAGCGACCAAACGCGTCGGTCGTGAATTGAACCTGCTTGTCCTGGGAAATCTTTGAAGTGAAATTGGCGATGAAGTAAGTGAGATTCGTCTTCTGAAAGCGCGCGGACGACTCGGGAAGCCCCGATGCCTTTGTTGGGGGAAGCGGGTCTCGCCCGGGCGTCATTGGCCCGGTCATCGGACAGGCCGATCCACCGCACACGAAAATGAACGCAAGAAAAAAACCGACGCGAATCCATCCAGGCTTCATTTGTTTGATCCCGTTTCCGAGTCGCAAAACTCGTCCCCAAACCCCACCTTGAATATCCAAAGATATGCCGAATGCCTGACTTCCACAACATGGGAACGATGACCAAGAGCCGGCTTGGCATTGGCGGCGGCCCCGCGTCAATTCGACGGGGCAGATGGCTTCAGAATTTTGGAGGGGTCCGGTCTCGCGCCTCAACCCGGCGTGCGAACCGCCGCATGAAGTTTCCGAAGGTTGATCCCACCGGCGGCGTCGATGCGGGCTTCCCACGTTTCGCCCTTCTTCACCGGCACGGCAGGGGCTTCGACCTGCGCTACGCGTACGCCATGTTGCGCGGCTACACGCGGGTCGTTTACCAATTGCCAGAATAGACGCCACAGACGTGCGTCTTCGGTCTCTCCGACCATCGACTCGGGCACGCGGCCTGCGCCGAGGTCGTAACCGAGCCTGGGCGGCTGGGCCTCCCCGAAGACCCGCCGGAACATGACGAGGCTCTCTCCGCGGGCTTCGTCGCCGCCGCCGACCAAGTCCGGCTCGAACTTGATAACCAGCCCCTCGAAATAGACAAGTTGTCCGACGACTTCTACGGTTTGCGGCGAGGAAAGTCGCCCATCCGGTCCGATTTCCTGCCAGCGGAGCGTCGTGACGGTCTGCCCGGCGGAGTCCTCGCGTTGCTCAATCACGTCAATCTGGGCCGCGCGGCGCGACGCGCTAAGCCGCCGAGCGAAAGCGGCGAGCTTCTCCTTCTCGCGCCGCTCCTGCTCGACTTGGGCCGAGAGACGCTTCAACTCGGCCGCGCCGAACTGATTCACGCCGTAGCCGATGCCGATGCCGAGGATCGCCATCCCAAACAGATATCGGAACCATCGAATTGACTTGAGCATAGTGCCCCAATCACTTCCGCCGGTGCAACGCTGGACCGAGCTCTTCTACAAGCGTGCCCACCGATGGCCGCAGCCATGCCAACCGCCTGCTACTAGCCACTGACCACTAGCCACTGACCACTGCTAATAAACAATCGTCCCCTCGACGGGCGAGCTCGCGCTGGCGTAGAGCTTTCGCGGAATACGGCCGGCGCGGGCGGCGAAGTAGCCGGCGGTCATGGCGTGTTTCATGGCGACGGCCATGGCGACGGGGTCTTTCGCCAAGGCAATGCCGGTATTGAGCAGGACGCCGTCGGCGCCGAGTTCCATCGCCAGTGACACATCGCTGGCAGTTCCGACGCCGGCGTCGACGATGACGGGGTATTCCGGGTCGCCGTCCTTGAGCATCTCGAGAATGATGCGGATGTTGTTGGGGTTGAGGATGCCCTGGCCGCTGCCGATCGGGCTGCCGGCGGGCATGACGCTGGTCGCGCCGGCCTCCTTGAGGCGACACGCGGCTGCGACATCGTCGCTCGTGTAGACCATCACCTTGAAGCCGTCCTTAAGCAGCTCGCGCGTCGCTTCGAGCGTACCAAGCGGGTCGGGCAGGAGCGTCTTCTTGTCGTGCAGGACTTCGACCTTGACCCAGTTCGCGCCGGGGTTGTTGATCTGTTCCAGTAGCTCGCGACCGAGGCGTGCCACCCGAATGGCATCGTCAGCGGTGAAACAGCCGGCCGTATTTGGCAGAATCGTGTACTTCTTTGTGTCGATGAAATCGAGCAGGCTGCGATTCTGCGCGTCGAACAGCCGCTCGCGGCGCACGGCGACGGTGACGACCTCACAACCGCTGGCGGCAAGGCATTCGCGCATGAGTTCGTACGTCGCGTACTTGCCCGTGCCGACGAACAGCCGCGAGCGGAAGGACAGGTCGCCGACTTTCAGTGATTGCGGATCCATCTTGCATCCCCATGTAGCTTTTTAGGACACATCGATCATCACGATGCGCCCAGCCGGAATTCGATCCCTGACGATCGCGGCTCGGACAGCAGCAACCCCTATCCGCCGCCGACCAGCGTTACGATTTCCACGGTGTCGCGGTTCGCGAGCGGGGTCGCCTCGTACGCCCCGCGGCGAACGAGTTTCTTGTTCAATTCCACGGCGAACGGCGGGCGTGGCTGACGCTTCGCGATCAAGGTCGCCACGGTGGCCGGCGCGTCGAGTGCGACCGATTCGCCGTTTACGGTGATTCCTATTGTTGTTTCGATCATTAGGTTGTGGCACCTGACGGCGAGAAAGCTCGCTGGTTAGAAAACACGACGCGGAATTGTAGCCGAGATTCCCGTTCGATCCGACGGCCCACCCCTCACGTCTCCCGCACCAGCACGCGCGTGTAGAACCAATATACGAACGCAAGAAACGCGAACTCCACCACGATCCCGATGGCCGCATCGACCACGCCATGCAGCAACACCAGCAGAATTGCGAAGGTCAAGCTGTTCAGCAGGATGGCCGCGACCGCCTGAAGCCGCCGGCCCGCGACCGCCGCATCGCCGCTTCTGTCCTTCCGCAAGTCCCAAAGCACCGCCGCCGACAGCGTCACGCTCAATGCGACCGTGTAGGGCATGATCGTCAGCACGGCTTCCAGATCAGGCCCGCGCCAGAAGCACAGAACAGCGGCCGTGACGAGGCAACCCAGCGCGATCCAGACTGAAAGCAGGGCAAGCACGCGGGCATTGTCGGGCGTATCGCGATGATCGTCGAGCCCGATGTGCGCGTTCCATCGGGCCAACGGCGGTATTCTCCCGCTCAGCCGATACTCTATGAAGGCGAGAGACACAGGAGACCGGCTTGGCGGCCGAATTGCCCAATGTGGAACTGTCACGCAGCGCGGGGAATTCCGCGCGGCGCATCGATCGCGCCTGCAAGGCGATCGTGTTCCTTGCTACGCTCGCCATCGGCCTGCCGCGAATCATGCAAGGCGGGTTGGGTTGGTCCGACGCGCCGAACCATCTCTTCGACGGCGTGTTTCTGCTGGAGTTCTTCCGCGAGCAGCCGCAGGAGGCGGCACGCCAATGGGCCGAGCAGTTTTACCTGCGTCATCCGATCCTCGGCATCATCGTATATTACCCGCCTGGGTTCGCGCTGATCGAAGCGGGAATCTTCTCGATTCTTGGCGTGAGCGTATTCGCGGCAAGACTGACCGTGCTGCTGTTTGCTCTCGGCGCGACGCAACTGGTCTATTCACTGGGCCGGCGGTGGTTCGATCGCGCCACCGGCCTGTTCGCGGCGCTGCTCCTTGTGACCTGTCCGCACGGGCGGCTGTGGCTGTCCGATGTCATGCTCGAATGGCCGGCGACGTTTTGGATTCTCGCGGCGGTGTACGCGTATCAGAAGGATCGCGACACGCGGCGGCCGTGGTGGGCGCTGGCGATGGGCGCGGCCGTCGTCATGGCGTTCCTGACGAAGCAGACGGCCGGGTTCATCCTGCCGGTGATCCTGCTGCACGCATTGATTGAAGATGCTCGCGCGTGGCGGGATGCGCGGCGCGGCGAGCGCGATTCGGAAGCGCCGGACTCCCAAAGCCGACGGACGGCCATCCGTCGGCTTCAGACGCAATCTCCCGCAACATCGCATCACCCGGCGTATCTCGCCCGTCCCTCGATGTGGATTTCACTGGGCATTTCAAGTGCCATGATTGCGGCATACACGGCCTTCGCCCGGCCCTACGCCGCTCTGCCCGCGCAGCTGCTCCGGCCCAACCTCGACTTCTCCGGCATGGCGCATTGGCCCGCGGAAATCCTCGGTTGGCCGCTGCTGCCGATCGCTTTGCTGGGGCTGGTCACACTGCTGATCGGTACCTGGCGCGGGCCGCGAGGCCTGATTCTGCTCTGGTTCGTCGCTTGGACGGGGTTTTCCCTTTGCATCGCCGCCAAGGAACCTCGCTATTTCTTCTTCGCAATTGCCCCGCTCTGTTTCGCCGCGCCGCGATTCTTTCTGCGCGCCCGGCGCGACGACGACGCTTCGAGCGATCGCCCGCTTGCCTGGCAGACCGACGGCCCGCGTCTCATCCTCCTGACGCTGTTGGTCATCGTGCAAGCTGCGTTGAGCCTTCAGAAGGACACCGGCCCGCTGCCGGACTACTCGCCCGCCGTCGCCGCGCTGGCCGAGCGACCCGACGCCGATGTCGTGCTGGTCGATGCCGTGCGCGACGGCCAGTTCATCCTCGACGCGTATCGCAACCCATCGACGCGCGAGCGAATCATCCCGCTGCGCGCGAGCAAGGTGCTCTATGCTCGGGCGGCGCGAGAAAAATACAATTATCAGCAATTCGTGAACAGCCCCGGCGAAATCGTCGCCCTGCTCGACCGCTACGGCATCCGCTACGTCGTCATCGAGTCGCAACTGCCCGACACGCCCTATCGCGACGCCGATCCGCCGCCGCGGCAGATGTTGCGCGATCTGCTCGCGACCGATACGCGCTTCAAACTGATCGCGCGGCAGCCGCTGGGCTGCAACGATCTGGCGTGGCGTGACATGGAGCTGCGCGTGTATGCCTATCCCGCTTGCCCGCCACGCAAGACCGACTCCATCAAGCTCTCGTTCCCGGCGATGAACCGCGAGGTGGAACTAAATCTGCCACAGAAATAGCAGATGTGAATATCAGGAACGGACTTGAAAGCGTGGAAAGGCCATCTGCCGAACCTATACGCAAGTTTATCAGAGATTTGCATCGAGTCATCATGCAACTTGTTGCTTGATCAGTGTTGCGTTGCCCGTATGGTTCTCGATGATCTTGAATGCAGGCGTATTCATGAATATATGCATATAGCAATGATGCACCGTAAGGACCCGATCTTGGAGGATTGGATCGCTTTCCAATTCGCGAACCATCAGTCCCATCGCCTTGCATTCGTCAATGTGAATCGGCCTCCCGTGGCTCTTATTGCCGCTGTAATCATTCAGTTGTCGAACAATTCTCGCTGCCTTCGATTTCTTATTCGGGTCGCTTTCAAGCATTACCGTCTCTAATTGTTTCTTTACAAATTCTTTGGATAGCTGCACGGCATTCTCACATTGACTCAAGAAAGTAGGTCTGTACTGCCCAATAATCATCTGCCAAATAGGAATCCTCTGTGGATTCTTGCTTACTTCCTTGCATGCTCGTTGAAACTCCTTTTTGACTCCTGCCGCTGGAATTCCATTCATGTGGGGGTCTGTAGGCCCCAGTTGCGAATGCTTTGCCAAGACTATCTCTTTGCAAGAACAAGCAATCATCGTACCGGCTGACATTGCAATCTGAGGCACGATCGCACGTATGTTCTTACCAAACATCTTCCGGAGATAATTCACAATCGACAGGGCTGCCGCAACACTGCCACCTGGTGTATGCAGGAGTAGATCGAGTCCAAGGTTGCGATCAATCTTATGCACGGTCATCATGAAGCCGTTCAGATCTTCATGGTTTAGCTCTGTGTCGAGAATGGTCGGCTTGGATAGGAAACCCGAGTAATAGACGAGCAGATTGCGTCCCGTATGCTGGTGGATTGAATTTAGATGTTTGTAGCGAACTGCGTTAAGAGAGCCCCCTGGACCCTCTTGCGGGAACTCCTTGATCCGTTCCTCAATCTCTCGCTGAACTTCGTTCCAAGCTGGCATTCAAGGATGATAACATAACATCAGCTTTTACAATAACCTTGGAGCCTGCAAGGGTCGGAACAGACTGAAGGGGTGAAGGCTGAACATACGATTGATTTTCGGATGAAGGTAGTACCCGAAACAACCGCCTGTGCGCGTTCTCAATCTTCGCGATCTGCTTCAGAACGGAAGATTCCCTGAACTTTGACAAGGTCTTCTTAGGCATTGGTTACCTTCTGGTCTCTCATTGATGTTATTATTATTCATCGTGGCTTTCAAGTGTCCAGCGTGATTTTTGATTGGACCTTTTCGAAACCCTGTAGTGTTTTTGACTAATTCGTGGGCGCACCCGAGAATCCGCACGTGAAACCGACGTGAAAAGGAAGCCCTAGAATGCCTTTCACACGCGCCAGCCGCCTCGATCAGCTTCCCCCCTATCTCTTTATCGAGATCGACCGCAAGAAACGCGCCGCCATCGCCGCCGGCAAGGACGTGATCGACTTCGGTGTCGGCGACCCCGACCGCCCCACGCCGACCTTCATCATCGACCGCATGGCCAAGACGATCTACGACCCAAAGAACCACCGCTACCCCTACGACGCCGGTTTCCCCGAATTCAAGAACGCCGCCGCCGCGTGGTTCAAATCGCGCTTCGGCGTCACGCTCGACCCGGCCGCCGAAATCCTCGCGCTCATCGGAAGCAAGGAGGGCCTGGGTCACCTACCGCTGGCCGTGCTCAACCCCGGTGATGTCGCGCTCGTGCCGACGCCGGCCTACCCCGTGTACAACGCCGCGACGATCTTCGCCGGCGGCGTGCCGCATCAGATGCCGCTGGCCGAATCGCGCGGATTCCTGCCGGACCTCGATGCGATCCCCACCGATGTGCTGGCGAAGACGAAACTGATGTTCGTGAATTATCCGAACAACCCGACCGGCGCCGTCGCGCCGTTGTCGTTCTACGAGCGGGCCGTCGCGCTGGCTCGCAAACACGATTTTCTCATCTGTTCCGACGCGCCGTACAGCGAGACGTACTTCGATCCCGCCGATCGGCCGCCGTCAATTCTCCAGGTGCCCGGCGCGAAGGATGTCTGCATCGAGATGCACTCGTTGAGCAAGACGTTCAACATGACCGGCTGGCGCGTGGCCTTCGCCGTGGGCAATCCCGACGTGCTGGCGGCGCTGGCGAAGGTCAAGGGCAACATGGACAGCGGGGCATTCGGCGCGATCCAGCAGGCCGGCGCGATGGCGCTTGAGCAGATCGATCGGCCGGAGGTGACCGCGATCCGCGAGACGTACAAGGCCCGGCGCGACGCGCTGGTGCCGGCGCTGAACCGCGCGGGGTTCAAGGTGGACCTTCCGCGGGCGACATTTTTCGTCTGGGCAAACTGCCCGGCCGGCTACGACTCGATGGGCTGCGCGTCGCGGCTGCTGGAGGAGGCGGCAATCGTCGCGATCCCCGGCGTTGGGTTCGGCCCGGCCGGCGAGGGGTTCGTGCGATTCGCGCTAACGGTCGAAGTGGATCGAATTGAAGCAGCGGGCCGGCGGCTGGCGGAGATGAAGTGGTGAGCGGACCAGCGCGGCACATCGCGTTCATCGGCCTGGGGTCGAACCTGGGCAACCGCGAGAAGAACATCTCGGCGGCGCTGAACGCGCTGGAGGCCACGCGCGAAATAGACGTATTAAAAACTTCGGCCCTGTACGAAACCGATCCGGTCGGCGGCCCCGACGGCCAGGGCAAGTACCTCAACGCCGTCGCGCAGGTCCGCACGACCCTGACGGCCCCGCGACTGCTGCACGTCTGCCGGCGAATCGAAGACTCGCTCCAGCGCCAGCGCGCCGTGCATCACGGTCCGCGCACGATGGACCTGGACATCCTCGCGTTTGACGATGAAATTCACTCTTCGCCCGAGCTGATGATCCCCCACCCGCTGATGCACGAGCGGCGGTTTGTGATGGAGCCGCTCGCCGAAATCGCGCCCGACTGGGTCCACCCCGCCCTCGATCAGAATGCGACGGAACTGCTCGCGCGCATCGGCAGCGGTGAATCGACCGGATCGGATGACTAACTCGTGGGCGACGGGCCACGCCGCAGCCGCCCGATTCAATTCCCGTTCAACACCGCCGAAACAAACGGACCTACGTCGTCGGGCGTGATCTGCCCGTCGTTGTTCACGTCGGCGTTGTCGATGCGGCAGGTGGTGTGCGCCGAGTAATACTGGCTTGAGTTCGCCAGGGCGTCCACAAACGCGCCGATGTCCGCGCCGTTGATCGCGCCGTCGCAGTTCATGTCGGCCACGGCCTTGGGCGGCAGCTTGCGAAGCTGCACCCCGTTGCAGGCGGCGCCGAGGGCTTCGCTGTCGCCCGGTACGATGCCGGAATGCAGACGCAACAGTCCCAGCGGCGGACCGGCCGATGCACGGTGCCGCGAATACGTCACGAACTCCTGATGCTGACCGGGCCACGCCCCGCCGACGATGTGGTGCGGCAGGCCGAATTCCTCGTCGCAACTGGTCAGGCTTCGCGTCGCCGGCGCGCCGGGCATCCACGCATAAACAATGATCTCGTATTCGCCGTATTCGAGGTTGCGGAAGAACAGGCAGGTCTCCAGCGGCAGGGTGTACGTCACCTGGCAATGGTCCATGAGTTTTTCGTCGTCACCGCTCGTCGACGGATCGTTCAGCGTCTTCAGTTCCGTGCCGCCGTATTGCCAGACCTGGACCGGCGTCACAACGCCGTTCACGTCGGTCAGATTGAACGTCGTGGTGTTGTGATAGACCGGCAGCGCGAGCCACTGGCCTGCCATGCCCGCGCCGGCGTAACTTGGTGAGGGAACCTGATCCGGCGGCCCCACCGCGACGTTGAAAGACTGCCCGCTGGCGGCGGCGATCAATCCACACACCGTGACCGCGACAACGAGACCGAACCGTGCGCGTTTCATGGGATGCCTCCACAAACGAGCGGCCGCCGAATGAAATTTCGGGCCTCGCTCATCCGAGTCGGGGATGGCGACGCTGACGCGAACAAGCCCAGTGTATTGAATCCGGGCGGGCGTTTCAAGCCCCGACGCGACCCCGGCGCGCCCTAACGAGCAAACCGGGCCGATTCCGGCGTGTCGCCCGAAGCGCGCCGCGCCAGGCCGCGCGCGGTGAGGTGCTCCATTAACAAGTAAATCGTCTCGATCGCGCCGGCCGAGGGGTCCAGCTTCGCAGCCAGCTCCTCCACTGATTGCGGCGAGGAATTCAGCGTCGCGAGCAAGCGCCCTTGCATCGCCAGCACCGAAGCCGCGGCCTTTTTGCCCGCTTCAACGCCCGGCTGATCGTACGCGTTGATGTTCACAAGGCTTGCATACAGCCCCACCGCGCGCTCGAACAACGCAATCAATGCGCCGAGGCTGCGCCCATCCACGCGCGGCAGCGTCAGCATCATCGACGCTCGCCCGCTCTCCGACAGCGCTTCGCGCGTGCCGAGCAGAAAGCCGTGCAGAAAGTCGCCGCTGGTCGCGCCGGGTTGCACCTCCAACACATCACCGCCGCCATCCAGCACCCGCACAAACGTCACGAAGAAATTCGCCACGCCGTCGCGAAGCTGCTGCACGTATGCGTGCTGATCGGTCGAGCCTTTGTTGCCATAGACCGTCAGCCCCTGCTCGACAGTCTTTCCGTCGCGATCCAGCCGCTTGCCCAGCGACTCCATGATGAGTTGCTGCAAATATCGCCCCAATAGCAACAGCCGATCCTTGTACGGCAGCACGACCATGTCGCGCGCGCCGCGGCCGTCCGTCGCTGCGTGCCAGGCCAGCGCCATGAGCGCGGCGGGGTTCTTCATCGGGTCGCTGACGCGCGTCGCAGCATCGCAAAGCCTCGCGCCTTCCAGCATCGCCGCGATGTCCAGCCCCTGAAGCGCCGCTGGCAACAGGCCGACGGCCGACGTGACGCTGGTGCGACCGCCGACCCAGTCGAACATTTCAAATCGTGCGAGCCATTTCTGTTGCTCGGCGTGCTGGTCCATCGCGGAACCGGGCATGGTGATGGCAACGGCATGCTCCGCGAACGACAAACCCGCCGCGCGATAGGCCGCTTCGACCAGCAGCATCGCGTTGCGCGTTTCGGGGGTGCCGCCGCTCTTGGACGTGACGATGCAAAGCGTTTCGACGAGGCGGCCATTCAAACCGGCCAGAACGCGCGCGATGCCGTCGGGGTCGGTGTTGTCCAGAAAGTGCGGCGCGAGCTGGTCGCGCGAAGGATGGCCCAGCGCATCGGCGATGAACATCGGCCCCAGCGCCGACCCGCCGATGCCAATGCCAAGCAGCCGCGTGAAGCGCGGCGCGCCGGGTGGTCGAACGCGCCCCGCATGAACGTCTTCGGCGAACTTCTGCACCGCGACGATCGACGCGCGAATGGCGCGGGCGATCTCCGCCGACGGCGCGAGGTCCGGCGCGCGCAGCCAGTAATGCCCCACCATGCGATTCTCATCGCGATTGGCGATCGCGCCGGCCTGCAACGCCGCCATTTCGTCGAACGCGCGCGTCATCGCCGGCCCCATGCGACGCAAAAACGCATCGTCCATCGGCATGCGGCTGACATCGAGCGTGAAATCAAGATCGGAAATGCGACACTGCCATCGACCAAAACGCCTCCATTGCTCGCGCGCATCCATGTCGCACCTCGTGAAGTGCAAGTCTACCCGCGCCCGATTCAACCGTCACGTCGCGCGCAGTCGCCGCGTCAGCACCGTGCACCCGACCGACGCAAACGCGACAGCCATGCCAATCAGCACCGCGGCTTTGGGCAGCGTGCCCGCGAAGCCTTCGTTGCGAATCAACGCGATGAAGCCGTCGTACGACCAGCCGTTGATCGTGAGCAGGCCGAGCTTTTGCATGAAATCGGGCATGATCCAGCGCGGGACCATGCTCCCGCCGATTGCGCTCATCGCAAGGTTCACCATCGTGCCGATCGAGTCGAGTTGCTCGTAGGTGCGCGAGATCGCGCCGAGCAGCAGCCCGAACGCGGTCGTCGCCATGCACGTTGCAAGCGTCAACACAAACAGCCCGCCGGTCATGTCCCAGATGGCGACACCGAACACCGCCCACGCATAGAGATACATCACGTAGCAATGCACAAGGCCCAGCGTGACCGCGAAAACCTGTTGCCCCATCACGATGTGCACGGGATGAATCGGCGCGGCCAGTTGCCGTCGAATCGTGCCGCTGGTGATCTCCTCCAGCAGCCCGCGCCCCGCGCCGGTCGAGAGAAACAGCAGAAACATCGGCACGATGCCCGCGAGAAACGTGTGCTTCGACGCGACCACCATCCGCTGAATCGCCACGCCGCGACGATCGACCTGAATCAGCGCCTGCGGCTGGGCCGGCCCCGTCGTCGCGGTATCGCCTTCCTTGCGGCGGATGCCGAACAACTGCTCAAAAACATTTTGCCCCGCCGCCATCTGAACAAGGCCGATGACAATGTCCGCTTCGGTGTCCTGCGTCTCGTCGTAGTACATCACGATGCCGCGATGCGCCGGACCGGACAGCACGTTCGGCGCGAGACCGTAGCCCTTGGGGATGACCAGCGCGACGCGAAACTTGCCCTCGCGGCGGATGGCCTCCTGCACGCTCTGCTCCGTGAGCGGCTCGCCGTCGGGTGCTTCGTTTCGCGTCGTGATGACCTTCACGCGCTCTTCCTTGAGCGTGTCGACGAGCACCTGCGACTGCGGCGTGCGGTCGTTGTCGATCACGGCGACTTTGAACGGGCGACCCGCGGGACCGGCAAAGATCTGTGTGAAGATCGTGTACAGCACGATGCCCGGCAGAAAGATTACCGCCAGCGTCGAGCGCGAGCGCGACAGAATGCGAAAATGCTTCCAGGCGATCGTTCCGATGATCCGTGCGTGTGACATGGGTTACTCGCGCAGCGCGCGACCGGTAAGCTCCAGGAACACCGTCTCGAGGTTCGGCTCTCGAAGGCTGATCGATGTCGGGTGAATGTCCAATTCATTCGCACACCGCGCCGCCAGCGCGATCGTCTGGCCCGCGTCGCGAATCACAATGTGCGCCGTGTCCGACTCCAGGGTCCAGGCCACGTCGCCAAGCCGCCGGGCCAGTTCGCCGATCCGCGGTTCGGTCAGACCCGGCGCGCAAAGCACCAGGTCGCGCTGAATCCGACTGCTGCGCGTCAACTCGGCCAGCGTCCCCTGCGCGAGCAGCTTCCCGTGGTCGATGATCGCCGTGCGATGACACAGGCGCTGCGCCTCTTCCATGTAATGCGTCGTGTACAGCACCGCCCGGCCCGACGCCGCCAGACGCTCCACGATCTCAAAGATATACGCCCGCGCCTGCGGATCGACGCCGGCCGTCGGCTCGTCGAGCAGCACCAGCCCCGGATCGTGCAACAGGGCGGCCGCGATGTTCAGCCGCCGTTTCATCCCGCCCGACCACGTCCCCACCAGATCATTGCCGCGATCCGTCAGGCCGACCGCGTCCAGCAATTCATCAATCCGGCGGGCCAGCGCCGCGCCGTGCAGGTCGTACAACCGGCCGACAAACCAGAGATTCTCGCGGCCGGTCATGCGGTCGGCGAGGCTGATCTCCTGCGGCACGTAGCCGATGCGGCGTTTGTAAGCCGTGCCGCCGAGTTCAACCTGGTCCTGCGTCGACCCGCCGCCGAGCAACACGGTCCCGCCGTCGGGCCGGAGCAGGCCGGCGATGATGTTGATGGTTGTCGATTTCCCGGCGCCGTTGGGACCGAGCAGGCCGAAGATTTCCCCGGCGGCGATCTCAAACGACAACCCATCGACCGCGCGGTTCGATCCGTACGATTTGACAAGCTGCGATACGGTGAGAACGCTCAACCGGGTAATCCGCGCGAGCGGCTCCTTGATATCTCCGGCCACTGGTCACTGGTCACTGACCACTGACCCTACGCTTTCACGATCTTCTCGCGGCCCTTGCGCACCTTTGCCGTCGCGTTGCGGCTGTCGATCACCAGTTTTGAATGCCGCACGATCGCGTCGTAGTCGTACGCCGAGTGATCGGTGGAGATCAGCACCGCGTCGTAGCGCTTCAGATTCGCCGGCGTCAGCGATACCGACTTCATGCGCAGATCGTGTTCGCGACCGCGATGCGTGCGCGGAATGTGCGGATCGTTGTAATCGACCTTCGCCCCCGCATGTCGCAGGTGTTCGATCAACTCGATGCTCGGGCTTTCGCGCAAATCATCGACGTCCTTCTTGTACGCCAGCCCCAGCACAAGAATCCGCGAACCGCGCAGCGGCTTGCCGCGGTCATTCAACGCATCGGACAGACGGTTAATAACATAGCGCGGCATGTGCGTGTTGATTTCGCCCGCCAGCTCGATGAATCGCGTCGGCTCGCCGTACTGCCGCGCCTTCCACGTCAGGTAAAACGGATCGATCGGGATGCAGTGCCCGCCCAGGCCCGGCCCGGGATAAAACGCCGAGTACCCGAACGGCTTGGTCTTCGCCGCGTTGATCACATCCCACACGTCGATGCCCATCCGATCAAAGAGCATTTTCAACTCGTTGACCATCGCGATGTTCACGCAGCGATAGACGTTCTCCACGATCTTCGCCGCCTCGGCCACTTCGCAACTCGATACCGGCACGACCTGCGAAATCGCCCCGGCGTACAGCTTCACCGCCAGCCGCTTGCTCGTCGGGTCGTAACCGCCGACCACCTTCGGAATCGTCTCGGTGCTGTAGTCCTTGCGACCGGGGTCTTCACGCTCGGGGCTGAACGCGAGAAAGAAATCCCGCCCCGCCTTGAGACCGCTGCCCTTCTCCAGAATCGGCTTCACCAGTTCGCGCGTCGTGCCGGGATAGGTCGTCGATTCCAGCACGACGAGTTGCCCCTTGCGAAGCTGCGCCGCAATCGCCCGCGACGTCGATTCGATGTAACTCATGTCCGGATCGCGGCTCTTCGACAGCGGCGTCGGCACGCAGATGATGATCGCATCGGGCTTGCTCAACTCGCGAAAGTCCGCCGTCGCGCGAAACCGACCGGCGCGAATCAGCGAACTGATCGTCGAGGACGGGATATGCTTGATGTAGCTCCTGCCTGCATTGAGCTGCTTCACCTTCGACCCGTCGATATCAAACCCCAGGCACTTGTACCCGGCCGACCCGAACGTCCGCACCAGCGGCAGACCGACGTACCCCATGCCCATGACACCGACCAGCGCGCGGCGCGAGTCGATTCGCTTCTCGAGGTCCTTGCTGTTCAAGGAAATTGTCTCCTGTGAATTCTTCGCCATCCGCCGCCCCGCACGCATCCAGCGGAGCCGACCGAACGGAACATTAGAAGGGCTGCCGCATGGCCCGACAAGCGAGGCGGGGCCTTTGTCCCTGCGGCCGATCGAACAGCTTGATCGGCCTGAACCTCCTCCCCCTTCGCCCCGTAGCGAAAGCGCCAATCAGGGCATCCGATAATCCGATTTCGAGTGCAGCCGGAGCGTGGCGGGCAGCCCGCTTGCCCTCGGCCGCTGCTCCGATACACTGCGCCGCACCGACAGCCATGCTCGCAACCTCGCCCTTCATGCTTGGCGGAATCTGGACAGCCATCTCCCACAACTGGGCGCTGTTCTCCATTCTTCTCACGCTGCTCCTGCTGGTCATCGTGCCGGCCCTGGTACTCGCCAAGTACGTTCGCATCAGCCTCAACATCATGAAGGACACGGTGCCGCCGCTCTCGGTGCCGCAGCTTTGCTTCGACCGCATCCCCGGCGAGGAGCGCGACGTCTTCGCGGCTGACGGCATTCGCCTGCGCGGCATCTTCATGCACCCGCCGCCCGGTGTCTCGCGCCGCGGGCTGGTCATCTTTGCGCCGGAGTTCATGAGCGATCGCAACAGTTGCGCGCGATACTGCCGCCCGTTGCTCGAGGCCGGTTACGACGTGTTCTCGTTCGACTTTCGCGGGCACGGCGAGAGCGCGAAGGAAGAAGGCTTCAACCCGCGCCAATGGGCCAGCGACCGCGAAATCTCCGACATGACCGGCGTCATCAGCTTCGCCGAACAGTGGTTGGAGAAAATGGGCTACCCCGTTGAGATCGGACTCTTCGGCATTTCGCGCGGGGCCTGCACGTCGATCCTCGTCGCGGCGCAGAACCCGGTCGTGAAGGCCATCGTCGTCGACGGGGCCTTCTCCTCCGACCACACGCTTGAGCACCTCATGAAGCGATGGGCCAAGATCTTCGCGAAAGTGAAGTTTGTCTATGAGAACCACCCGCCCGAGTTCTGGCGGTTCCTGCGATGGTGCCTTTTTGTCACATGCCGCTTCAAGTTCGGCTGCACCTACCCCTCGGTGAAGAAGGCCCTCAAGCGCATGCCGCCGCGGCCGCTCCTGTTCGTGCACGGACAGCGCGACAGCTACATCCCTGTCGAGCAGTCGCGCATGCTCTACGCCCTCGCCCCGCAGCCGAAATACCTATGGATCGTTCAGGGCGCGAAACACAACCAGTCGGTAGACATGGCCCCGGCCGAGTATGCCCGCCGCACGGTGCAGTTCTTCGATCAATACCTCTGGCGCAAGGCCGAGCCGAGCAACATGTACCAGCCCGATCGGTTCGTGCGCATGGCGCGCTCGGCGCGGGATGGCGTCGCGCGTTCCCCACGCGACCAAAACGAAGGCGAGTCGCGCGTTCCCGCCTCCAGCGCTAACGTGACTGCCGAAGTCGCGAGCAAATCTCAAAACTGATGGCGGAGGCCCCCGAAAACGTCGCAACCCCAACGACTCCCTCTCCCTTCCAGGGAGGGGTGAGGGTAGACCTGTTGAACTCGCCCGGCATCGCCTTTCTGCTCAACCGCTCGAGCACGCCGACGACGTGACGCAGCAACTCAAATTGCTCTATGCGATTTTGCGATACAACCATACCATCATCGGAAGTGCAAGCAGAAACCAACCCATCCCGCGAATCAGCACCGCCGGCGTGGCCTCGGTGACGATGCTGTGCCCGGCCCAGCCTCGGTACCCTTCAAGGTACTGCGCGAGCAGGATGCACATGATCGACGTGATCAGGTAACGCGAACCGCGAAAATGCCCCATGGCGCCGCCGCCAAACGCGCCGAACAAATAAAGCACAAGGACCCCGCCCAATACGATCATCGCGCTGACGGATGTGTCATCAAGAAAATCGTCGTAAACCCCGCGGAAGAAAGCTCGCATGCAATTCACCTTGATGCAACCCTTACGGAAGCAACACACACTTCACGCTACGACGGTCTCGCAGATACAGGCGCTTTCCAACAAGCGTCGGTATTGTCCACGCGGGTTCGTCCAACACGTTCGCCCGGGCATGAGCCGTCATTCCGTCTGCGCCAGGCGCCGCAAGAATCAACTCGCCCGATTCCTCCATCAATAGAAGTTTGTCGCGCACGCGAAGAATCCCGCAGCGCCGAAGCGTCCGATCCTGCCAGCGCACTTCACCGGTTCGCACATCAATTGCCGAGAATGCGGTTGGACCGAAATCCCCGCTGGAGCCATACGCAACATCCTCAATCCGCACAACATTACGATGCACCACACGAAACTTTCGCGTCCACCACATCTCCCGCACGGCAATGTGATCCTTCACTCGGTTCAACTTGAGCAGCCGCGTGCCTGCGTCACCTTCCGAGGTCACGAGCAGCGTGTTGTCCCTGCACACGACTGGATTCGGAATGTTGTTTAGCCATTGCCCCTCGTGCGGATGTCGCCAAAGCAGCCGGCCGTCCGCCGGGTCGAAGCCGATGACCTCCCTCGCCATCAGACACACCATGTGCCGCAGGCCGTCTACTTCCACAACGATGGGCGAGCCGTAGCTGTTCTCAAAGTCGTGCCGACGCCAGACCACGCGACCGTTTGCCTGATCGAACGAAACCAGCGCAGCGCCCGGCCCGCCTACCGGGAGAATTATTCTCTCGCCGAATGCGATGGGACTGTTGGCGTAACCCCATCGTGGCAACGCGGCCTTGAATTGTTTGACCAGATCGACCGTCCATTTGACCTGCCCGGTTTTCAGATCGAGACAGTGCAGTATTCCGTTGAAACCAATGGTGAAGACGAGCTTGTTGACGATTAGCGGAGTGGAGCGCGGCCCAAAACCATAGCGAGCCGCGAATTGCGACGTATCAACCGGATCGTGATAACGATGACTCCAGAGTGTGCGTCCGGTTTCGGCATCGAGGCAGGCGACTATTTCCTCATCGCCGTCGCGCAACATCGACACGAGCCGCCCGCCTTCGAGGACGATGCCCGAGTATCCCTCACCAAACGCGTGCGACCAGACGACCTTCAACCCGGACTTGGGCCAATCGGTTCGAAGTTCAACATGCTCGCAATGGAAGTCCCGCCCCTGCCCGCCAATCTGTGGCCATTGCCCGGCGGCAACCGCTGGCCCTGCCAGAAACGCAACAAGCTTGACCAGTAACACCGCGCCAATTACACCAAATCGCCCCGGCCGCATCGATAGCTCACGCCCCTCCCCGGCCCACGGCTCTGCCACGCTTTGACATGCCCCGGGCGCGATCCCTACAACCGCACAATCTCCCCATAGCTTTCCGGCCGGCGGTCGCGGAAGAACTGCCACGTGTTCCGCACCTCGCGAATCAGATCGAGATTCAAATCCGCGATCACCACGTCATCCTCCACGCGCTTGCCCACCGCCAGCATTTGCCCGCGCGGGTCGCAGAAGTAACTCTGCCCGTAGAACTCCCCGATCCGCCACGGCTCCTCCACGCCCGGCCGGTTGATCGCGCCGACAAAATACTGATTCGCCACCGCGTGGGCCGGCTGCTCCAGCTTCCACAGATACTCACTCAACCCCGCCACCGTCGCCGACGGATTGAACACGATCTCCGCCCCGTTCAAACCCAGGCACCGCGCCCCATCCGGAAAATGACGATCGTAACAGATGTACACGCCCACCTTGCCGACGGCCGTATCAAACACCGGGTAGCCCAGATTGCCCGGCCGGAAGAAGAATTTCTCCCAGAATCCCGGCGCGACGTGCGGAATATGCATCTTGCGATACTTGCCGAGGTACTTGCCGTCGGCGTCGATCACGGCGGCCGAGTTGTAATACACCCCGGGCAGGTCCTCCTCGTACATCGGAACGACCAGCACGATCTTCAGCCGCTTCGCCAGATCGCACATCAGCTTCACGGTCGGCCCGTCGGGAATCTTCTCCACGAGGCTGTACCACTTCGTGTCCTGATCGCAGCAGAAATACGGCCCGTAAAACAGCTCCTGCAAGCAGACGACCTGCGCGCCCTGCTTGGCGGCGCTCTCAATCAAGCCGACGTGCTTGTCGATCATCGATTTTTTGATCTTCTCGATGGGGCTGGTGCCCGGCTCGGACAGCGTCGCCTGAATCAATCCGCCTCGAACGATGCGTGGCATGTGCGTGCTCCTACTGATTGGTTAGTTCGCCCCATTATGCCGCCGAATCGCAGGCAGCGAAACCGATCGGCGCTCGATGGTTCGCCGGCTTCCCGCTCGACTCGTTTCTGCATGGTCGCCTTAACACCGCGCCGTCTTTCGCGGACAATACACCCCATCATGATCAAGATCCTTCGCTCTATCGGCCTCCTTTCCCTGTGGCTCCTCGCCGTTTCCTGCACCGAGCCGCAATCGCATGGCATCTCGTCGCTCAACCGCTCGCAGCAGCCCGCCAAGCCCGAATGCACCTCGCTGCTCGGCAATCCCCTCTTCGCCAACCCCCCGGGCAACATGGACCATCTCCTCGGCGATCTCGCCGACGCCGAATCCTTCGCCGCCCAACAACCCGACAATCCCGACGGCCGAATCTGGATCGGCCGCCGACTCGGCTACCTCTGGCGCATGAACGACGCCATCGCTGTCTTCACCGAGGGCGCCCGCCGCTGGCCGGACGACGCCCGGTTCCTGCGCCATCGGGGCCACCGATATATCGCCATCCGTCGCTTTGATGACGCCATCGCCGATCTGGAAGCCGCCGCGAAGCTGATCGACGGCCGCGCCGACGCCGTCGAGCCGGACGGCATGCCCAACGAGAAGAACATCCCGCTAACCACGACCGGCTTCAACGTGTGGTACCACCTCGCCCTGGCGCGATACCTCAAGGGCGACTTCGAGGGATCGCTGGCCGGCTGGCGGCGGGCGAAGGACTTCGGCCGCGGCTTTGATGACAACAAAGTGGCACTCGCCGACTGGGAATACATGACCCTGCGGCGGCTGGGCCGCGCGGCCGAGGCGGCCGCCGTGATCGCGCCGATCCACGCGAAGATGAACATCATTGAGAACCACGCCTACCTGCGCCGCGTACTGATGTACAAGGGCGAGTTGAAGCCCGATGACCTGTTGAGCGATCGCGACGCCCGCCCGCTCGATGTCGCCACACAGGGCTACGGCGTCGGAAACTGGCACCTCTACAACGGCGAAACGGAGAAGGCCCGCGCGATCTTCCAGCGCGTCGTCGACGGCCCATACTGGCCCGCCTTCGGCCACATCGCCGCCGAGGCCGACCTGGCCCGGATGCACTGACACCGAACGGCCAGGTGGATTCATCGCCCCGCATTGATTCGGACACGCCCAATCGGTTATACTCGCGTCGATTCTAGGAGGGAGACGCAATGGCTTCATCAGCAAAACACTCATCCAGTCTCTTGGCTCGCTTCGATCGTCAGTGGCTCGGCATCGGACTCTCCGCCGCGGCCGGCGCGTCGCTCGCCCCCGCGACCACCGACGCCTCGATCATTCACAGCGGAATCGTGAACATCAACATCCCCTCGAATACGACCGGCGTCTATCTCAACTGCGTCACGCAGGCCTACAGCACGCAGCAAACGTCAGTCCCCGGCTGGGACGTGAACTCCTGGGGCAACACCGGCCTCGGCCTCTTCAGCCCCGCCGCCCCGGCCGGCGGCGTCTATGTCACGACCACCGCCGGCGGCAACATCGCCGTGAATCTCTCCTTCGGAACGCCCGTCAACAGTTCGAGTTTCTACGGCAACAACGATGTCGCGGCCGGCCCGAGCCAGGCGCAGTGGAACCTCGGCACGTCCAACAATCTCGTCGGTTTTCGATTTCAACACGAATCAAACGGCAACCAGATTCACTACGGCTGGATGCGCCTCGCCTTCGCCGCGGGCGGCTCGGCCCTTCAACCGCGCACCATCGTCGAGTACGGCTGCGAAGACCAGGCCGGCGTCGGCATCGGCGCGGGCATGATTCCCGAACCCAGCACGCTGGCGCTGATGGCGCTCGGCGCGGTCGGACTACTCCGCCGCAGAGCGTCCAAACCCTGACCAGAGCATCCCTTCAATTCTTACGCGATCATTTCCGATTCGGTGCGCGTTTGCACGATCGCGTAGCCCCCTCTACCATTTCCCCCTTTCGCGGCCGCGGTTTTCGCGCCGCCCGCACCGACATCGATTAACCGCCATCACCGGGGAACCTCACCATGACCGCGCAAGCCATCACCATGTCCGGCGGACGCCTCAACGTCCCAGACGAACCGATCATTCCGTTCATCGAGGGCGACGGCACCGGCCCCGACATCTGGCGGGCCTCCGTCCGCGTGCTCGACGCAGCCGTCGCGAAGGCTTACGCCGGCAAGCGCAAGATCGCCTGGAAGGAAGTCTTCGCCGGCGAGAAGGCCTTCAACCTGTTCCGCAAGACCCTCGGCGACAAGAAAGCCTGGCTGCCCGATGAAACCGTCGACGCCTTCCGCGCCTACCTCGTCGGCATCAAAGGCCCGCTCACGACACCCGTCGGCGGCGGCATCCGCTCGCTGAACGTCGCCCTGCGCCAGATGCTTGATCTTTACGTATGTCTAAGACCCGTCCGCTGGTTCAAGGGCGTCCCCAGCCCCGTCAAGCGACCCGGCGACTGCGACATGGTCATCTTCCGCGAGAACACCGAGGACATTTACGCCGGCATCGAGTACGCCGCCGGATCGCCCGAAGCAAAGAAATTCCTCGACTTCCTCGCCGCCGAGTTCCCCAAGGACCACGAGAAAATCCGCTTCGGCACCGCCACCAAGGCCTCCGAGTGGCAGGCCCTGCTCGAATCCATCGGCGCGCCCAAACGCGACATCACCGGCGGGCCCTGCGGCGGCGTCTTCGTCGGCCTCGGCATCAAGCCCGTCAGCTACCTCGGCACCGAGCGACTCGTTCACTCCGCCATCGGCTACGCCCTCAAGTTCGGCCGCAAATCCGTCACGCTTGTCCACAAGGGCAACATCATGAAGTTCACCGAGGGCGGCTTCCGCGACTGGGGCTACCAGGTCGCCACGCAGTTCTATCGCGGGCAGACCGTCACCGAGCGCGAGTCCTGGATCCTCGGCAACAAGGAAGCCAACCCCGAACTCACGCTGCAGGCCAACGCGAAGATGATCGACCCCGGCTACGACATGATGGACGCCGACAAGCAGCAGAAGATCGTCGCCGAGGTCGAAGCCGCGCTGAAACTCTGGCCGACCCACGGCGACGGCAAATGGAAGAAGATGCTGCTCGTGAAGGACGCCATCGCCGACATCGTCCTGCAACAGGTGCTCACGCGCCCGCGCGACTTTGATGTCGTCGCCACACTCAACCTTAACGGCGACTACCTCTCCGACGCCCTCGCCGCACAGGTCGGCGGCATCGGCATCGCCCCCGGCGGAAACATCAACTACCTCACCGGCCACGCCGTCTTCGAAGCCACCCACGGCACCGCCCCCAAGTACGCCGGCCTCGACAAGGTCAACCCCGGCAGCGTCATCCTCTCCGGCGAGATGATGCTGCGCTACCTCGGCTGGACCGAAGCGGCGGACATGATCATCAAGGGAATGGACGGCGCGATCTCGGCCAAGACCGTGACCTACGACTTCCACCGGCTCATGTCGGCCGAAGGCGACACCACCGCGAAGGAACTGAAGTGCAGCGAGTTCGCCGATGCGGTGATCAAGCACATGTAAGAGGGTATCTGCCAGGAACAGTGGCGCAATCTTCGGATTAGCTGTGGGCGAAGCAGACTGCGCCGATTGATTACCAACTACGATGGCGCTGCAGGAATGCAGTTCGGGCGAAGTCTGCCTCAATCCCCAAACCGAATCCCCTGCGCCAACGGCAGCTCCGTCGTGTAATTGATCGTATTCGTCTGCCGCCGCATGTACGCCTTCCAACTGTCGGACCCGCTCTCGCGGCCGCCGCCCGTTTCCTTCTCTCCTCCGAAGGCGCCGCCGATCTCCGCGCCGCTCGTGCCGATGTTCACATTCGCAATGCCGCAATCGCTGCCGACGGCCGACAGGAACCGCTCAGCCTCCAGCAGGTTTCGCGTGAAGATCGCACTGCTCAACCCCTGCGGCACGTCGTTATGCAGACGAATGGCTTCATCCAGATCGTTCAGTCCCGATCCGTGAGGTTTGCCGCCCGACGAAGCCGCTTTGCCGTAACCGATGATGTACAAAATCGGCGCGAACGTCTCCTCTTGCACGATCTTGTAGTGGTTTTCTGCAAGTGCAAGACACGGTTCGACATAGCACCCGCTAGGGTTATGTTCGGGAGGTAACGGCTTACCTCCGATGAGTATCCGGCCGCCCTCTGCTTTTAATTGCAACATGGCTGATAACATATTTCCCATGGCGTCTAAGTCGATGAGTGGCCCCATGAGCGTTTCCTCATCAAGCGGATTTCCTATTTCGACTTGCTCGTACGCCGCAACCAGCCGATCCGTCAGCTCCTTTCGAACGCTTTCGTGCACGATCAGCCGCCGCGTGCTCGTGCAGCGCTGGCCGGCCGTGCCGACCGAGCCGAACACGATCGCCCGCAGCGCCAGATCGAGATCGGCCTCGGGTGTCACGATAATGGCATTGTTTCCGCCCAGCTCCAGGATCGTCCGCCCCAGCCGTTTGCCAACGACCTCACCGATGCGATAGCCCATGCGACACGAACCCGTCGCCGAAATCTGCGGGATCCGCCGGTCGTTGATCAACTGCTCGCCGATCGTCGAACCCTTGCCGATCACGAGGCTGAAAATCGCCGGATCGACTTTGTTCGCTCGACACACGCGCTCCGCGATCTTCGTCACCGCCACCGCCGTCAGCGGCGTCTTGCTGCTGGGCTTCCACAGCGTCGCGTTGCCACACACGGCCGCCAGCGCCGAGTTCCACGCCCACACCGCCACCGGAAAATTAAACGCGCTGATCACGCCCACAATGCCCAGCGGATGCCACTGCTCGTACATCCGATGCCCCGGCCGCTCGCTGTGCATGCTCAATCCATACAACTGTCGCGACAGGCCGCACGCGAAGTCGCAGATGTCGATCATCTCCTGCACTTCGCCCTCGCCCTCGGCCCGAATCTTCCCCATCTCCAGCGTCACCAGCGCGCCCAGATCGGCCTTCACCTCGCGCAGCGCGTTGCCCAGTTGCCGCACCACCTCGCCACGAACCGGCGCCGGCGTCACGCGCCACGATTCAAACGCCTTGCCCGCCGCCTGCATGATCTGTTCGTACTCGGCCGAATTGACCTGCGCCACCGCCCCGATCACCTTGCCGTCGACCGGCGACGTGCTCTCCAGCTTCGTGTCGCTGCCGAGCCACTGCCCGCAGAACCCGCCGGGATTGACCGACTCGATGCCCAATCGCTTGAGAATCTCTTGCATGCGTTGACCTTGTCTCTTCCTGATGGATTGATTGATTCCAACGACACGGGCGCGATCGCACCCGCACGCCGAGCAGTTCAGGCCCTAGCTTGGTCGGTCGCTTCGCGCTGATCCGCTCACGCGCCGGTCCGCCGACAATCAGATACCCCTCGGACGCGGCTTCGGCTTGCCCTTGGGAGTCGGCTTGGGGGCATCCGACGGTACATCCTCGCCGCCGGCCCGCGCCAGAACGACGGACACCTTGATGTCCTGTTCGGCGGCCACTTTGCTGCCGATCGCGCCGGGCTTGCCCTCGATCCCAAAGTCCTTCAGCGGAATCTTGAAAGATCCCTTGATGCCGAGAGCTTCCTTCGTCTTGTTCGATTTCGCCACGTACGACAGCGTGACCGGGATGGTCATCTCCACGTCACGCCCGTTCAGTGACATCGTGCCGACCAGTTTGGTCTTGAACAACGTCGCCTTCGTATTCTTCTTTTGCAGATTGCTTTCTTCAACGCCCGTTACCTTGAAGACAATTTCCGGGTGAGTCGCTGCATCCACCCAGCCGTGAGAAGGGTCGCGCATGTGCGAATCGCGCATCTTGTTGCCGGTTGAGACGTCGCTCCAGGGCACCTTGATCTCACCCGTCGCGCCCTCCGCCACGTTCCGCGGATTCAGCTCCAGCCAGCCCTCGATCTTCTTCGCAGTGCCCTTGATCGTCTCACCCGGCGCTTTCGACGTGAACGAGACCTGATTGCGCGCTGATTCCGAGTCAAACTCGTAGCGCGTCTTTTCGTTCGGCCCCTTGTTCAGTCCCGTCGCAGACGCGCCCTTCTTGTCGCCCTTTTCCTTGTCCGATGGGCCGGCCTTCGCACCGCCGCCTCCGTCCTCCTCGGACGCCTTCGCCTTGATCTTGCGACCCTTGGCGACCGGCGGCTCGAACGCCTTCAGCGTTTCCACCTGAAACGACGCAAACAGCAACGCGGCGAACCCAAATACCATCGACTTGCGAGTCATGATGCACCACTCCCGGCAGGCAGGAAAAAAGGCCCGACGGCGGCGCACACACCGCTCAATCGGGACGCTCCATGATAGCCGCTGGGGCATGATGGGACAAAACAGGCTCGTCGCTCGCGGCACGCGCCTTCAACTCGACCGGCGTGCCGCCTCGCGCCGGAGGCCCCGCCACGAACTCCGTCTCGCCGCGGGTCGTTGCAACCCGCTCGTCGCCGTCCGTGCGCCGCCGCGACATCGGCCAGGCATCCGCCACACCGTATCGAAGTCGATCCCCGCCCAGCGTCGTCCACACCAGCTTCCCAACGGGGTAACTCAACCCCAGCAGCAACAGCCCCGCGCCAAGCAGCCGAAGCGTCCACGGGTCGTTGGTCTGAATGTCGCGCCCGGCCGTCAGATCGGTTCGCATCTGCACCAGCGCCGCGCTGACGCCCTTCAGCTCCGTCCGAAGTGCCGCAATGCTGGCATCGGCGTCGCCGCCTGCCACGGCGGCGGGATGAACGCAAGCACCCGCGACACCGCAAATCAGGAAAACCATCGCGGCGCGAAACAGGCGATGCCGCGCAGTTCGCTTGTGCGGAGGAAGTGATGGGGAAGTTGGCGATCCGCTATTCATGGCGCGGTCCACTCATACCGGCCGCCGACTGGCCTTCATTCGGCGAGGTCCCGCTTTCGAGAAGCATTTCGTGCAGCAGCTGCAACTTCTGCTCCGCCGACTTCGACGCATCCCGCCAGATTGCGTCGGCCGCCGCCTGAACCTCCGCCGACACCGGCCGGTCGAGCGGCCCCGACATCGACGCCTGCACTTGGCCGCCGACGCCCTCGTAGCGCGCGACCGCGAAGTACTCCACGCCGCCGCTCACGCGGATCCCGGGATTGACCACATGCCCACCCGCCGCGATCTGCCCGTTGCCCGACTCACCCAGGCGCGATGCCGCGTCCTTCATCACACCGCGCATCGCGTCCATCATCTGCGCGTGCTGATTAAAGGCGCTGCCGCAGCCGCCCGCGCAACCTGTCGTCGCACCCAGCGTGGCAAACAAAACGTTGCACAATCGATGCTGTTTCATTTCTTGCTTCCCCCTTGCAGAAAAGGCCCGCTCAATCGCCGATCGGCCCGCCGCCGAATCGGCCTCGCCGGATTTCAAGCTTGCCCACCGACCCGTCACATGAAATGGGAAACCACCGTCCGAAAAAGCACGCGCGCACTTGACCGCGACGAGCGACCGCGACCGGGCTACAATTGGGCATTCCCTCGCCCAGATAGACACTTATTTGAAACCACGATGACTCGATCTCTCCGCCTTTACTCCGGCCGATCTCGAACGACTCTCATTCTGCTCGCCTTGCTGTTGCCCGCCCTCGGCATGTCCGGCGGTCAATGCGGCGGTTTTTCTTTTCCCCCCACAGGCGAATGCCCGGGCGACCCCGTGCCCTCCGTCGTTCTCAAAGTCACCAACGGCGCGGGGCAGGTGCTGCCGATCGCTTCGATCTCGTTCCGTGTCAACAGCGTCGGGCCGTTCACCGGCATCTGCTCCGACGGCATGTGCAACGGCATGGTCCTCGCGCTCGACACGCTCGGCACGTTTTCGATACAAGTGTCTGCACCGGGCTACCTGACCGCCAACCACTCCGTCACCGTCGTCGCCGCGGCCGACGGCTGCCACCCCGTCACGCAAAACATCACCATTCCGCTGCAGCTCGACAACACCGTCGCCGTTCTGGCCGGCGCGTGGGAATCGACCAACGCCTACGGGCGCACGATCATCCGATTCGGCAACAACGGGCAGGTGATCGGCGCGATTCTTTTCGATCGAACCATCGCCGGCGACGGGAACTTCTACGTGGCCTACAATAACCGGCCGATCCGCGGCGCACCCGGCCAGTCGGTCGTTCTGGCGACCGCGAACGAACCGACGCGCACCCTGAACACGGTGAACTTCGTGACCACGACACTGGGGTATCCGGTGGGATTTGAAAACGCGGCGCTGTCGGCGGATTTTCTGTCGCTGCAGGGGATGCTGGCCGGCGTGCCGGTCACTTACGCACGTCTGTCGAGCATTCCCGGCCCGCTCATGGACCCCTGACGGCGGCGGCGCAGCACCAGCCCGCCCGCCCCGGCAAGCAGAAGCATCGCCGTCCCCGGCTCGGGCGCGGGCTCGCCATACAGCGTGAACGACAGATCAAGGACCGAGCCGTTCTCATCCCAGAACGGCACGCCCAGAAGCGTATCGCCGATGTGCGGCACGGCCCCCTGTCCGCTGTTGACCGGCTGCCAGGTCCAGTACGGAAGAAAACCGACAACTGCCTGAATCTCCAGCCAGTAGGGAACATTCGAATCGAGCACCACGCCGGCCGGCAACGTCGCCGAGTAATCCCAGAATCGCTCACCGTTCTCATTCGGCTCGGCCAGCGTCGGAACGTCTTCAAAATGGTAAAGCGCCTGGGAATAGTCCGGTGATCCCATCGGTGTGCCGCCCGCGGGTTTCGGCCCGTTCATGTCCTGCGGCCAGATGATGATGTTGAACAGTCCCACCGGCACCGGCGTGCCCCCGCCCATCGGAATGGCGCCCGACCACGAAAGCGCCGTGAGCTTCCACTTGCCCGAGGGATCCACGCTTGGCATCAGGACGAAATCGTCCGCCGCGCCGGAATCCCACGGAAACAAGAAGCCGTCCTGCGAATTGGGCCCGGTGCAGAAGTAGCAGTTGCCGCCCAGGGAAGTGAAATTGTCGAAGGCGATCTCATCACCCCGAGCCAGACCGCACGCGGCCATGGATAGCGCGCAGGCCATCGCGCTCGCGATGACACTCTTGCTCTGCAACGTGAATGACACGGCATGGCTCCCCTGTGCCCTCGTTATTATACACGCGCGCACAGGTTAATTGCCCGTTTCGGTGGTCAAAAAGCCCGCGGTTGTTCAGGAACTCAATGCCCCTACTTCAGCTCGACCGACCAGTAGGCGTTGTCCAAAAAGGCCTTCCAGCTCGAGTACCGGCCGTCCGACAGCTTCACGGTCAGCACCGGGTTGCGCTTGGGCTTCTTGGGGACAGTCGTGAGGTGCATGCCGGCCTGTTCCGGAGTGCGGCCGCCCTTGCGGATGTTGCACTTCAGACAGGCGCAGACGATGTTCTCCCACGTTGTCTTGCCGCCGAGGCTCTTGGGCACGACGTGATCCAGCGAGAGCTCGGTCGTCGGGAAGCGCCGGCCGCAATATTGACAACTGTTGCCATCCCGCGCGTAGATGTTCCGCCGGTTGAACTTCACCGCCTGCCGCGGCAGCCGGTCGTACACCGCCAGTCGAATGATCCGCGGCACGGCGATGTGCAGCCGCACCGTGCGAATCCAGTCGTGGGCATCCGGCTCAAACTCGCGCGCCAGCGAGCTTAGCTCGCACCACTCGGAGAAGTCGTAAGAAAGGAACTGGCCGCTCTCGAGGTGCACCACCTCCGCCAGCTCGCGACAGAGCAGGCTGAACGCCCGCTTCACGTTCACGACGCGAATCGCCAGGTAGTGCCGGTTTAGCACCAGGACATTGCACGTTGTCCCTGTCGCTTGAGCGTTCACGCTGCACTTCCATCCCGGCACTTGTCGGGAACTCTGGTTATTTGGGTATTGCTCCCCGGCCGCGGCGCCTCATTTTCGCCCGCGCCGCCAGCGCTCCCTAGCCGTTGCTTCTACCTAATCTTACGACTCCGTATCGACAATCGCAAGCGTCCGGTAAGTGCGCCTCATAGCCCATCCCTTTTCACAACGTCAATGTTTCCCGACAGGCTATCATGCCGACATGATCTCCCCGGCCGATGCCCACCTGCTCGAAACCGCACTCGCCCGCCGCAAGTCGCTCATTGAATCCGGCGCGACCACCGCTTATCGAATTCTTAACGGAGCGGCCGACGGGCTGGACGGTGTCGTCATGGAGCGCTTCGGCCCCGCGCTCATCGTCCAATGGCACGAGGGGCGGGCCGATGTCCCGCTCGAACGGATGCAAACCATAGCCCAGGCCGCTCACGATTCGCTGGGTACAACGGGGGTCTATCTCAAGCGATTCGTGAAGGACCGCGCCGCCGCCGGGACCGACGTCGACGTCCGCCATCGCGACGCGACGCCGTGGATCGGCGAGGCGACGCTCCCCGATATCACCATCGACGAACACGGCCTGCGATTCATCATTCGCCCCTACGATGGATTTTCCGTGGGCCTATTCCTTGAGCATCGCGACAATCGTCGCTTGATCCGCGAGCTGGCCGCCGGCCGGCGGGTGTTGAACCTGTTCGCCTACACGTGCGGATTCTCGGTGGCGGCGGCGCTGGGCGGCGCGACCCTCGTGGCCGGCGCGGATCTCTCGCGCCGCTATCTCGAATGGGGGCGCGACAATTTCGCGCTCAACGGCATTGACACGCGCACGACGGGTGATGCGGCGGCGGCAAAGCCGGGCCAGGGCCTGGCGACGCGCTTCTATGCATCCGATGCGTTCGATTTTTTTGGCCGGGCGCAGCGGCAGGCGCAGCAATACGACCTGATCGTGCTCGATCCGCCGACATTCTCACGCACGCGGCGGCCGGCGCGCGTCTTCGAGCTGGATGCCGACCTCGGTCGCCTGCTCGCGGGTGCGATCAGCCTGCTGGCCCCCGGGGGGCAACTGTTCTTCGCGACAAATTACCGACAAATGTCAATGAAGCGCATGGAGGCCCAGCTCCACGCCGCCGCCGAAGCATGCGACGGCCCCGGCGCACCCCGCCGCGCGCACATCCTCAAACGTCCGGCCCTGCCTGTCGACTTCGCCGGCGACGAAGAGTATGCAAAGGCCGTCCTCGCGCGCGTGGACTGATTCCGCCCCTACATCGCATTACGCTCGATTAATTCGATCGGAGCCAACGTGAAACGAAGAAAGCGTCGATGGAAAGCGCGGTAATAATACTCGCTATCAGAGGTTCAACTCGTCCACCAACTCATCGCGAGTGATCCCGTGGTGCTCGGCAACTTGTTTGAGCAATTCGTTCAATGTACCAGACTTCATCTCACGATGAGCAGGAACGGCGATTCGATGCCGTCCATAGCGTTCGGTTACCAGGTGAATGTGACTGCCTCGTTGCCCTATTCGAACGTAACCGAACCGCTCAAGCGCCCGGGCGAGATGCTCCCCAACCACGCCGCGCGGCAATCTCACGCTACAACCTCGTCGCGCACAAAGTGAAGGCGTATCCGGCCCGGCTTGACGGGCTCATCCGCGAAGCGCCCGGCCACCGCATCCAACACCATCGCACGAAGGTCATCCAAGTCATCACCCTGGGTAAAGATCCCATACGGGTGACACACGGCGCTGTACCCGCCATCTTCGGGCTCTTCCTGAACAATGAATACGATTTCTTCAAGTTGACTTGTGGACATTGAAGCGCTCCTGACTAGTGAGTATATCGCGCGATGGACACAATCCCAAAGCGAATCCAACTCCCCGCTGTAGGCAAGGTTCTGGGACCCCTACTCCAACCCCTCAATAATCGCGATAACATCCTTCGGATCGGGCCGGTCGTGCGTCTTGCGCGCGATCCATCGCCACGCAACCCGCCCGGTGCGGTCGATCAGGTAGTGCGCGGGGATGGTCGTGTCCTTGTCCATGGTCGATTCATGAAAGAACAGCCCCAGTGCGCGAATCACGTTCACCTTCTCATCACTAAGAATGTCGTAACTCAACTTCTGCCGCGTCGTGACGCCCTTGGCCTCTTTGACCGTGTCCGACGAAATGGCGACCAGCTTGCCGCCGACCGATTCAAGCTTCCTGCTTACAGCTTCGAGACCTCGAAGCTCGGACATGCACACCGGTCACCAATGCCCACGATAAAAGACCAGCAGCGCCGGGCCGTTGGCATGGAGCGACGCCAGCGAAACCGGTCGCCCCTCCTGATTGGGCAGCGTGAAATCGGCCACGCGATCCCCCACGGTCGGCGCGTTCGGCGCCTCGGGCTGGACCGACATCACAAACATGAAATACATGAAGAAGCTTCCCAGCAGCACGCTGGCCGCGCCGGTCGGCACCGTCCACCACGATCGGCAGCGCGCCATCGCCCACACGGAAATCGCCATCCCGATCAGCGCAACCACGATGTTCGGCAGCGCCGTCGAGCGAATCCACGGCACATCCATCAGCGGCATGTACGAAGCCATGCCGATCAGCGTGACCGGCAGGCCGATCAGCGCGGCGCGCTTGGCGACCGTTCTACGAGACGCGGTCGCGGAACTCGGCGCGGGGGACGTTGTCATGGATTACACTCCTTGTAATTTTCACCGGCTCGACGTGAGCCACGAAGATTATATCGCCCGCTTCAGCGAATCGACCGCCTTCTCCTCCAGCTTCAACGCCTGCCCCAGCACGTCGATCTGCTGCTGCCGCGTCTGATACGGCGGCACCGACCCGCCCGCTTCCTTCGCCGACGGCACATACGGCAGGTTCTGAATCAACAGGCGAACTTCCTGATCGTACCAGTCGGCCGCCATCGACCAGTGCATCTCCTTGCTGGAGAATGACCGCGCCTTGTCGCGCAGATACCGCACCGCCGCCGCCCGCGAATCAATTAGATTCACGTACAGCCAGAAGTTCGCGTGCACGTACGACGCATCGCGCGGCGCGCGAAGCTGCGCCATCCACGTCTCGAACGCTTTGCGACCCGTCACATACGCCCCCGTCTGCCGCACCTGTTCAAACATCCCGATCCCGCGACGCAAACCATCCACGTGCACCTGCAAACTCGCCGGCCGCGTCCGCGCGCCGGTCAACAGGATCACGCCCGTCGGCCAACCCTTCGCCACGCGGTCAACCGATTCGGCCCCGTCGTTGTACGCCCGGCAGAGCCAGGTGCGATCCGGCCGATACCCGACGATCAGCCCCCAGTCCTCCGGCGGCATGATGTTCGCCGCCAGCACCGGCACGCGCCGGTCAATGCTGTCGCGCACGGCCTGCAGCAGCGCGTCGCTCGCCGTCAGGTCCTCGCGCAGCACGACGCGAAAGTCGTAGCTCCAGCCGATCGCCGCCATGAGCGTATCCAGACATCCGTCGCCGACCGCCGGATCGGCCGCGCCGCCGTCCCATCCGCTCGCGCGCACCTGAAGCCGAAAGGCGTGCCCGCTCATTCCCATGAGATCGTCGTACGAGATCGGCCGGCCGAGCGCCTCCAGCGCGATCTCGAGGCAATGCATCAGCGAGCAGTCCTTGCCACGCGCGAAACCAACCAGCGGCGACAGCCCTGCCAGCTTCGCGCCGTTCGCGCCTTCGCGCTCCAGGCGCAACCGCGGCAGGTCCGCCTGCGACGGCGCGGACGTGGCGCCCGGGTTCGGTCCGCCGCACGACGCGCAGGCCGCCGCCGCGATCAAGAGTGCCACGCGGCACATCGCGCGAAATGAATATACGAATCGTGAAGTCGCCATCTCGGCCCTACGCTACCGCGCCGACCCGCGCGCTTCCAGCATCGGCCATGGCGACAGCGCCCGCGCCCAAAGCCAGATTGGAAGCAGTCGCCCCAGGATCAGGATGCCGATCAGGAGCAGTCGCCCGGCCCACGGAAGATGCGTCGTCAGGCCGGTCGACATCCCGACGTTGTTCGCCGCCGTCACCGCCTCGAAGGCAATTTCGTAAAGCGTCCCGTCGCAACACATACGCAGCGAGAGGATCGCCAGCGCGGTCAGCCCCAGCGACGCAAGCGGAATGAGCGCGAGTCGCCCGAGGACTCGCCGACGCATCGCCATGAGCGGCAGCACGGTCAGTCGAAATCCGCCGGTCATGCCGCCGATCGACCCGCCGAGCACTGCGCCTGCCATGATCGTGGCATATCCCGGCCAGGAGATCCCGCCCTGCGAGACGGTGAAGCTCTGCAGCCCCGCCGACCGCGTCGCCGCCGCGAACACGCAGAACGACCACCGCTCGCCGTGCGACATCTGATCGTGCAGCGACGGCAGCGCGCCGCCAAACTCGACCGGCCGCGTCGGCGTCAGGTGCGCCGGCAGAAATCGCGGCGTCTCGCAGAAGAACAGCGTGAGCGCCACGACGGCCAGCGCGCCGCCAAAGACACCCGTCTCCCACATCGCCCACGCCCCGCCGCGCGGCGAGTCGATCCCCTCCCCACCGCCGCCCGCGCCCGGCGATGGCCGCAGCAGCGCCATCACCACGGGCAAGCCCAGCGACCCCAGCACCGCCAGAATCGTGACACTCGCGAACGCCAACGGGTTGCGAAGCTCCGCCGCCAGACCCGACGCCTTCAACGTCCACCCCGCGTTGAACAGCGCGCTCGCCGCATGAACCACGCTCCACCCCGCCCGCACGTCGGCCGTCGGCGCATCCGTCGACGACCACACCGGATACAGCAGCGCCGCGCCAGCCAGCAACACCGCCGCCGCGGCCTTCAACACTGTCGCGACGGGCAACGCACGCCCGATCAGCGGCTGCACCAGCGACGTCCCCACCGCCAGCCACGCCAGCCCCGACAGCACCGTCACCCCGAAGACCACCGCCTGCCCCGCGCGCGAAAAATCCTCGCCGAGGCTGTACACCGTGTGACCCGACAGGCAGCCGGCCGAAACCGACGTCACCGCGCAGCTCAACACGTGCGACCAGAAATTGTGACGGTAATCCGGCACTCCGCTGCGCGTGGCGATCGGCAGCGCCAGCACCAGCGTCGCAGCGACAATCAGCACGCCCCAACCGGGCAGCACGTGCGCCAGCACACGCCGCGCGTCGCTCACGTCGCCCTCGATGCCCGCCAACACCCGCGACAGCCACCCCAGCACAGCCGACCCCGCCAGAAACAACGTCGGCCCCAACAGGATGAACTCCACGCGCCGAGCGCGCAACGCCAAAACCGCTCCCAGCACGCTGACCATTGCGAACAGCGCGCGATCCAAGCCGCTCGCAATCGCTCGATGCCGTCCGAACGCCGCGCGGCCCCAAACCAGACACACCGGTAATTGCAGCAGCGGCGCCAACCACGCAACCGGCCACGGCGAACCATCGGCCCGAAGCATGAAAGCCCCCGCCAGACCGACGACGAGGAACGCCGCAAACGGTCGGCCCAAGGGGGGGGTGACAATCTCTGTCACTGACGAACCCGGTTTAGAACGCTCTCGCGGCATTTGGGCAGACTATCGCCCTGCTCGGCGCTTGACAATGAGCAACGAGGCGATTGTATGAAGCAACTGCGAGCGGATTGTTTGGGGCAAATTGCTTCGAGCGGATTGCTTTCAACAGTCCGCCGCGGGCAGACCGCTTCGAACAGATCGCCCGGGGCGAACAACTTACTGGGGGCTTCCATCGTAACGGATGCGATGAGCCATGGCTGGATTACACACTCGCATGGACGCGACCACACATCGAAACGGAGTCGGTGCGCGGATTCGTTCTCATCGCACGAAGCAGGGCATCTCCCAGTGCGGCCTCGCCGAGCGCGCCAACGTCAACCAGGGCTATCTCTCCTCCATTGAACGCGGCGACCGCAACCCGCGGCCCGACACACTCCGCGCCATCGCCGTTGCGCTCGGCGTGCCCGAATCCGTCCTTCTCGGCGACGGCGACGGCCACGACGCACCGCAGCAACTCGACACGCGCGGCCTGCCGCTCTTCGGCACGATTCCCAACGGCGCCCCGACCGACACGCAGGAGCAGCTTGAAATCTTCCCCGTCCTGCGACACCTCTGGCGGCCCGACCGCTACTGCCTCCGCTGCGAGTTCGACTCCATGGAGCCGACCCTCAAACGCGGCGACATCATCCTTGTGGACTACCGGCCGAGTGTCGATCCCGAGTTCGTGCAGGGGCGCATCTGCGCCTGCCTCGTCGACGGCCGCTCCACCCTCAAGCGTGTCAGCGTCGAGATCCAGACGCGCCAGCGCGTCGTGATTCTCCGGGGTGACAATCCGGCGACACCGCCGATGCTGATCGACGACTCGCGCGAGTTTTCCATCCAGGGCGTGGCGGTGTGCCTCGTCAGCCGGGAGTTGTAAAAGCGGTCCCAAGTTGTAGGGTGGGCACTGCCCACCACGATACATGTAGATACATGTAGCGTGGCTACCGCCCACCAACACACGCCGCGCGCCTGCAACACCTCTCCCCCTTGGGGGAGAGGCCGGGTGGGGGGGAACTCCCGTAGGGTGGGCACCGCCCGCCAACACACGCCGCGATTGGGACTCAATTGGTGGGCCATGCCCACCCTACCGAATACTCCTCTCCCCCTTGGGGGAGAGGCCGGGTGAGGGGGAACTCCCGTAGGGTGGGCACTGCCCACCACGATAGAGGCAAGGTGGGTCGGCCGTCTCGACCCGCCGGCTCATTGTGTGGCACCGGCGACCCGTAGTTGCCAACCGTTTGGCGGTTTGCCATCCCCGCCGGGCATTCCTTAAACTCCGCCGCCATGGCACGAAGACGCGATGAAAAGAAAGCACTCGACTCCCCCATCGCGAGGCAGATGATGCTTTCCGATTAACACAACTCACGCAATGGACATAGACCAAAGCCCAAGGTCATCGCCGTCATCGTCGATCACGTAACCGACGAGATCAAGGAGAGCGCGGCCGACATCGGTATCTTCATAAGCAGGTGGGTAGCCGCCGCAGCTTGCTTTCCTGGATAACCACTGCTGGAGGAGCCGCCATGGGCCAACACAGAACATCTCGCAGCGTCGCCGCCATTGAGGCAATCGAATCGTTCGGAAGCTCGCTGGGGTATCGCGTGATCCGTGAGTGGGACATCCCCGGCACGCAACCACATTCTGAACAGATTGATCTCGCCTTCTTTACCGACGAGAAGACTGAGCTACCAGTTTTCGCAGTGGAGGTCGATTCTGCGGACGTGCCCGCTTCAATGAGCAACGCAATGAAGATCTTTGGGAAGCCGACCCGCGATTGGGTCAAGCCTACATTCGTGTTCCACGTGTTTCTCGACGTCACGGAAGATGATCGCCGACGAATGAACGCAGAGGGAGCTTTCAGTACACAGAACTATCGCACCTACGACTTCGGGCATCAGAGGGAGGCCTTCCTTACGGATTTGATCGACCAAAGTCGGTCCATTAAGTCGGAAATCGATCTTATCGAACTTGCTCGGGCGTTGGACGACGAGACGTGGGATCCTGTCGACCGCTATTTTGTGCTCAACCATGCGGGAAGACTGGCGCACCCAACTTTGACAGCAATCGCCGCAATCACCATCTCAACAAGCCATATGAGGGAAGCTCTGTCGCGCGCCGTCGTCTCAGATGGGTTGGAAGACATGCAAAACGGCCCGATTAGTTTTGCGGGACGGATGTTCAGCTGGCCGCTTGTGCTCGGGCTGCGAGCGCATCATGCGCCAACAAGGGCCGCTGAAACATTCAAGCTATTCCGGAGATGGCAGGAAGACCCAAAGTGCATCATCTTCAACGCGGAGCACACGATGCTGGGGCTTTCTCAAGACTTCGATTTTGCGATTGTCGAACTGGCGCCGCCGGTCTTCTATTTCATGACAATGTTATTCCGCCGGGAACGCGCGGCCGCTAAGACTCTCTGCGAGCAACTGCTCACTCGCGTGACGGACGGCTCTCTTTGCGGTGTGTGGGAGCGCTATGGCTTGTTATGGTCTGCTGCAGCGAGTGTGGGAGCCAATGAGGACGACATCGCTCAACGCGCAATTGACCGCATCAACGTTTTGGGTGGGCTTCCACCTTCGGTGCTCTCGGTTGTTCCAAGTCCGATGAAATCAGAGGATGATGATGCTGATTGGGAATCTGTTCTCGAGGCATCGGCCCCAGCTTCTGTTTCGCTTCCGCTCGTGAAACAAGCGCAGGCATCGTTGCAAGCTGGTGATGAAACGCCTGACGAACTGATTTCGGAGCTGTTCGTAAATGACGACATTCTTCCCGAACTGAATCTGAGGGTGCTGCATTTACGATGGCTATAACGCGCTAGGGCACCAACGGGTGCGTTACTCGCGCAAGTCCCGTAGGGTGGGTCAGTCGTATCGACCCACCGGTCTTTGTGAAAACGGTTCACGCAACAGCTGTCGCAACGCACAACGCGGCCCAAAGGGACTCGTGCTGCATGAAGGAGAACCGCGATGGTTCGCTTTAACAAAACCCGCTACATTGCAGTCGTGGAGTGGCTTAGCGCGCTGCTGCTGGCCGCATTCGTCTGGTACTTCACGCGGGACGCCATCGAAAACGGCCTCGCGTTCGTCCATTGCCTGAAAGTTGTGTTCGTCGCCTTCCTGTTTTCCGTGCAGGTCTATTTCATCTTGCGAACGTGGTACGGCCTGAAGAGTGACGACTCGGACGGGCTGGAAAGCTAATTGTCGGTCTGTTGATCCGGCCTGAAATTTCTGGTGGGTCGGTGAGGCTGACCCACCCTACGCACTGCAATTATTGGTGGGTCGATGCGGCTGACCCACCCTACGCACTGTAATCTCTGGTGGGTCGATGCGGCTGACCCACCCTACGCAATCTGACCCGTCCTCCGCGCGAAGCCGACTTTCAAATGATCCCCTTCTTCCCCCGCCACCATTGCCCAAACCGCCAGGACACCCCGTTCCTAATTCCCCGCCGGGCATGAGATTGCAAGCGCGGTGACAGCTCCTGTCACCCGATTATTGCAAATTATTGACTCCGCGCAATGACTTCGCTAGGCTCGGTTCGGTTTCTGTGGGAACTATGCACTTAACAAACCAGCCTCTTGGCCACGAATCACGATAATTATCGGACATTGCGCGCTATTGCTTGCGCGGCTTCTTGGTGTCGCCGGGGGGCCGACGTTTCGGCTTTTTGGGCTGCTGCGCGCCGGCCTGCATCGCGCCGCGCAACAGGTCATCAAGCGAAATATCGGCTGCCTTAAGCCGTAACTGCCGTTTAGGCTTTGGTATACGGGGCTTTCGCTTTTTCATCGCCTTGTTCCTTTGTGTTCGCCTGCAAATCGTTGTGTCTACAAGCGTTCTGGAGCTGAATTCTCGAAAGTAACAAGAAGGCGTTCGGCTAATAATTATAGCCAATGGCATTGGATTAGCAAGCTTGGAGCCGGATGAAGCCTCGATATTACAGTTGCAAACGTCATCGCCGGGCTCGCCAAAGGTTTGCAAGACGTTTAGTTTTTGGGTCGCCCAAGACAAAAACGATATCGTCTACGGATTAGGGGGGTTGCAAGTCGCCGTGTTGTGCCCTATCGTCGACACATCAACCAGAAGGAAGTGACCGATGGAGTCGAATCGAGACAAACTGATTGAATCGTTGCGGAAGGAAATCAACGCCGCGCACCAAGAGGCGATCGCGGCGCTCGAGAAAATCAGCACGTTCGTCTCTCGCGATGTGGGCTTGAGCGTTGAAGTGACTGCTCCGGCGGCCTCTCGCCGCACTCGAAAACCTGTGCCCGTGCTGTCGAATCGCGATACGGTCATGAAGGCAATCGCGCGAGAATTCAAATCGGTGACACAGATCGCGAACGAGACTGGCCTTGAAAAGGCACAGGTCCGTGCTGTCGTCTACGAGAAGAAGCTCGCCGACATGCTGGAGCGCCGTAACAAAGGGGGGGCATTGGAATTTCGGCGGCACAGCGGGCTGCTGATTGGCAGTTAGAAAAAAAAACGGCCGGACCCGCGTAGGGCGCGGGTATCCGACCGTAGTTCAGCGGCTCGGCCGCTCGTCCGGCCTCGGGGGTCGATAGCGAGCGGTCGGGCCTTGCTTAGGTCCGGCTTGGCGGGGTCCGTCCTGTTGACGGGGTGCCCTGCCGGGCCGGGCTGCGCGGGTGTGGCGGAATTGGAAGACGCGCCGGACTTGGGGTCCGGTGGGATGCCCTATTTGCGTAGGGAGCGCATCCCGTGCGGGATCGTTTCCCGCCACCCGCATTTAAGTTAATCACGTGGATACGAGAAAGTCAAGGAGCGACTCGCATGACACAAAGCCAGCCTCCGGAAGCGGTTACAGCAAACCCCCAATCATTGCCGCAGGGGCATTCAGCTAGTCTACCCCAACGACTGGATGTCGTTTACGTTTCGTTCTGCGCCGAAGTAAACCCAACCACTACTGAAGCGCTTCTCAAAACCTGCAGCGACCTTGCAAACCGCGGTGTAAGACAAATATATTTATTGTTAAGCACCCCAGGCGGGGGCGTAAGCAATGGAATTACACTATTCAATGTGCTTCGGGCATTGCCGTGTCAATTAGTCACACATAATGTCGGATCAGTTAATTCCATAGGTAATGTATTATTCTTAGCTGGAGAAATGCGATATGCGTCTCCGGGGACCACGTTCATGTTTCACGGAGTTGGATTTGATATAGTAGATCGTGTTAGGTTTGAAGAAAGGAATCTTGTCGAGCGACTACAGAGCATCCGGGCCGATCAAAAGAAGATCGCCGACATAATCCGCAGCAGAACTTCGTTCCCCAAGGATGGAGAAATCAAAAGACTCTTCTTGCAAGCCGCGACCAAGGATACTGCTTTTGCCAAAGAGCGGGGAATCATTCACGAAATCAGAGAAGCAAAGGTGCCCGACGGCGCACCCGTAGTGCAACTTGTATTCAAGCGATAGCGCGTCGTTTTCTGGCCAATCAATGTTTTGTGTGCCGTATGCCATCCGCATGATTATAACATCGACAACCGTGCGGCTCAAGCGTTAGGACCGGCCAAAATCACCGATAAACAAGCCTTTTCCCTGGCGCTTGCCGTAGGGCTGCTTCCGTCCGCTCCGCGTCAGACACTTTCCGGTAGTTCCAGCGATAGGCGAACTCGTCGGCGTAGCGGTGAAGGTGCTGCTTGCCGCAATGGTGGAACGTTCCGTGAATGCCGCGCTTCAACAGGGCGAAGAACGACTCGGCCGTGTTGACGTGGGCATTGCCGCGAACGTACTCGTCGGCCGAGTGGTTCACCGTCTCATGTCCCGCGTAATCGCCCGTGATGTTCTTGTACGCTTGATTCTCGTCCGTCATTAAGACGGCATCCTTCTTGACGGTCGAATCAATCGCCTGCCGGAGATTGTCTTTCGTCACCTTGCCATAGACTTGGGTGCGCATGTTCCCGCCGCGCTCAATCAAGGCGACTACGGGCGTCTTATTGTCCTGCCAGCGATTCGGGCCGTTTGGTTGGCGACGGCGGGGACCAACCCACGTTTCATCGACTTCCACGGTCCCGCCCAGCATCGTCGCCAATGGCTCTTGTCGCATCGCCCAGCGAATCCGGTGGGCCATGTGCCAAGCGGACTTGTACGACGCAAGGCCTAGCATCCGTTGAAGCTGGAGGGCCGAGATACCCTTCTTGGACGTGCAAACGAGGTAGAAGGCCGCAACCCACTTGGACAGCGGAATATGCGACCGCTCGAAGATCGTGCCAACCGTCACCGTAAACTGCTTCCGGCAGGCCGGACCCTTGCACTTGTAAACGCCGGGCCGGGTTGCCTTGCCCTTTAGCTTGACATACTCCAAGTCGCCACAATGGGGGCAGAATGGGCCGTCGGGCCAGCGGAGCGATTCAAGGTAATCGCGGGCCTGTTCTTCCGTCAGGGACATGAATTGCTTGTATTTCGCAGTTTTCATGCCCTAAGTATAAGACATTTTGTTTGGTTTGTCAAGTGAATAATTCCCGTTTCTGTTAGGGCACCTGGGAGGGCCTCGCATGCACGAAAAAATCGACTCCGCCGCCGAACTGCACCTGCGCGTCATTCGCGAGCCGGCCGTCACGCCGATGTCGCCGCGTAAGCGGGCCGTCTGCTGGGATTTCGGCATCCCGCCGCACGAACCGCCGCACCCCGTCGCCGACGATCTGCGAATTGCGTGCCGGCCCGGCACGATCACGGCGCTGGTCGGCCCGAGCGGATCGGGCAAGAGCAGCCTGCTGAACGCGCTCGCCGAGGAGCTGGGGCGGGTTGCCTGGGTCGGCCGTGAGAAACTCGACAAACGTAGCTCCATCATCGATCTCGTCGCTCCGCGGCGGCCGCTCGCGACGGCGATGCGCATCCTCACGGCCTGCGGCCTGGGCGAGCCGCGCCTGTGGGTGCGCTCGCCGGAAGACCTCTCCGACGGCGAACGCTTTCGCGCCGCGCTGGCCCGCGCCATCGGCCGCGCCGTCGGCTGCCCCGCGCCCGCGCCGATCCTCTGCGATGAGTTCACGGCGATCCTGCACCGCCGCCTCGCCCGGGCCCTGGCCTGCAACCTGCGCAAGCTGGTCAGCCGCACCGGCCTGACGCTCTTTGTCGCCACGACCCACGAGGACATCCTCGAAGACCTGCAGCCCAACCAACTTGTGCGGCTCGGCGCCGAGCCGCCGCGCGTCGAAACCCATCTTCCCCGCCTGCGACGGCTCTCGCTGCACCGGCGGCTGGTCGTCGAACCCGGCTCGGTGCGCGACTACAGTCTCTTTTCAGCCATGCACTATCGCCACCGCGACGGCCTGGGCTTCGTCGATAAGGTCTTCCTCCTGCGCGAGCAGCCCGGGGGCGAGCCGCTGGGCATCCTCGTCTTCGCGCACGGGCCGATGGAATTGGCCCTGCGAAACCAATCCACCGGCGGGCGATTCGTGCGAAACCTGCGCCGGCTCAACCGCGAGCTGCGCGTCCTGCGGCGGCTGGTGATGCACCCCGACGTGCGCGGCTGCGGGCTGGGGCATGTGTTCGTGCGGCGCACGCTGCCGCTGGTCGGCGTGCGATTCATCGAGTGCCTCGCCGCCATGGGCACCGTCAACCCCGTCTTCGAGCGCGCCGGCATGCACCGGATCGGTCAGTGCGCCCTGCCGCGCGGGCGGCTGGCCATCCTCGAACGCCTGCGCCGACTGAAGCTGGACCCCTTCAGCGACGCCTTTACAAGTCAGATTGCGAAATATCCGCGCGTGCGGAGGCTCGTCGTCGAGACCATCCTCGGCTGGTCGCAGGTCACGCACAGCGCCAAGGGCTTCCGCCTGCGCGGCCGAAGCCCCGACGAACTGGGGCAGACGTTTCGCCAGGTGCTGGGCGAGCCGCCGGTCTATTACCTCTGGGATCGCGACGGCGAGTTCCCCCGCGAGGGTTCGCGCTCCGAACCGCAAGACCGTGAGCGGGCGACTTCACCACCCGCGCGCCGCGCGATCCTCGTTCGTCGCAAACACGATCCGAGAGATTGAACGTTGAAATCGAGGTGACTTGGTTGTTACGCGTTTTCCGTTGGGCGACCGCCCGGTGCCCGCTCGTCCGCGCTCGGGGCTGGGTTCGACGCTGCCGACGTGGATTTCAACATCGCAGAGTAGCTGCTGCGGCTATTCGCCAAGGATGCGATTGAGAATGCGTTCTTCCATCGCGCCGTCGCGATAGAGAAACGTCCAGTCGCGCGCGGCCTGCTCGCCGCCGAGGTACGTGCCCTCGGTGGTCGGCAGCACCCCGCTGAACGATTGAATCGCCGACGACGCGGTCGTGATCTGCGACTCCGGCACGTTCAGCCGATAGACATCGACCTGCACATCCACGCGCCACGCCCCCTCGCGCACGAAGCGTACTGTGACCTGCCGGCGAATCGTGTGCAGCGACGCCTGCGCCAGCTCGTAGCCGCCCTTCACGTCCTGCCGCCACGGCTCGTGCCATTGCTTGCTCGTCGTCGGCAGCGTCGTGATGACGCCCTGCGCGCGGTCCTGTCGATCGGGCTGGAAATCCATCTTCCGCAACACGCTCAAGGCCGCGTCCCAGAGGTATTCGCGGTCGGATTCGTTGATCTCGCTTGTCGTCGCCGTCTCGGGCGGGACCGGTCGCGAGCAGCCCGTCTGCCCCAGACTCGCCACCCAACCCGCGACAAACAGGGCCGGCATGAAGACTCGTATTACGATGAGACGGATGGACCGAGAATGGATGACGGGGGCAGCAGCGATGCGACCGCGTGAAAGATGCATGGCGCGGGTCACTTTAGCGGGCCTCGGCGCGGCGTCAAGTCGCGCCGAGCCACGCGGGAACCCCGCCGACGCGGCTCGTTATACTCTCCAATCGGTTACTCAATTCAGGCCGAGCGTCGGCACGGTGGAAAGGCATGGTTCGATTTGCATGAGCATTCAACGGTTGTTCGCGGCATGGTTGTGTCTGGCGCCGGCGGCGCTGCTGGCCAGTCCAAAGTCGCAATCGAGCGCGCCGCCAAGAGCGGAGAGCGATTGGGCCATCGTCGAAATGCAGGGTCAGCGGTGCGGCCACATGCACTCGACGCAGAATCAGGTCGGCGACGAGATGCACACGCGAACGACCATGACGGTGGAGATCGAGCGCGGCCCGGCGAAGATCAAGATCACCATGGACCAGCGTTACCGGGAGACGATGGACGGCAAGCCGCTGGGTTTCGAGAGCGAAATGCTCATGGGCCAGATGCCGGTGAAGCAAAAGGGCACGGTGGCCGACGGCAAGATCACGCTCGTGACCGATCAGATGGGCGCGACGCACACGAATACGTACGACTTCGACCCCGAGTGCAAGTTCGCGTGGGGCCTGCTGCTGGAGCAGCGCGAGCGCGGGATCAAGCCCGGGATGAAGTTCACGGTGAAGACGTATGAGCCGTCGGTCCGCGCGGACGGCCCGGTCGAGGTGACGTTCAACGTGGAGAAGAAGGAGAAAGTGGACGTTCGCGGGACGCCGCGCGAGTTGTTCCGCGTGACCAGCACGCTCCAGATGCAGGTGCCGGTGCAGACGACGATGTGGGTGGACGAGGAAGCCAAGCCGTTCGTCACCGACATGAACCTCGGGATCATGAAAGTGCGGATCGTTCTCGCGACGAAGGAGGAGGCCCTGAAGACGGACGGCGTGAAGGGGCCGGAGATGTTCTTCAGCACGTTTGTGGCGGCCGACAAGAAGATCCCGGACAAGGCGAAATCGGTGGTGTTGAAACTGACCGTGCCCGAAGACGGCGACGCGCTGCCCGACATGCCGACCACGGGGATGCAGACTTTCCGGCGCGTGAGCGATCACGAGGCGACGCTGACAATCCGCCGGCTGGACTGGAAAAAGCTTCGCGAGATCACCGCGCCGAAGGACGGCGCGAAGCCCGCGAACGAGAAGACGGCCGAGTACCTCAAGTCGTCCGCCATGGTGAACACGGGCGATGCGCGAATCAAGCGGCTCGCCAAGCGCGCGGTGAAGGACGCGAAGACCCCGGCCGAGCAGGCCGACGCGCTGCGGAAATACGTAACCACGTATGTGAAGAACAAGGGCCTCGATGTGGGGTTCGCCACGGCGAGCGAAGTGGCGAAGACGCGGGCGGGCGATTGCAGCGAGCATGCCGTGCTGCTGGCGGCGCTGGCGCGGGTGGCGGGCCTGCCGTCGCGCGGCGTGAGCGGGATCGTGCAGATTCCGTGGAGCGAGATGCCCAACGGGGCCGAGAGCGCGTTCGGTTATCACATGTGGACGCAGGTCTATATCGACGGGCAATGGGTGGACATCGACGCCGCCATGCGCCAGACCGATTGCGACCCGACGCACATCGCCCTGTCGCTGATGCCGCTGAACGACGAGGCCCTGATGGAGTCGATGATGTCGCTGCTGCCGCTGATGGGCCGGCTTGAGATCGAAGTCGTCACCATCGAGGACTGACGCGATGCGCATCGCCGTCACCGGCGCGACAGGCTTTCTGGGCCGTTACATCGTTCAACGCCTCGCCGCGTCGGGCCACGCGCTGCGCTGCTGGCGCCGGGCCGAGTCCGACGCATCCGGATTCGACAACGCACCCGGCGCGATCGAATGGGTTCACGGCGGGCTGGGCGAACCCGACGGATTCACGGATTACTGCCGCGGCGTCGATGCCGTCGTCCATGGCGCGCTGGCGCGGGCCGCGGGGACAGGCTTTCGCGCGGCAGCCGACGCCGGTTTTGAGGACTTCATCCGCCTCAATCTGCACGGCTCGCTCACGCTGATGCGCGCGGCACGGGCCGCAGGCGTACCGCGATTTGTCTTTATCTCGACCTGCGCCGTGCACGAAGTCATCCTCCCCGATCGGTCGCTGGACGAGGCGCACCCGCTCTGGGCGACTTCGCACTACGGCGCGCACAAGGCAGCGATTGAAAAGTTCGTGCACAGCTTCGGACTGGGCGAGGCCTGGCCGATCTGCGCCGTGCGGCCGACCGGGATTTACGGCGTGGCCCATCCGCCGGCGCGCAGCAAATGGTACGAGCTGGTGCGGCGCGTCACGCGCGGCGAACCGATGACGTGCGAGCGCGGCGGCAAGGAGGTCCACGCGGCTGACGTGGCGAAGGCCGTGGAGATTCTCCTGACCGCGCCCGAGGAATCGATCCGCGGGCAGGCTTTCAATTGCTACGACCGGTACGTGGCGGATTACACCGTGGCGAGGTTGGCGGCGGAATTGAGCGGCAGCCGCGCGACGATCACCGGCAGCGCCGCATCACCGAAGAATCAAATCGCCGTCGATAAGATTATGAAGCTGGGAATGACCTTTGGCGGCGAGGCCCTGCTGCGCGAAACGGTAGACCAATTGGTGAATCACGCCCGCGCCGATTCGCACGCGTGACGCGCTACAACCGATCCGTAAGGTGAATCGTCCCGCGAACGCGCACCGCGCGAAGAAACAACATCTGCGCCCCCGCCGACTCAACGTCTTCCGCCGTCCTCAATTCCGGCGACGAATTCAACTCGCGCGCGACGGTTTCGAGCGGCACGGCCCGCCACGGCCCCGCCGTCGATTCGCCGATCTCCACCCACCGCTCGCATTCAATGTCGTCGATGTCGCGCCCTTCGCAAAGCGCCGCCGCCGCGACCCGATCCATCAACGGCAGACACCGCGCCCGCGCCCGCCGCGCATCGAACGTTTCGATCGCCGCGTCGTCGGCCATATCGAACGCAACCGACTCGCCGAGCCGCTCGTATCGCTCGAATCCCGCCGCAGGATGGCCCATTCGAATTCACTCCGGCTGACTTTACTCCACCCGTCAAACCGCGATGATGCCGCACATGATCGTCGCCGATTCACACGACCTTGTCACCGACGCCTCAACGCCGCGCGATCGCCGACTCGCCGCGATCCTGCTCGTATTGGGATTCGGCCTGACGGTCGCATGCGGGCGCGTTCACCCCGACGGCCTTGTCCACTTCGACGACCTCACGCATTACCTCTTCGCGAAGTGGGCCTGGACCTGGCCGAGCTACCTGCTCAACGACTGGGGGCGACCGGGCTTCACTATTCCGTACTTTCTTCCCGCAGCGCTGGGCTGGCCGGCCTGCAAAGTGCTTTCGGCGATCATGCATGCCGCGGCCGCATGGCTGGCGTATGGCATTGCCGGCCGCTTCGGGATTCGCCGCGCGTGGGCCGTCATTCCTCTCTGCTACGTGCAGCCGCTTTTCTTCAATCTCGCCCAGACAACGCTCACCGAATCACCCATGGCGCTGTACGTCACGGCGTCGGTGTACCTGGCGCTGCGCGCGCGATGGGGATGGTCCGCCGCTGTCATGTCATTGGCATTCATCACGCGGCACGAGGCGGTGATTCTCGCCTTCCCGTGGGCGTGGTGTGCCTGGCGCGCGGGCGTGCCGCTTCGCCGGGGGTGGCCGCTCATCTGGGCGCCGGTCGCCATCAACGTTGCGGCGATTCTGGCCGGCGTTCAGCCGGCGATTGAGTTGCTCTTCGCGCCGCGCGCGTCCACGCAATACGGCCGCGGCGGCTGGCTGACATTTCTGTGCCGTTCGCTGGAAGCGTCCGGCCCCGGCGTGATGGTGCTGGCCATCGCCGGTCTCGCACCGCTCTGGCGCAATCGTGCCGCGCGGTTGACCCTAGCCGTCGCGTTGACGTACTTCCTCGCGCACACCGCGATTCGAGCGCTGGGTTTGTACGCATCCGGCGGCTACGCGCGGTTCCTCGTGCCGATCGCCCCGCTCGTCGCCGTCGCAGCACTGGCCGGGTGGAATCGCCTGTTCGATTCCAAAGCAACCGAGGGCCGACGAGGCACCGTCGCCCTTGCCGCGGCCATGCTCATCCTGTGGGCCTCTCTGGAACGACAATTCGAGATCCACGACCGCATGCACGATATCCTCGCCGAGTTTCCCCAGGTCGCGCAAGCGCGCACCGCCGTGCGGCTGGCGACCGGCCTGCTCGTCGCTACGTGCGCGGCCGCGCTCATCGCCGACCGCCGCGGGATTCAACGCGCCTCGCATGAGGCTTCGGACGCTCGGCGAGACCACTGGGCGATGGCCGCTCCGGCCTTCGTCGTGATGAGCCTGATCGCGCTGGCAGCCTGGAAACTCGCCGGACCGATTCAACCGCCGCCCGAAGCCGCAATCATCCGCGACACGCTGACATGGTTGCACGACAACGGCCACGGCGAGCACGAGATTATTTCCTCAAACGTCTGGATCGATTACGTCACCCGGCGAAACCTTCCGCCCGACCGCCCCACGGTGCGCGAAGCCCTCGCCGCCGCGCCGATCGGCGCCCTGTTCGCGTGGGAGAATCAATTCGCCGCCAGCGAGGATCATCGACTGCCGCTGTCTGATTTCGATGATGATCCATCGTGGCGCCTCATCCACCAATCCGCGCCGCGCCCCGGCGCGAAGTCGCCGTATCTGCTGATCTTTCAGAAAATAAGCGATTGGCCGCGACCCGCACCGGCCGCGTCGGTTGCCCCCGCGCTTCCCCGACCTTAAGATTCCCCCTTATCGCGAGCATGCGTCAGAACGCGCCGACGAGGCGCGTCGGGCGGGGCGTGGGCCGCGATCGGAGCAACCATCGACTTTCATGCCCGGTGCAAACGCGACAAACGGTGACAGCGCCTGTTTCGAACGGGTGCTTCTGATCGGGCTGGACGGCGCGACCTTTGACGTGCTCGGCCCGCTCATGGATCAGGGCGTCATGCCGCACCTCAAGGCGCTCACCGCCGGCGGCGTCTGGGGCGAGTTGGAATCGACCCGCCCGCCGATCACGCCCGCCGCCTGGACGACCTTCATGACCGGCAAAGGCCCGGGCAAGCACGGGATTATCGACTTTCTTCGATATGACGTGGAGGCCAACCGGCTCGTTTTCAACAACAACCAGCGCATCAGCCAGAAGACCATCTGGAGCATCCTGAGCGACAAGGACTATCGCGTCGGCTCGATCAACGTGCCGATGACCTTCCCGCCCGAAGAAGTCAACGGCTTCATGATCTCCGGCTTCGACACGCCGACGGGGCAGGACTTCACCTATCCGAAAGAACTCCAGGCCGAGATTCTCGAACGCTATCCCGACTACACACACGAGAAGAAATGGGAGCGCAAGGCCCTCGGCGGCGACAAGGTCTTCGCGCAGAACCTCCGCTACATCTGCGACAGTTTCGAGCGCGGCTACGAACTGGCCCGCTTCTGCGGCGACAAGTACGGCTGGGACGTGCTCATGGTCCTGTTCAAACTCGTGGACAACCTCCAGCACAAGGCCTGGCGCTACCTCGACCCGCGCACGCGCCACCTCGACCCGAAGCGGACGCAGCTTACGATCGACTGCTTCGCCGCTCTGGACCGCGTCCTCGGCAAGCTCCGCACGCTGGCCGATGAACACGGCGCGACCATCCTCATCATGTCGGACCACGGCCACGGCAGCCTCGACGGCAAGGTCCAGCCCAACCTGCTGCTTGCCAAGTGGGGCTACCTCGCCCTGCGCAACGGCGCTGCCAAGGCCCAGAGTCGCGCCGGCATCTGGTGGAAGCGGCTCGTCGGCTCGCGCAACGGCGCCGGCAACGGCAGCAACCTCGATCACGATCTCGCCTTCGACGCCTCGCGCACTCGCGCATGCGTCCTGCACGCCGGCATCTACGGCTTCCTGTACATCAATCTCAAGGGTCGCCAGCCCGACGGAATCGTCGAACCGCGCGATTACGAAGCCCTGCGCCGCGAAATCCGGGAGAAACTCCTCGCCGAAACCTGCAAGGACCGCGACGGCAACACGATGAATATCTTTACCGATGTCTTCGTCACCGAGCACCTCTACGGTTGCAACCGGCAGGATCATCCGTGGATGCCCGACCTGCTCCTCGCCCCGGCCGACGGCCTCGCCGTTATCAAAAAAATCCGCGGTTCGTCGCCCGTGCGATGGGTCGAGCTGGACCGGCTCGAGGGCACGCACCGGCTCGACGGCATCTTCGTCGCCAACGGCCCGGGCATCCGCGGCGGTCGAAAAATCCGGGCGCACATCGCCGACATCGCACCAACTCTCATCGCAGGACTCGGCGAGCGCGTCCCGAATGACATGGAAGGCCACGTCATTCAGGAACTGTTCGACAAGCCGGTCCATGTCCGCTACGAGCCGCCACGCGAACGCCGCATCGACGAGACCGCACCCGTCCTTAGCAAGTCGCAACTTGAGGAAGTCGCCAGCCGCCTTGGCGACCTCGGTTATCTCGACTGACCCGGCGCCTGGGGCGTATTGCCCAACCAGCCGATCCATGCGGGTACTTTTGCGACGGTTTGCACAATTCAATCGTATCGTTCCTCCGGCTTGTCGCGTTCTCCGGACGCGTGCCCCCCATCAAACGCTTGCACGTTCAAGTCGCCCGACCGTATAATCCGATGACTCGCACGGACACATGGAGGCACCCATGCCGCGCCTTCGTCCGAGTCCCCGCCCGATGGCTCCTCGCGAAAGGAAACACTTCACTATGTCACTCCCGCGTGACCCCTGCGCCCGCCTCGCATCGCCCCATTGCTTTGCTCGATTTGCACTGCTCGCGCTCGCGTGCGCAGTGCTGTCGGCCGGTGCCGCCTGCGACGCCGTGCGCCTCACAGGCTCCGGCAACAATGCCCCGGGCCAGTTCGGTTTCGGGAACGACGCTGCCGCACCTGCATCGGCAGAGGCCGCCCAGACCGAATCCGTCGCCCGCGACATCGAAGAGGCCGACGTGGTCAAGGTCGTCGGAGACCGTGTCTATGTCCTGAATCGCTACAAAGGGCTTATTATCATCGACGTGTCCGATCCCGGCCAGCCGACCGTGCTTGGCACCTTCGATCTTCGCGGCCGCGGCGTGGAGATGTACGTCGTCGCCGACCGCGTCTTCGCCCTGCTTAGCGCCGATTTCTTCTTTTATGCCGACGTTCTGCCGGTCCTGGGCGGCGCCGAACCGGGTGTCGCCGCCAGCCCGCCGCTCGTGCCCCAGAGCCGTCAACCCGATTTTGAAGGCAGCCAGCTTGCCATCGTCGATGTCAGCGATCCGACGCAGCCGGAATCCGAGGGCAAGATCAACCTCGTCGGCTATGCCAGCCAGAGCCGACGAGTCGGCGACATCATCTACGTCGTCGGCACCAGCCTTGCCGCCGGGCAGCCCAACGGCGATACGCAATCGCCGGATACCGGTGCGTTTGTTGTCTCCACTAACGCGTTCGTCGCTTCGGTAAACGTCGCCGATCCGGCCAACCCCGTGCCCGTGCAACGCGAGACCTTCGAGGGCGACAACGCCGTCATCCATGTCTCGACCACGACCATCTTCGCCGGCAGCAGTGAATACGACTTCGACACCGGCGACGTCTCCACGCGCGTCACCGCGATCGACATCTCCGATCCGGCCGGCGCGATCAACGTCCGCGGCGATGTGCTCGTCCCCGGCTCGATCCGCAATCGCTTCTACATGGACGAATTCGACGGAGCCCTGCGCGTCGTCACCCAGTCCACCGGCTTCGGCTTCCGCGAGGTCGCGCTTTACACCTACGACGTGACCGACCTCGACGACATCCTCCCGCTCAGCAGCGTCGACATCATCCAGAACGAATCGCTTGAAGCCGTGCGCTTCGACGGCCCGCGCGGCTACGCCGTCACCTTCTTCCGAGTCGACCCGCTCTTTGTCCTCGATCTCTCCGACCCGGCCAACCCCGCCGTCACAGGCGAACTCGAAGTGCCCGGCTGGTCCACGCACATCGAGCCGCGCGGCGACCGGCTCATCGCGGTCGGCATCGACGACACGGACGGTCAGCGGCCTGCCGTCGCCTATTACGACGTGTCCGACCCGAGCAGCCCGCAGCAGCTCTCGCGCGTCATCCTCGGCCCGCCCGGTTCCTACACCGAGTCGGAGGCCACCTACGACGAGAAGGCGTTCAAGGTCGTGGACGAGTTGAACCTCATTGCGATTCCCTTCCGCCACGTCGAGTACCCCGCCGGGCCGACACCGGTTCCGGGCGAGCCGACGCCGTTCGACGATTCGCCGCCGGGCGCGGGCGAAGGCTCCGATTCATCAAGCCCCGGTTCGGCAGCGGAGATCAACCAGCCCATCTGTCAGAACGCGGTGCAGTTGGTCGACTTCTCCGACACGGCGCTCGTCCAGCGCGGCATCTTCGAACATCGCGGCCGCGTCGAACGCGTCGGCGTCATTGACGGCCGTGTCTTCGCGCTGTCGCAGGCATCCTTCCAGATGGTGGACATCGCCGACCGCGATGCACCCGCATCCACGGGCGTGGCCGACTTCTTCACCGACGAAGAGATGCCGTACTACGCCGATGACTGCGGCTATATTTACTTCGGCGGCATCGACGAAGGATTCGGCCAGGCCGGTACGCTCGCGCAGCTTCTCGCTTCGCTGCTGAACAATTGCGGCGCGACCGGCGCCTTGCCGATGGCGGGCATTGTTGCGGGGTTCGTCGGAATGGCCCGCGTGCGCCGACGACGCCCGCGGACTTGAGCAACTTCCGCGCGGCATCCATCCGGTGTGCGATACGTTGCGCCAATTCGTCGCGCCAATTCGTCGCGCCAATTCGTCGCGCCAATTCGTCGCGCCAATTCGTCGCGCCAATTCGTCGCGCCAATTCGTTGCGCCGATTCCGAATGACGCCGCGCGACGCGTTTTTCTTCTCCCCTCGAAGCCGACGGATTGCAATCCGTCGGCTTCTTTCTTGCGCAAGACACACTACCGGCGACAAGCCGATCGGCGAAGCGCATTCCAGCGAAACGTCCCCCGGCGATGCGCCCCCTGGCTGCTCGCCTTTTCCGCGCACGTCGGCGCGGTATCATTCGCACGTTGCCGATTTCTCGGAACCGCCGCGAATGAACACGCCTCCCGCACCGTCGTACGCCTCGCTCCCCACCGCACAGGGGTTGAGCGACCTTCCACGTGACGAACTGCTTCGCTACGGCCGGCAATTGGGCCTCGAGCTGGACCCCGACCTGCCTACCGGCTCACTGGTGGCGTCCATACGCACGCGACAGGAATTGCTGATCGAACTCGAACACGATGCCCTGCTGGATATCGTCGTCTGGGCGCGCCGGCCGGTGCGGCGTTCCGCGAGCAAGGAGGAACTGGCCCGCGAGATCGCCCGTATCGAGCGAACCAACTATGACAGTTTGCCTCTTCGCGGCCTCGTGGCCCTCGCGCGCCTGCGCGGCCTGCCCGCCTCGCCACACGAGAACGCCCACGACCTCATCGACCGCCTCAAGAAAGCCGAAGGTCTCCTGAAACGCTTCGCCCGCAAGCGCCGCCAATGGGTCACCTCGGTCATGACAAAGATGATCACCGGCGCGGAAGCGCCCGACGAAGGCGAGTACCAGTTTCTTCCCGAAGAGGGCGGCGACCTGGCGCGCGGGTCGCTCAAACAGCAAATCGAGCAGCACGGACTGGTCGGCGGCATCGCCAGCCGCCTGCGCGGCGCGGCCGACGATTACATCAAGATCAAACTCGACGAAATCGAGCTGCGCATCGACGCGAAGCTGATGGAGATCGACAAGCGCCTCGCCGAATGGCGCGACCGTGAAGTCGCCAACCGCCTCAAGATCCTGCGCATCACGCTGATGTTCTCCGCGCTTGTCGCCGCCATCTCGCTCGGCTATAAATGGTTCGCGGATCGCACGCTGCCCGGGCCGGTCAAGGATTCTCCGCCCGCAGCCGTCGCGCCGAATAGCGCCGAGCCGATGCCGCTGAAGAATTAACACGACCCAGGGACACGATGCACGAAAAACTCACGAGCCGAATGGAGGCCATCATCCGTTTGTCGCAGCGCATCGCGCGCGACTACGAGCAAGACTACGTCGGCACCGAGCACCTTCTGCTCGCCGTGCTCGAGGAAGGCACCGGCGTCGGCGCAGAGATTCTCAAAGAACTCGGAATCGACCTGCCCAAAGCCAAAAACGCTGTCGATCGCCTCATCAAGGCCAGCCTTGAAGATACCTGGGTCTTCGGCCGTCTGCCCGGCACGCCGCATTTTCGAAATGTGATGGCCGTGGCGATTGAAGAAGCGCGACACTTCTCCAGCAAGGTCGTCTGCAGCGAGCACCTGCTGCTCGCCCTCGCTCGGGAAGACGGCAGCGTCGCCCAGGCAGCCCTTCATGACCTCGGCGTCCGGGTGGACACCCTTCGCGCCGCGGTCCAGAATCGCCTAAGTCAATGAAACGCGATGCCGACGATCACGCGGCACCCCGACAAGAAGAAAGTCTCTGCGGCTAGCTCAACCCGATGACACCGGCCGATTGCGGACCGCGCTGCTCCCAGTTCTTGCGCACCAGGCCCAGCCCGTACACGCAATACTCAAACTGTTCGCTTAGCGCCCGCAGCACGCCGGCCGGCGGCCGCGTGTCGCTCGTGCTCAACCGCGAGGCGATGTCGTACGACCGCTTGCCCTGCTCGAAATAGGAAATGAGATCGTCGCGCGTGCGCCGCCGGTGTAGCCGCCGCAGGTTCTCCGGATAGACACCCGTCCAGAAGAGCGTGTAGTCGCCGATCTGCCGGTGGATCAATCGTTGCCGCGCCTCGCCCGTCGGCGCGCCGTTCGGCAGCGCTGCCGCCAGCATCTCCGCGAGATCCGCCACGCGCTGGCCGCTGCCGTCCTCCAATGTCGTGATCCGCTCAACGTGGATGTACTGCGTCAGCAGATCGACGAGGTAGTCCAGCACACCCGGGTCACACAGCCCCAGCTCCGTCTGGAAACACTCCTCCACCAGCCCGGCGAACCATCGCCGGATCGCGCTTTCGTGTGTTGGCTGTTCCATCATCAGCGCTGCTCCTCGCATCCACGCCCGTCACGCTGCGGCAACCGCCCTTCACGGCCGCCCGCTGCGCGACGCTTATTTCATCGTAGGATTCGGACGCGCCGCGGTAAAGAATTTGCCGACCGAATCCCTCCAATTATCATTATCGGCCGACGCTACGCGGTGCTCCGATACGAACCGAACTGCTCCATTTCAACCTCCCGCCCGAACGAATTGCCCAGGCGCCGTGCCACCCGCGCGACGCCGCGCGGCTCATGGTGCTCGATCGCGCGACCGGCGAAGTCCGGCACAGCGTGTTTCGGGACTTGCACCACTTTCTGCGACCTGCTGACCTGCTGGTGCGCAACGTCTCTCGCGTTCTGCCCGCCCGATTCACCGCCCGCCGCGCAACCGGCGCTCACCTCGACGCGCTCTTTGTTCGCGCCGACGCGCCCGATCAATGGACCGTTCTTCTGACCGGCGCCGGTCGACTTCGCGCCGGCGAATCGCTCGAACTCGTCGGCTGCGACGCGCGCATCACGCTCCTGGATCGACTCGAACGCGGCCTCTGTCGCGTACAACTCTCCCAGCCGCAACCCGCCGAGCCGCTCCTGTCGCGCATTGGCCGCGCCCCGCTGCCGCCGTACATCCGCCGTGCCAAAGCCGCTGCGGACCCGCGGGACGCGTCAGACCGCGACGAGTATCAAACAGTCTATGCCGCCGAAGCCGGCTCCGTCGCCGCGCCCACCGCCGGCATGCACTTCACTTCCGAACAGCTGGACCAGCTCCGCCGCGCGGGCGTTAACACGGCCGATGTCATTCTCCACGTCGGCCTCGGTACGTTCGCGCCGGTTGAAGCCGACGATCTCGACCAGCACCCGATGCACACCGAGTCGTTCGACCTCCCGGACGCAACCGTGCGCGCCATCAACGCCGCCCGTCGCGCCGGCGGCCGCATCGTCGCCGTCGGAACCACAACCGTCCGCGTGCTGGAATCGGTCGCTGTGCAAGTTGCAGATTCTTCGAACGGCGGCATCGCGGCGAACGAGCGTGAGCGCGACAGCGATCAGGCAGGCATCGCTCCACTTCGCGCAATGGCCGGATCGACAAACATCCTCATCCAGCCGCCGTGGCAGTTCCGCGCGGTCGACGCCCTGATCACAAACTTCCACCTTCCCGGCAGCACCCTTTTGGCCCTCGTCGCCGCCTTCGCCGGCCTGGAGCGCACTCTCGACGCCTACCGAATCGCTATCGAAAACGATTACCGGTTCTTCAGCTACGGCGATGCGATGCTAATTGTCTAACTCCAGCGCGCGGCTCGAAACTCGATTGTCCCTCGCCCTTGCACGCCACCTGCCCCTTGGTGAAAATGATGAATAGCGATTGAGGACATCTGAACAACCGAGCCGCGACCGTCAGGGAGCGCCGAGCAACGCTTGCGAATTGAGCCAAACTTCATCTGGGGTGATTCACCCCAATTCAGACATCGCGCGGCGCTCCCTGACGGTCGCGGCTCGGAACGTCACCGATACGCAGAGTAATTCGAAGGCCCCTACTCGCAATTCAAAGGAACTGCTTATGTCCGACCTCGCCAACCAGGAATGCGTCCCCTGCAAGGGCGGCGTGCCGCCGATGCAGCCCGATGCCATCCGAGCCATGCTCACCCAGCTCGACGGCTGGGCCGCGGAGAACAACCACCACCTCGTGCGGTCGTTTCCGTTTCCAAACTTCGTCACCGCCCTCGCATTCGTCAACCGCGTCGGCGAGCTGGCCGAGCAACAGGGTCACCACCCGGACATCTACCTCGCATGGGGCATGGTCCGTATCACAATCTGGACACACAAGATCGACGGCCTCACCGAGAGCGATTTCATCCTCGCCGCCAAGATCGATAATCTGCCCCGATAACGACTCCAATGAACTGATTGCGCGAGCAGTCGTTGCCTTCAGTGCCGCCCGGTTCGACCCGATGCTATAGTGAATCAGGGGGCGATCGTTTTCGGTCGTTTCCGATGGGAGGCGTGGCGTGTTAAAACTCAAGACTGCTAACCTGCGAGATCGCAACACCACCACCCGCGCCGCGCGAAGGGTCGTTTCCTTCGCTGCGCTTACATGGGTCATCGCTCTCTCCGGCTGCGGCACGCTCGAAGGTTTCGCGGGCTTCGGCTACTCCTCTCCCGCCGGCTCCATCAATTTCGCCCAGGCCCCGCGCGCTCCGGGCAGCGGAGACCCGTTCCTGAACGCAGGCGGGTCAGGCGACTCGCAGAATCCAATCTTCTTCCCCGGCACGGGCAATACCTTCAATAACCCTACCAACAACCCACCCACCAACGAACCCACCGATTCCCCTCCCAGCAACCCCAGCACCAGCCCGGGCGGAACCTCCAACACGGGCGGCGGCGGCTGATTCCTTTCCGCACTTCGCGCCCGCGCACATTGCCCCGTCATGCCCTACAATCCACGACCCGTCACGCAAAGCAGGCGTGACCGTCCGTCGACGATGCCGCGTGACGCTCAAGTTCGGCGTCCCTTGATCGCGGCCATTGGCGGCAACGCGCCTCACAGGAACCCATCAACGATTCAACCATGCCGCGCGAACGCATTCAAAAAATCCTTGCCGCAGCCGGATTCGGCTCCCGCCGAAGCTGTGAACAACTCGTCCTGGACGGCCGCGTCAGCGTCAATGGGCAGACGCTCCACGAATTGCCCGCTCTGGCCGACCTCGCAACGGACCGCATCGTCGTGGACGGCAAACCGGTCCAATCCGAGCAATCTGTCTATTATCTCCTGAACAAGCCGCCCGGCGTCCTCTGCACCAACAACGATCCTTCCGGTCGCACCCGCGCCTGCGACCTTCTGCACGGCGTGCGCGAGCGCATTTTCCCCGTCGGCCGGCTCGATGCTGACTCGATGGGCCTGCTCATCATGACCAACGACGGCGCGCTGGCACAAAAACTCACCCATCCGCGCTACGGCGTCCCCAAGACCTACCGCGCCGAAATCGCCGGCGTCCCCACCGAGGCCGACATCCAGAAACTTCGCACCGGTGTCTGGCTCTCCGAAGGCAAGACCGCTCCGGCACAGGTCCGCGTCGTGCATCGCCAGCGCGACCACGCCATCCTCGAAATCACGCTCCGCGAAGGCCGCAACCGCGAAATCCGGCGCATGCTCGCCAAGCTCGGCCATAACGTCCGCCGACTCGTGCGAATCTGTGTCGGAAAACTGTCGATTCACAAACTCGGCGTCGGCGCCTACCGCAAGCTCACGCCCGATGAGATCAAGTACCTCCGCGGCCTGGCGGACAAAGTCCCCGGCCACGCAGCACACGAACAAGCCGTCCCGCGCCGCAGACCATCACGCGGCCCGCGCACCGGCCCCTCGCGACGCTCAAACTCCGATTCAACACGCAGCCCGCGAACCGACACAGCGCGCACGGCGGAAGCCAAGTTCCCGCGCGGCCCGCGAAACGCGTTTGATAACTCGTCTGGTCGACCCAATTCTCGCCGCGGCGCCGGCAAGAATTCCGCCGCAAATCACAACACGTCGCGCCGCGAGGGCCCGAAGCCTCGCCCCGCCCCGCGCAAACGCCGAATCATCGGCCCGGCTTGATCCCCAAGCCCGCCCTCCGCTCTCCGCGCCTTTGTTTCGACTTTTCGACGTTTCGACGTTTCGACGTTTCTCACCCCGCCGTCGCAACCGCGCCACCCTCTCCCGGCCGGATCAACCGTCCAGTCAACTCACCCACGCTCGACAACCCGCGCCGCGCCAGGTACGCGCTCAACCCTTCCGCGATCTTCAACGGCGTCGTCGGATCGACATACAACGCCGTCCCGACCGCCACAGCCGTCGCCCCTGCCAGCAGGAACTCCACCGCGTCCTCCCAACGGCTGATCCCTCCCAGTCCGATGATCGGCACGCCCCGCTCCCGCGCCACCTCCCGATACACCCGATGCACCAGGTGCACCGCCAGCGGCTTGATCGCCGGGCCCGACAACCCCCCTGACCCGTTCGCCAGATTCGGCCGCCACGAATCAATGTCCACCGACATCCCGACAAACGTATTCACCAGCGACAACGCATCCGCCCCGCCATCCACCGCGGCCCGCGCCGTCGAGGCGATGTCCGTCACATTCGGCGACAGCTTCACGATCAACGCACCGCGCGTCACCACCGGCCGCACCGCGCTCACCAACTCGCGCAGCAACCCGGCATCCGTCCCGAACATCAACCCGTCCGACACATTCGGGCACGACACGTTCAGCTCAAAACCCGCCAGCGCCGCCTCACCATCCAGCCGCCGGCAGATCGTCACATACTCCTCAATGCTGTGACCGGCCACATTCACGAACACCGCCGTCCCCATCGTCGCGATGTACGGCAGCTTGTCGCGCGCGAACGCCTCCAGGCCTACGTTCGCCAGTCCGATCGCGTTCAGCATCCCCCCGTTCGTCTCCGTGATTCGCTGCGGCGCATTACCCTTGCGCGGCTTCACCGTAACGCTCTTGGTGATGAACCCTCCAAGACGCGACAGATCCAAATAGGGCGCGTACTCCTCGCCATAGCCGCACGTCCCCGACGCCGTAAGCACCGGGTTCTTCAACTCCACGGGGCCGATTCGAACCGACATGTCTGGATTCTGCGTCACTCTTGCCGCCCTGCACTGACCACGCACTGCCCGGCGGAGACCAAGTCTCCGGCTCGCGTCGCCGTAGACTACGTCTCAAGCCACGGCTCCGCCATTGATCCATCCGAGAACCAGCCGTCCGCCGGCGATTTCCCCTTTGCGACGTTTCTTATCTGACCATGGCCCTTCAAGCTAAGCCTCGCCCTCCCGACCGCCGATAAGCCCCACGAAACTCTCATCGACTCATGAGGTGCGGCGCACGGTGAACGTAACTCTCAACATTGACAAGCTCTTCCTCGCCGGCCGGGACATTGCCGCGGACAAAGCCGTCGTCGACGCATTGCCGCACGTCTCCGAGGACCGGCAACGCAGCCTTCTCCGCATTCTGTTCACGCACGGCGCCGACGAAGGCCTCGAAGCCGTTCCACCGCTCTTCCACCAACTTGGAAGAGCAGCGCAATCCGATGTCATCGCCAACGCCGCGCACCTCTTCGGTGCTTTGCGCGTCACCTCGCGCCATCCGGAAACCCAGACGCGCCTGAACAGCGTTCAGATTGTGCAGCGCAGCCTCAACCCGCGCCTTGCATACCTCGCCGCCATCGCCCTGAACGACGGCGCGGTCCAGGTCCGATCCGAAGCCGCCGCCACCATCCGAAACCTCACGACTCATCACTGGCGAACGCATCACGAAACGCGCCAGGTCCTCCAGGACCTCTCTTCCGAAACCCCCGGCACCGATGCAGCCGCCGACCGCGACCTTGCTCATGCGATCGTCCAGACCCTCCAGATGATCCGCGACGAACGCGGCCACCTGCTCGAAGCCCTGCGCGACGCCATCGGCAGCTTCGACACGCACCATCGGACCGAAGTCCTCCAGGCCGCCATGCTGCTCGCCGACGAGCTTGAGCCGAGCCTCTTTCACCCCAATACGCTCAAGCGCGGCAAGATCACCCAGGCCATGATGGAGTTGTTCAGCGATCAGGTCACCCCAGAATTAGCGCCGTTCGTCTACATCGCGCTCTGCCACCCCGAACCGCGTCGCCGAGTCCTCAATGCCCTCGCCGCCACGCGCAATGATGAATTCTTCGTCGGCATGATCCGCTACCGCTGGCTCGCGCGCGAACCGCGAATCCGGCGCGGCCTCGCCCACGTGCGATCACTCGCCTGGCTCGCAGACCCCATGCACGCCGCGTTCTCGCTCCCGGCCGATGCCGCCACGCTCGCTCCGGGCTGGCTCATCCACCTCGGCATCCCAACCGATCAGAAAATCGCGATCCTGCGGCAGTTCACGCTCATCGATAACAGCGCCGCCAACAAGGCCGCCGTCTGGGCACTCGTTCAAATCAACGTGCCCGCATCAACCCTGGCGCTCCGCGAGATCCTCGATCACGAATGCCCGGCCCTGCGGAAAATCGCCGAACTCGAACTGAAGCACCGCCGACGGATTGAAGATCGCGCCGTCCCTACCCGGCTCAACCGCCCCGAGGGCTGGGCGCGAATGCTGCACCGCGCCGCCATCGACGAAGTATTCGAGAGCCTCTGGAACCGCTTCGACCAGCTCGACCCGCGCGAAGCCGGCGCCGCAGGACCCTGCGCCCTTCGGTACATCTCCGGGTTCGCCACGCAGGTCCAGGTCCGCCTCGTCAGCAACCAGGCCGCCGACCGGCTGCGAGCGGTGCGACTCATCATCGCGCTCAACGTCGCGCCCGAGTTCGCCCGCACGCTCTTTAACATGGCCAACGACCCCGATGCCGAAGTTCGCGCTGCCACCCTCGAAGCCGTCGCGCGCGTGCACGATGAAACCGCGCGGCGAATCCTCGAACGCGCCCTCGCAGACGACAACCCACTCGTGCAGACTGCCGCCATCGACGCCCTCGACCAGATCAACGACCGCCGCCGAGCTGAACTCGTCGCGCCGCTTTGCGACAGCCTGCACGCACACGTCCGAGCGGCCGCCGTGCGCGTCTTCCTCCGGCTGCATAGGCCCGAAGGCGCCAACGAATTGTTGAGAATGCTCAACGACCCTCGGCCCGATCACCGTTGCCATGCCCTCTGGATCATCGACCTGCTGAAACTCACGCCTCTCCGCGCAAGAGTGGCGGAAATGTGTCACAACGACCCCGACTCCCGAATCGAGCGCATCGCGCACCACATCGCGCGCCGATTGCTCAAGGCCTCCGCCGCCCCAGACCCCGCTCCATCCGCCCAGATCGCCGCACACGGCAAGGCGACCGAGGAGGCCAACCCATGAATCTCATGACGTTGCTGAATCTGCAAGCCTCTCTCCTCGCCCAGCGCGCCTACCCAGAACGCACGCTCCGGCTTCAGGAGGCCTTTCGCGGTTACCGCGCTGCCCCGCAGGATTCCGTCTTCTCATCCGTCGGCAATCTGCTGCTCATCCTTGGGATTGTGCTTGCTGTCTTGATTGTCGTCGCCAAGATCGTCAGGCGAAACAGCCGGCCCGTCGCCGCGCGCAACCCTCGTCGGTTCTTCTCAACAACGCTGAAACGACTCGGCGCGACTTACACCGACCGCCTCCTCATGCACCAAGCGGCCCACCAGGCTCAACTCGCACAGCCCGCCATGATGCTCCTGTCGCCGGAGTTGTTCCAGCGTTACGCACTCGACTGGGCCGATCAACTCCGCCTCGGATTCTTCCGGCGCCGAGTTCGCGCGCGATTCCAAGCCATCGCCGACCGCGCGTTCGCCGCTGCAGCGTAACCCCTCGCGATCCCCATCCCCCTCAACTTTGTTCCCTTTTCTCGCCACGCCTCCATATCGCCGTTTCGACTTTTCGACGTTTCGACGTTTCGACTTTTCGCCGTTTCTCCCTCACTCCCCCGCATACTCGGCATACGTCTTAGCCGTCTCATACACCCGCACGCGAAGCAATCGCGCCGGCTTGAGCGGTGCCTCCAGAAACCCCCAGATCACCCGCGCGATGTTCTCCACCGACGGATTCACACTGGCGAACTCCGCCACATCGCTGTTCAAGTGCTTGTGGTCCAGTCGATCGATCACCTCGCGCTTCACCACCGACTCAAAGTGCGGTACTTCCACCACCGTCCCGCGATCAGCCGTCAGCTCCCCGCCCACCGTCACGCGCACTTCGTAGTTATGCCCGTGCCCGTTTGGATTGTTGCATTTGCCGAACACGCGACGATTCGCCTCGTCCGACAGCGACGCCACGTGCAGCCGATGCGACGCCGAAAACTCAAAACTCTGCGTCAGTTCCACCATTCCCGGTCGCCTCCCGTCGATCCGACTCGACAAATACGGCGTCGCCGCCAACGTCAGCGACTCCAACTGACATCCTTTTGGCACTCGCCCGGCCACCTCCGCAAAGATGTCCGCCAGCAACCGCTCAATCGTCAGCGATACCCCGCGCACCGCCAGCGCTCGCGCCGCCGCAGGAATCGCATACCGCCGCAGCAACTCGTCCAGCACCTGAATGTTGACAAGATACCCTGTCGTCGCGTCCGGCTCGCCACTCACCACGATCCGTAGCATCAGGTACGGCGCGACCCCAACCGCCGAAGGCCACCCGCCCCACGAATTCGTCACCGGCAGCGCGCCTTCGAACCCGCTCGCCCCGTGCGCGGCCCGCGCCCAGTCGCGATCGATCGAAAATCGAATCTCCCGCATCAGTTGAATCGTGCCCGAAGCACGGAACGGCGTGTGCGAACCTGGCGATGGCATCTCGGCGGATTGTATGAACCCCGTCCACCCAATGCCATCGACGCTCAATTCAGGGGCCTGCATCCCTCTGGCGAAGCTCCGCTCGGACCTTCATGAGTATCTTCCCGAGATGATTCGCGCCTCGGCCGTTGCACACGCCCCAGTACTCATCGCCCCAGTCGTTGCCCTCGATCAACTCGGCCTCCCCCGTCGCCAGCAACTGAGCGCCGAGGTCCGCGTTATTGAGAAACTTGTCGCGAACACACCGCTCCATCACATCGAGCTTCACGCGATCCCAATCGGCCCGGCAGATCAACGCGCGACCGGCGCGCTTCGCATCGGACGGCGTTGCCAGCGCCGCGATCCTCGCGCGCTCCGAAACATCCACCGTCTTCGCCGCCTGATACGCGTGTTCGGCCGATGGAAAGCGGACGCCCTCAAACGTCACGTCCGCCGGCCAGAAGTTGGAGAGAAAGCGATGCTCACCGGAGAACGACGTGATCCGCCCGTGTCCGACCTGACTCGTCTGCTGGTTGGTTTGAGAATTGCCGGACCCGGACGGAATCGGCCGCGCCGCGCACCCGGTCAGAATCGAGCTGACCGGCAGGATGACCGCGCCGAAACAGGAAGTTAAGAGCCGCATGCTGCGATCAACCCGGCCAACTCGAAACATTTCCGCGGAGCCCGGCCTACTTCTTAGGATAATCCCGCGGGTCCATTCCCTGTCGAATCATCTCCATTCGCTCGCGATGCTTGTGGCTCATGCTCACGACCTGCCGGATGATCCCGCCCACAAGGACAATCACCGCGATCCATGCATACCACGGCATGGCACTTAGAATCTGCTGAATCCCATTCATGCTCGCACACTCCTCTCGCGGGTGAATTCCTCACCCGCCCGACGTATTGTGCGGCCCCTTGCTATTATTTCCACCCCCCCCCCGGCCCATCACTCTGGAATCGGAGCCGCTTCAAAAAACGGATACACCCGATACATCAATTCGTAAATCACGGCTCGCTCATCGGCGTATTCAAAGCTGACTGACAGACTGTTCAACTGACTCAACCCGTCGGGGATGAAATGGTCCAGCGCCTCCCGAACATGATCGATCAACGCCAACGCGCCCGGCGTCGAACCATCCCCCACCCGCGGATCAGACCCCACGCGCAACGTCCGCGCGGCAACGAGCACCGAATACACCGGCCCGATCCGCAGGATGTTCGTCTCCGGTGCCGTCGGCTCAAACGTGAAGCCCACGTACGCGCCGGGAAGCGCCTCGCGAAGCAGCGCCTCACGCAGCGTTGGCCGCGCGCCCCCGCTCACCCCGCGCACCGTCTTAAACACCGGCACCCCGCTGATCTCCACCGCGACAAGTTGATCGACGATCGCCGTCTCCCAATCACCCAACCGCGACATGCTTCACCCCCACCGCTCACAGTCCGTTTAGCGTGTCGCGCGTCATCGCGCGATCCGGTCCCGCCGATTCGCCCGCGATTCCCAGCGCCGCATTCCCACGCAACGCCAGGCTCGACGGCAACTGAACCAATCCCGACGCCACCCGCGCCAGCCACGTCACCGCCTCCTCGCGCCGCCGCACCACATCCCCCGGCACCGGCGGCTTGCGGCTGTGCAACCGGTACGCCGCAAGATCGAGGACAAAACAGCGCAGCACCGACCCAACCTCCGGCTCGGATGTCAAATCAACCGGCACCGCGTATCGCGCTGCAAGATAGCTGTTTGCCTCGCCCTCTGCGCCCAGACGCGCTTCGTCCACCCGCGCCGCGTTCGCCGAGCCGCTCCCCGCGTCATCCGTCAGTTGCACGTAGGCCGCCGGCCCGACCCACGACTCAATATCGCTGTTTGTAATGTATGCCATCGCTATTGCACTCCGCACACCCGGCCAAGGTGAACGGCCGGACGGTGCCCGATCGCTCCGACACCGTACCGGCCGCACGCTCGTCGCCGACACCCCCGCGGCGACGCCCCCTCCGCTCGTTTCCTCCAGCCGCCCGCCCCCCGACTCCCGGCTCAAGGCTTACGGCTTCCCAATTCACACAAAGTCCGTCCGCACCGCGTACTGCCAGTAGCCGTACGTCATGCAATACCGCGCACGAACGCCGTACAGAAACTTCTCACGGCGAAATGCCTCTTCCGAATCCTCCGACAGCGCGCTGAACTCGATCGGCTCCCGATCCTGGAAAATGAACGGCCGCACGACGCCATCCGTCTTCAGCAGGTACCACTTCGACAGATCCGTCAGCCACGGCATCGAAACCACCTTGGCGATGCCCGCCAGCGCGTTGCTCGTGTTATCGACGACCGTCGAATTAATCGCTTCCGTCGCCGTGAACAGCATCGTCGGCGGCACGACGCATACCATGCCCGTCGTGTCGATCAGCATCGGCTCGCCCTGATCGTCTTTGAAGGCCAGCATCGCGCCGATCGCGGCCTTCAACGCCTCCTTGAACTCCGCGACCGTCGGCGAGTCCTCGCTCGAAGCCGATGCCGTCAGCAAATTGTCCTGGCTGCTCGATTCCCCCGAGGCGTGCGTATCGTTGAAGAAGCTCACGCCGTCGTAGCTGTTGTTGCCGCTCGTTTCGCCGCCGATCAGCAACTGCGCGATCAGGTAATCCTTGTGCGTCGCCGCCCGCTGCGCCAACTCCGCCACGCGCAGACGAATCTGGCCCGTCTGATCGTCCGCGATCTCGTCACGATCCACCTCGATCGTCGCTTCGTATTTCAGATTCGACACCGAGTAACTCTCGCTCCGCAGGCCCTGCGTCAGTCGACCGCTGCCCCACTCGCGCAGCTTCGGAACCGTCCCCAGCCAACGATATGTCTCGTGATCGCTGGTTGACACGATCCGCGTCGCCAACTCCCCGAAATGCGTCCGCGTCGCGCCGAATCGATTGAAAAACTCGCTCCGCAATCCCTTCGTCAACAACCCCGTATTAATCACCGCCATGGTTCACACCCCGATTTGTAATGCTTCCCTGTTCTCTAGTCCCCGTTCCCTGTTCCCTCTTCTCCCCGCTCACGGCAGCTCGATGAACCGCAGCGTCAGCACGCCGCCCACGCCCGCTGTCGTCGTCGCCTGGCCCACCTTCGCCCAGATCCGCTGGTTCTTCGCCACGTCGCGCGACTCCAGCGTCAACACCGTCGGCGTATTCGCGGACAACGTTGTCAGGTTGAACGCGTCGATCACTTCATCCGGATCGCTGTTATCCGTGCCCACGTCCAGCGCCCCCGCGCCGGGCACCGTGTTGAAACTCACCTGCGCCGTCAGAAGACGAACCGCACGCTGCGTGATCATCACCGGATTCACCGTCGCGCCGGAAAGCGAACTCGCCAGCGGAATGCTGATCAGTTGCTCCACGCGCGATCCGCCCAGCGGGTCGATCCGCACGATCCCCTTGCCCGACGAAACCATCGACACCAGCGCTCCGCAGTAGCTTCCGCCCGCCAGCGGATTCACCGTCGTCGCTTCGTTGTCCTGCGCGTACACCGTCGCGCCGGCCAGCGCGGCCGCCACCCCCGTCACCGGCAGCACAAAATCGCCCTGCGTATACACGCGAACCGTCCGCGCGCCGCCCGTGCCGCCGCTGTTGTCCACCTCTTCGTACGACACCCCCGCGAATGAATCCCCCGCCACGAGGTTGCGAACGTACCCCGTCGTTCGGTCGATTCCCAGCAACGCCCCCTTCCAAACATGCGCCGAGGCCGCCACCGCATAACTCCGCAGCTCCTGATCCACGTACCGACTCAACTCCCGATTCGCCGTAATCGCCATCGTCGTCTCTCTCCCTTCTTGCACCCTGAACTTCGCGCCGTTTGCCCCTTGCGGCCATCCGCCGTCCAGCGGGGACGCCCTTTCGCTATTCGCTATTCGCCATTTGCACCTTGGATGCGGACACGGTCCGCCACATACGCCTCCTCGCTGCACAGCCGCTCCAGGAACGGCCGATTCGCCAGATATTCCGCACGCGCCGCCGCCTCAATCGCCGACGGCCGACCCACATCGGGCCCGGCGGAAACTCGAGCCGTCGCAAACCGCCCCATCGGCACCACCACCGGCGCCAAATCCGCCCACTTCTTGAACTCCTCCGGATCGCGCAAGGCCAACTCAAACGCCCACGACCGCTGCGCCGGCGCGAGCTTTCCCGACGACGATGCCTCGGCCACCAGCGTCGCCGCCATGCGCCGCGCCTCCACGTCCTCCAACTGCGCGATCCGATCCGCCGCCGCGATCAGCACCACGTCCTGCGTCGCCGACTCGTCCAGCACCAGCAATCGCCGCAACCGCTCCCCCGCATCGCCCGGCGCCGTCGCACCGCCTCCACCGTTCACCACCGGCTGCATGCCGATGATCGCCGGCTTGTTCGTCAGCGCCGCCGAGTGCAGGCCGACCAGCCGCCGATCGCTTCGTCGCACCAGGGCCACCGGAGACACATAGCGATATTGCCGACTCGCCAGCTTGGCCGCCGCTTCAGGAGTCCACTGCACTTCGGCCCACAGACCGGCCGCGCGCCCGTCGCTTGCTTCCTCCGGCCGCACCAGCTTTAACGCCTTGATCCACCCCGCCGCCGGCGCGAGACCGTCCGGCGAGCTGTACGCCCCGCCCAGTGTCTGATGCTCGTAATCAATGGGCACGTCCGTCCCGTGCGCCGAGAATGCCTCCATCGTGGCACGCGCCGATTCCTCGTCCAGCACAAAATCCCCCGCCGTACTCCGAACCCGGCCCCACGGCGCGACCAGCACTTCCGCCGGCGGCTCGCCCTGACCGATCCCGGCCGACTCCATCACCACTTCGCTCAACCCGCCCCGGTCCTCCGTCGCCACGCATTCCAGAACATCGACATCCGTCGCCATCGCCCCTGTCCTCCTTACAATCTTTCTGTTCGCAGATTCGCAGACCGCCCCGCCATTTCACTGGCGACGGTCTCCTACACTCTTGCCCGACGTTCCACCCACGTCGCCTGCGAGCACCGCCTCGCTCACCGCCGCGACAGGAACCCCCAGCGCCCGATGCGCCCACGCCGCGGGAACCCGCGCTCCCAGCCGGTTCACCGCAATGTTCAGGACCTCCGCCAGCCGCCGCGGATCGCGCCGCTCCTCCACCTGACGCTCGAAGCACGGAACCGCCGCGCCAGGCCCGAACTGCATCCGCACCAGCGGCCCCAGCAGGTCGCGGCGCAGCGTCTGGGATTCCCGACGGATGTCGTCATCGCGCAGATCACGCCGCACGTTGTCGTGCACCTTCGCCGCACCCGCGCTCGCCAGCATGCGCGCCGTGTCCGTCGTCAGCGTCTGACCCAGCCACGCCTTGCTGATCTCGCGATCGAAATACAGGCACAGATTCTCGAACAGATTCACCTCGCCCGGCACCCGTGATTGAACAATCTCGAGTTGGATGGCTTTTGAGAACACACCCGTCGCGTCCGCGCCGAGTTGCTTCAGCATCGTCAGCATCTCGCGCTTCTCGTCCGCCGTCGCGCCCGGCTCGTACCGCGCGATCCGCACCGGCATCCCGAACGCCTCCGCGAAAATCAGCCAGTCCTTGATCGCGAACCGCTTCGCCAGGTACGCAAGCCCCGTCACCCGCGCCAGCCCGCCACGCAACGGATGGCCGCTCGCAGCCTGCGGCAAATGCACCACGAACTTGTTCGGCGGCAACGCCTCGCCGCGATGCTTCTCCGCTTCCGTCAGCACCCGAAGCTCGCCCGACTCGCCCAGCGTCAACCGATCAAACGCCACCGGCACGATCTCCACCGGCCGCACGCCGCTCCCGTCGGCCTGCCACACGATCTCCGCGACCGCCAACCCGCGACCCGTCGCGAGCGACAAGTGCGCCAACGTCTCTTCAAACCCGGGCAGATCACGAAGCACGGCCTCACAGTACGCCGCGGTTTCCTCCGCCGTCGCGCCGCCCCTTGCCGATCCCGAAGCCACCCGACCCGCCTCCTGCGCCAGGTCCACACCCGGAGGCGTTGCCGTCACCCGCCACGGCAACCCCGTCACCGCCAGCCGCCGCGTGCTGGCGACGCTAAACAGATGCGCGTCTTTTTCTTCCATTTGTTCCGAGAGCGCCAACTGCGCACCCAGGTCCCCCGCGTCCGCCTCGCGAAAAATCGCCAGCAGTCGCTGCGGCGTCAGACCATCCGCCGGATACATTCGATTTCCCCAGTCCCCGCCGCGACTCACCATCACGCCGCCCGTCGGCCGCATCGCCGCGCCCCGCACCGCGTTGACGATTCGATCCAATATCCGCATGTCTTGCTCCTCCATCCATTGCAAAGCCCGCAATTGCCGCATGGCATCCGTCAGTCGATAGCCGTCAGCTGTTAGCCATGAGCCGACATCCAATCCCTTTCCGCGCTCCTATTCCACTGTTCCCGGCTCCCTCTCTTCTCCGTGCCTGGTGCCTCCGTTTCGACTTTTTGAGGTTTCGATGTTTCCTCACCAGACTCCTTGCCGGGCGAATCGCGACGCGCCGCCTGTCAGGAACTCCCCGTCGCCGACCCCGACGTGCCGCGCCGCCGCATGCGCCGCCAGCGACGCCGCCCAGAAGCGGTCGGCATGACCGCCCGCTGACCGATCCGCTTCGAATCGAACGTGCCCGCTTCGTGTCACTGCCCGCGTCAGCGAGTGCCAGTCCCGCTCGATCGAATCATCCACTGGAATCCGAATTCGGCCCGTTTCCGCCAGCATTCGCAGCCGCCCCGCCAGTTCCGCCTTCATTCCCGCCGTGAAAGTCATCCCCTCGACGCGATAGCTACCGAACTGCCGCCCCAGTCGCTCCGCCAGTTGCATGCCCATGCCCGTCGCATCGATGCAACATCGCCGGACGCTTCGATGACCCAGCACCTCGCAGATGACCCGCTCCTGTTCTTCGAACAGCGCGCCTTCCATCACCAGCACCCCGCGTGTCTCCAGCAATTCGCCCCCACGTTCCACGATCCACACCGCCGTGACATCGCGCACGCGCCCGACATCCACACCGACGTACACATCCGCCCCCGCACGCTGCAACGCCGACCAATCGACCGCCGTCGACAGCCGCACATCCTGACACCGGCGAATCAGTTCATACGGCATGAAGCTCGTCGCCTCGTCCGCGAACTCGCAGCACATCTCCTGCCGCCAGATCATTTCATCCCCAATCGCTTCGCGCAGCTCCGTCGCATCCGCATCCAGCCCCTCCGCGATCGCCTGCTCGAGCGTCACGGTTGTTCGCTCGAACTTCGTGTTGTCGCGCAGCCGCGCGAACATGTTCTTCACCCCGCGCGGCGTCGAACACACATCCAGTTCGCCGCGCCCGCGCAGCACCGACGGATACAGCGCCGCCCACACGGCCTCGTCCTCCTGATGCATCGCGAACTCATCCAGAAAAACGTCGCCCGAGAAGCCCCGCGCCGTCATCGGATTGGCCGGCAGCCCAATGATCCGCACGCCCCCGGGAAGGCGGATCTCAAGCTGGCGATACGAGGTGTTGTGAAAGTAGCCGTCGCCGCGAAACTCGGCCGCGATCTTCAGCGCCTGGCAGTGCTGGTACGCCTTCTCCATCACCTCGCGACTCTGCCGCTCGCCGGCCGACAAAAAAATCTGCGTTCGTCTTCGAAGCAAGCCTCGCACCAAACGCCGCAGGCTGAAGGTGAAACTCTTGCCCGTCTGCCGCGCCCAGCAATTCCAGGTGAACCGCGCCGAGCTTTCCACCATTCGCCGCTGATACGCCGGCAACGGGAGTGCCGCTGTGATGGCATTCGCGGGCTCACCATCCAGCGCGGCACTGACCCGCCGATCGGACTCCGATGACGTGCCCATCCGATTTGCTCCAACGTGACACGACCGGCCGTCGGACCGACGCGGTCGGCCGATGCGATCAGTTCTTCACTCTTGCTCGGTGATCCGGTTGGTTGGAGCTTCGCCCGAACGCCGCCGCGGCCATCCCGGCCGGAAACCAGTCGAGCGGCGGGTGAGGCAGGAATCCGTTAGCCCTGTAGGCCTCCCGGCGGGACCGGCACGAGTGGCCGGCGAGCGTGGTTCCACCGATTGACGAAAAGCGTTCGGCAGAATTGAGCAAGACGGAGGGGTTGTTCAGCGGTTGGAATCAAACGCGACGACCTGCCCGCGGAACTCGAACGGCCTACCGCTTTGCCGCGAACGGAGTTGGACTTTTGCAATGCCGCCGGGGAGCGCGTCGCACTCAAACACCTTGGCATCGACATCGCTGCCATACTCGGGGAAAGTCCCGGTCGCCCTGGTCGCGCGGCCGCGACAGGTGTAGGTCTTGCCCATGATCGCGATCGACTCGGTCGGCAGATCGGACGTTTTCGCCGCGGAACTCGTCAGCGGGTGCTCGCCGGGATCGATCATGGCGAGATGTCCTTTCGGGGCCGGCCCCCAAAAAAGGCCAGCCCTCAAAAAGGCCGACCCCCCAATGGCCCTTCGCGGCCCCCGGACCGACTCCCGCCAGCCCAGAAAGACCTCCCGGAGGTCGCTGAAGCAGTGCCCGATGGGCAGAATCGACTCCGGCCAACGTCGGGATGGGTGAGGAAGGCTCGGCCATCTACATCTTCTGGACGTGGTGCTCGTCGAGGATTTCCTGCACGGTGATGAGCTTGATGATGCGACCCGACTTCTTGTGAAAGGCGGCGCACTCACGTTCGGCATCCGACGAAAAACCGAACGCAACGAAGAAGCCGCGCTGGCGGTCCTCGCGGTGCATGACCGCCTCGAAGGCGTCGATGTCGGGCCTTTCCGCTTTGTCCATCTGCTTGACCTGAATGGGGAACCAGTCCTCGGCGAACATGTGATCGGTCTGGCCCTTCTTGCCCTTGGCGGCGGCTTCGGCGGGCTTGCTGCCGACGGGGAAGATGCGGCCATCGATGCCCATGTCGCCGACCTGCACCATCCTCGTCCCGAATTACTTCAGTGTTACCACATACGGCGCACTGAGTTCGAGAACCGCACGAACCGGGCGAAGCGGCGCGCCGCTGGTCGATTGCCTAATCAGTAATTCTGGTCTTGGAGGATATCCCTCTTTGCCTGGCGGAAACTCGCTATTCCATCTTCCGGTTTTCGTTGAATACCACTCAACCCGAATGTCCGGCAAAAGGCCCTCAGTTTGAAATTCGCGGATTTGTTTCACCCGGAACGCAGCCGCGCACGATTTCTCACCGATGGGGTGGGGAACCCTGATCGCAGCGGGAATAACTTGCCAGTCGTCCTTCGGGCTAAGCTGAAATTCCTTAAGCTCCCTGACATTTCCCTTCGGCGGCTTGGGATTCTTGCTGGCTGAGCACAGCGCAAAAACGCGTCGTGGACAAGCCTTCTCAATCTCGGCAATCATCTGCGCCAGCTTGCTGTGATGCTGGAAGGACCACAGGGTCCAACCCTTATTCTTATCAATCTCGGATGCCTTGCGCAGCAGAATGTCATCTCCCTCCTCGGTCGTGCCATCCGGGTGAGACCCATGCGCTCCAAATGGGTGCCAGAATCCGATAGTGAAGTCGTCCCAGTCCATCCGAGCGTTCTTCCTTTCTTAGGAGCTCAGCACGCGGGCCAGCTCCACGCAGCGCGGCCGCCTGTCCGCCGCGCTGACGCCGGGCTGTGCCCGCGACGGTTCCGTGAAGACAGGACGAACAAATCAGTCTCGGCTAGTTGCCCTCGCGCTTGAACTCAAAGCGCTGTGGGCGGCCGCCCCGGGTGAATCCGACCGAGGCGGTCAAGCGACCCTTGCCCGAAAGCTCGTACACGATGCGCTGCGGGGAGTCGTGGCGCGGGTTTTCGAACACGGCGCGCGTGCTGCTTAGCTCGGTGAGCACGAACTCGGTCGGCGGTCTTCCGCCGGGCTGCGCGATGTACACCAGCCCGCCGTCGCGCTCAACGATGCGCAAGAACTCGAACGCGACCATCTTGTCGCGCGAGACCGTGCGCGACATGGCGAGCATCGCGCCGCCCAGCGGCGGACTCCATCGCTCCTCAATCGACGTCTTGCCGCTCGTTCCCCGCTTGCCGACCCACGCGCCGGTCAGCCACGCCACGTCGCCCACTGCCGCCTTGGCCGGTTCGGGCAGCGCGATGTCCTTCGGATGACGGTAGAGCGCCACCGATTTCATCCCATCGGGCGGATCGACCGCGACGCGCGAGAGCAGCCCCTCGTCCGTGGGTCGCAGTTCCGTCCGGATCAGCGCGACCCGCGCATCGTCCGACACGCGCACGATTTCGATCTCGTATGTGAACGCTCCGTCCTTCCATTCCCCGTGGTAGCGCGAGACCGTGCTTCTGCCGGTGCCCCCGCCGACCTCGGTGACCGTGCCGTCGAGCGCCATGCGCACCTCGCCGTCGCGGCGCACGAGGACCAGCGCATCGTCCTCGACGCGCAGCGTGAACTTCGTACTCATGCTGGGCTGATGCTGCTCAATCGCTCGGCCTTCGGTCCGGTCTTCGACATAGAGCCATTCACCGTCCAACGCCTGCAAACCATCGGCCTGCGTCGATTGCACTCCGCGGGGCGTCAGGAACGTGAGCGACATTGCGAACAACACGTGAGAAAGCACAGAAAGGTCTCCTATCGAATCACGAGGCGTGCAAGCGGCGAGCCACCGCCCGGCCGGACTCCATCCGCATGGGCCGCGCCCGCAGGACCGATGCAAACGCTCATCGCGGGCTTGGAATTGCTATGCCCTATGCCAACGCGCCCGAGAGGATTCGAACCTCCGACCTGCGGTTTAGGAAACCGGAGGGAGTCCTTATCGACACGCGACTTACGCGAGCGCTTACCCTCTTTCTTACCGGATTCACCGGAAGCTGACAAACATGGGATGGATGCAGCCTCTGCGCTGCCGGAAACCGATGCCCCTCGACGGGTTGACGACGGCCTTGCGATGATCTGCCGTGCGTGGACCTCGCTGCCAGAGGCGGTCCGGGCCGGGATCGTCGGCATGGTCCGGGCGTTCACAGGGGCGGAGAGTGAGAACACCGCGAACAGGCAGCGAGACGGCGGCGAAGACAGTTCGGAAGCGGCCCGGGAGCAGGCATAATGGCGGGCGGGGACCTTTTTCCCTGCGCGGAGCCGGGCTGCGGCGTGGCTTCGCCAGAGCGGTACTGCGAGTGTGGGGCGTGCAAAACAGTGCACTATACCGGCCCCATGAGGCAGTACGGCCATTGGTGCAAGCCAGACAGCGGTCAATGAGTGATGAACGATCGGCGTGGCGGAACAAATCAACTTCCATGAATTGTTAGCGTATGGAAGCAATGACCGCCGGACTGGCGACTAGGTCGGCGAGATCGCGCCTTGATTGATCAGCGCGCGGGTCCGTCAGATCGTGTCCAGAATATCTTGACGCTTTGTTATCTACTTCGGAGAGAGATTCTGATCAATAAGTTTGCGGGTAGGGTCGGGCAGTCGGTAACAAGATGAAGGCGCGAATGAAAAGCAGGACTTCCGCGGAAAAATGCTGCGACCTGCTTTCTTGCCCCGCACAATAAAGCCGCGCTTTGTTTTCTTGCCTAAGTCCTTGTCATCTTGCCCACCGCGCTCCGCCCGCCCACGGCGTATACCCTGAGCACTTCTGGATAGACATTACAGATGGACCACCTTGTTGGGGGAAGGTCAGATGTTTCAAGCAATAAACGACGCCGCTTCTCTTTTTATCACCGCAATGCAGCCTTGAAATAGGTTCCGAATGAACTTCCGTCTCGCGGTCCTCCTTCGTGCTGCTTCGGTTTTTTCGACGCGCACTTTGCTCGGGAATGTACCCCGCCAAGTTGACACAGGTATTGTCCGAGCTAATAATCCCGTCATGCGCTACGCAGGACTGGTGCTTGCTCTCTTAGTGGGTCAGTTGGCCGGGGCAATGCCGCCGCCGGTCGAAGCCGCTGGCGATAAGGTACTGGACTGCTGCTGCTGCGGTAACGGCCAACCATGCACCTGCCCGTGTTCGCGCTCGGGATCGCCATCCGATCCGGCATCACAACGAGAGGCGTTGCTTTGCACCTGCGACGTGTCGGCCCCAGCGCTTCCGGCAGCTCCCGTTGCGGGCGCGGACAAGCCGCAAGTTTCGAATGTCCAGGTCTACGTTGCCGCCCACGACGTTTCTAATCAGACAAGATTCCGACTTGTCCATCTTCGGAATCATGATCCGCCCGGCGGCCCAGACCCCGGTTGCCTTTCCATACTCCTTATCTGATACATACTAAATCGCCGCGCTGTTTCCGCGCGCCAGCGCGGCGGTCTGCGCGCGCCCCTGATTCAGGTCGTCCCGCCTCCGGGCGGCGATGCAGGACGGCCAATTAGATCAAGTCGAACGACCGGCCTTGTTCTTTCCGCGTTACCTGAATATGCGAGCTTGCCATGAAAAGGCGCAACGGGTCTGAAATGTTCTTAAGAGGCGTGTTGATGCCGGCTACTTTGCTGGTCGCGGCACTGCTTACAGGCTGCGCTTCGCTCGATCCGAAGACGTGGGTCACGGACGCGGCCACGCTGGCGAAGCAACAGACGGGCCATGAACCGGAGTGGAACGCGCCCTGGGATGACGCCCCACCCGCGTGGAGCGACGAATCGGTGCTCAAGCTGGAGCAGGCGCTGGTCATGGCCTTGCGAAACAACCGGGAGCTTCGCGGGGATTTGTCCCAGATCGGCCAAGCCAACGCCGACTTGGTACAGGCGGGGTTGTTGAGCAATCCGGTCATCAATTTCATGGTGATGTTCCCGTCGGGCGGCGGTCGCTCGATGCTGCGGTCCAATGCACTTCCGATGCAGCAATTGCAGGACCTGTGGCTGATTCCGGCGAAAAAGGAAGTGGCCCGGGCGGAATTGCAGAAGGCCGTCGTGCGGGCGGCGCAGCGCGCCGTGGAGCTGGCCGCGGCCGTCAAGCGCGTCTATGCGGAAATCCAGTATGCCGAACGATCGCACGACCTGGTTCGAGCCAACCTGGAGCTAGTTTCCCAGTCGATGGACATCATTCGCGCGCGCCAGAGCGCCGGCAAAGCCAGTCAGGCCGAATTTAATTTGGCGCGCATTCGCCACCAGCGCCTGCGGTCAGAACTTTTGAGCGTTGAGGTCGGACTGATTACGTCCAAGCAAGAACTGGTTCAGCTGATGGGCGTCGCGTCGGGGTCGGTCGCGTGGAAGCCGCAGGCGCTCGATGAGTCGGCCGGCCTCGAATGGGACCCGCCGGCCGAGCCGGTGGCCCTGGAGTTGGCCGCCGACCAGCGCCTGGACCTGAAGGCGGCCGAGTGGAGCGTCGAGGCGGCGGAGCGGCGTGTGGGGCTGGCTCACCGAGAAGGCTGGCCGGAGATGTCGGCTGGCTTTTCCTTTGAGCGGGCAGCAGCGGGCAAGTCGCCGGGCGTGCGTCGGCGGTTCTTGGCAGCGGAAGGGGCGGCTCGGGCGGCGGACATCGCCGGCGACAAGGTCAGTGCCTCCGACGAAGCGCGCGGGGCGCTGGGCCGTCTTGCGACGCAAGGCCCGCGCCGCGAAGTCAAGTGGGTGTTGGGGCCGATGTTCGAAATGGAACTGCCGATCTTCGACTGGAACCAGGCACAGTCGGCTCGCGCCGCGCACGAACTGGATCAGCGCATCGCAGAATACGAGGCCTTGCTTCAAACGGCTATTCGCGAAGTTCGTCGGGCCCTGGCACGATGTAGCGAGTCGCGCCGGCAGGCGCAGCTGTTCCGCAATTCAATCCTTCCGGAAGTGCTTCAGAACTTGGAGCTGGCACGGCAAGCCTACATCGGCGGCCAGACCGACCTGACGATCTACCTCCAGGCACAGGAGGACGCGATCAGTACGCGTTCGCGTCTGCTCGAATACGTTCGCGATCTTTCCGTGTACACCGCGGACTTGGAGCGGGCCGTGGGTGGCAGCCTGATGCGTGACATAACGACGAGCCAACCAGTGACAGCGCCGAAACACGCCGAGGCCAGCGAGCCAACCGGCGAAACACTTAATCCGCAGGAATCCCTACCATGACAACTTCTTCACCCATGCCCGGCGGCGAGCCTCCGAGAAGCTGGCCGGCCCAAATGGTCTACAGCGCGCGACGAATGCGAATCGTTCGCGTTCTTGTCCTTACGGCACTGTGGCTGCTGACAATTTGGGTCGCGCGATGCAGCGTGACGCCGGGTGGCGCGTCGGGCCAAGGGCCGGGTGGAGCACATGCGGCCGCGGCCTATTGGACCTGCTCGATGCACCCGCACATCAAACTGCCCGAGGCCGGTCAGTGCCCTATCTGCTTTATGGATTTGATTCCGGTGCGCTCGGATGATTCGGCGTCGCAAGACCTGCCGATCGTGAGCCTGTCGCCACGAGCGCGCCGACTGGCGAAGGTCGAAACAGCCAAGGCGCAGCGTCGGGCGCTGGCCCACGACATTCACATGGTCGGAAAGATTGCCCCGGACGAAACTCGCATTACGTTCATCAGCAGTTACATCCCGGGACGGCTCGACCGCCTCTATGTGGACTACACGGGCATTCCCGTGCGGAAGGGAGACCACCTTGCCGAAATCTACAGCCCCGACCTGCTGGTGGCCCAGCGCGAGTTCCTTCTGGCGCTGGAGGCGCTGGATCGGTCGCGGCCGGAGGCGAGCGAAGCGGCATTGCCGCGTGAGGCGGCCCAGTCCGTGTTCGACGCAGCCCGGCGGAAGCTCGAGCTGTGGGGCATTCCCGCAGATGAAATCGCGCGCCTCCAGCGGGACCGCCAGCCATCGGATCACATGCGAATCGACTCGCCGGTCGAGGGCTGGGTGAGCGAACGCCAGAGCTATCGCGGCATGTACGTCGAAACAGGAACGCGGCTTTTTACCGTCGTCGATCTGAAGCGCGTCTGGGTGATGCTGGACGCCTACGAAATGGATGTGCCGTTTATACGGCACGGCCAGTCGGTGCAATTCGAGACCGAATCGGTGCCGGGCCGTGCCTTCGAGGGACGCGTTGCCTATGTCGATCCGGTCCTCAACGAGACCACGCGCACCGTTCGGGTGCGCCTGAACATTGATAACGACGACCTGTTGCTGCGGCCCGGCATGTTTGTCCGCGCCCGGTTGATGGTGAGACTCGCGGATGATGGCCGCGTAGCCAGCAACGATCTCGCGGGTCACTGGGTGTGCCCGATGCACCCGGAAGTGGTACGCAACGGACCAGCCATGTGCGATCAATGCGGCATGGCCTTGGTGCCGGCTGAATCGGCCGGTTATGCGAGCACGACCGCACCGTCGGGAGAGGCATTGGCCGTGCCGAGCACGGCGGTGCTGCTGACGGGGCATCGCGCGGTGGTCTATGTACAACACCAGCGCGGGGAGCAGTATGAGTACGAGGGTCGAGTTGTCGAGCTGGGCCTGCGGGCGGGAGACTGGTACATCATCCAATCCGGATTGAAAGAGGGAGAAGAGGTCGTTACGCGCGGGGCGTTGCAGATCGACTCGGCCGTGCAGATTCAGGCCCGGCCCAGCATGATGCAGCCGGCCGAGCCGGCGTCCACCGGCGGCAGCGGCGAGCCCGCGGCGCCGCCAATCGCGTCGCGCGCCATCAGCGGCGCGGCCTATCACAAGGCGGCCCGCGGGGTGATTGAGGCTTATCTGGACTTGGCGGCAGGGCTGGCCGCCGATGATCTGGCCCGGTCGCGGCTAGCGACCACGACACTACATCGTGCCGCTAATGAGGCACGCGCTACGGGGCTGGCCGAGGCCGACGCCGCGGAGTTCGACCGGCTGATGAAAGACATCGCGGGCGCGGCACACGGGCTGGGTGGTGCCTCGATCGAGGAGTTACGCGACCATCTGGCCGCGCTCTCGGGCGCGGTTGAGACCTACCTGCGGACGTTCGGCCATGATCGGCCGGAGCCGCTGTTCCGCACGTACTGTCCGATGGCGTTCGAGAATAAGGGGGCGTACTGGCTGCAGGCCCGGCAGCAGATCGACAATCCGTATTTCGGAGCCGCCATGCTGCGCTGCGGCGAGGTCAGGGCGGCCCTCAGCGCCGACGGCAAGGAGACGAAATGATGGCAGACCCGGTCCACCCCGGCAACCCGGCAGCTTCCGGCGGCTTCATCGGGCGAATTGTTGACTACTGTCTTCATAACAAGCTGGTGGTCGCGCTGATCCTCGGGTTCGTGCTCCTCTGGGGCTATCGCGTCATGCCGTTCCGCACAGCCGGCGACGCCGTCCCGCGCGACCCCATCCCCGTGGACGCCATTCCCGACATCGGCGAGAACCAGCAGGTTGTCTTTACCGAGTGGCCAGGGCGGTCGCCGCAGGATGTCGAGGACCAGATCACCTATCCCCTGACGACGACGCTTCAGGGCACGCCGGGTTTCAAGACAATCCGCGCCTATTCGATGTTCGGCTTTTCGGTCGTCTACGTGATCTTCGACGATCAGCACGATTTCTACTGGTGTCGCGGTCGGCTCTTGGAGAAACTGAACATCGCCCAGCAGCGGCTGCCGCCCGGCGTCGTGCCGTCGCTGGGACCGGACGCCACCGGGCTGGGCCAGGTCTTCTGGTACACCCTGGAAGGGTCGGCCGGGGGGTACGACCTGATGGAACTTCGCAGTATCCAGGACTGGTATGTGCGGTACGCGCTCCAGGGGATACCGGGGGTGAGCGAGGTGGCCAGCGTGGGGGGATATGTGCGCGAATATCAGATCGATGTCGATCCGGACGCGATGCGGGCGCACGACGTCAAGCTTCAGGACGTGTTCATGGCTGTGCAGCGCGCCAACATCGACGTCGGCGCCGAGACGATCGAGTGGAACGGCGTTGAGTACATCGTCCGCGGCAAGGGGTTCGTCAAATCGGTCGCCGATGTGGAAAACGTCGTGGTGAGGGTAACAGCAAACGTCCCAATCTACGTCAAGAATGTGGCCCGCGTGCAGATCGGCCCGGCCCTGCGACGCGGCATGTTGGACAAGGACGGCGCCGAGGCTGTCGGCGGCGTCGTGCTGGTTCGCTACGGCGCCAACCCGCTGGAGGTCATCGAGCGCGTCAAGGCCAAGGTGCGGGAGCTTGGCCCGGGGCTGCCGAGCCGGACGCTGCCGGACGGAACGGTCTCGCAAGTGCGCATCGTGCCGTTCTATGACCGCACCGTGCTCATCCATGAGACGCTGGATACGCTTAGCGCGGCGCTGTACGAGCAAATCCTTATCACTACGTTTGTCGTGCTGATGTTTCTACGGCATCTCCGAAGTTGCGTGGTCATCAGCCTGACGATGCCGCTGGCGGTGATGGTGTGTTTTATCCTGATGAGCGTCACCGGGGTTGACTCGAACCTTATGAGCCTGGGCGGCATCGCCATCGCGATCGGAACGCTCGTGGACATGGGCATCATCCTCACCGAGAACATCGTCCGGCACATCGACGAATCCGGCGGCAAGCGCCCGTTGATCGACTGTATCTCCGACGCCTCGCGCGAGATCGGTTCAGCCGTAACAACGGCCATCCTCATGACCGTCATTGCGTTCCTGCCGATCTTCGCGCTCGAAGGGCCGGAAGGAAAACTGTTCCGCCCGCTGGCCTACACCAAGTCGTTCGCGCTGCTTGGCTCGCTGCTGGTTGCCATTCTCATCTTGCCGTCCCTTGCGCATATCGTGTTTGCGCCGCTGACGGTCGGCCGCGGCCTGCGTCGGTGGGCGCCGCCTTTGGCGGTCATCGCCTTTGGCATCGGCTTGCTGATGTTGGGCTGGTATTGGGCATCTCTGGCGGCCCTGCTTTACGCGGCATACTCCCTCGTTGAGCCGTGGCTTTCGCCGCGCGCCCTGCGCTGGTCGGCTTTGTCGGGCAGCTTCCTTGCCATGGCCATCGTACTTTATATGTTGACCGAGCATTGGATGCCGCTGGGTCCCGGCGCCGGTCTCCTGCGCAACCTCATCATCGTTCTGGGAATCAACCTGGCTTGGGCCAGCATTCGAATCGTATTCGTGGACTTCTATCCGTATTTCCTTCGCCTTTTCCTGGACCACAAGGCGGCGTTTCTCGCGGTGCCGGCAGCCATCGTTCTATTCGGTCTAGTCGTGTGGCAGGGCTTCGGCCGCACGTTCACCTGGCTGCCCGCGCCGCGCCCCGCGGTGGCTGGCCAAGAGGGGACACTGTATTCAAGCTTTTGGACGGCTGGCGTGCACGCCTTTCCCGGTTTGGGCCGGGAATTCATGCCGCCGCTGGACGAAGGGTCGTTCTTGTACATGCCGACCCTCATGCCGCATTCGGGAATCAGCGCGGCGTTGGACGCCGTTTCCGCACAGGATCGGGCGATCCGCGCCATTCCGGAGGTGGAGAACGTCGTCGGAAAGATCGGGCGGGCGGAGACGGCGATTGACCCGGCGCCGGTGTCGATGATCGAAACGGTAATTACTTACAAGACGGAGTATCGCCGGGACCCCGAAACAGGCGCGTTGGTGCTCGACGCCGAGGGGCGGCCGATCCGACAGTGGCGGGATCACATCCGAAGCAGCGCCGACATCTGGAACGAGGTACAGAAGGCGGCGGAGTTCCCCGGCGTGACGGGCGCGCCGTTGCTTCAGCCCATCGCGGCGCGCCTAGTCATGCTTCAGTCGGGCATGCGCGCGCCGATGGGCGTTAAAGTGTTCGGTAATTCGCTGGAACAGATTGAAAAGGCGGGGTTCCAGATCGCCGAGGTACTCCAACAGATTCCGGGCGTCGAGCCGGCGACCGTGATTCCGGATCGCGTTGTGGGGAAGCCGTACCTGGAAATCGTGATCGACCGTGCCCGCATGGCGCGATATGGCGTGAACATCCGGGACGTTCAAGATGTGATCGAGATCGCCATCGGAGGCATTCGCGCAACGACGACGGTCGAAGGACGCGAGCGCTATCCGATTCGCATTCGCTACGCGCGCGACCTGCGCGACAGCGTGGAGGTCATTGGGCGCATCATGGTGCCGGGTTCGTCTGGTGAACAAGTGCCCCTTAGCCAACTCGCCCGGATCGAATATCAGAAAGGCCCGCAGGAGATCAAGAGTGAGGACAATTTCCTCGTTTCGTATGTCCTGTTCGACAAGCGGCCTGGCTACGCAGAGGTCGATGTCGTCGAGGAAGCCCAGCGCGTACTTCAACACAAGCTCGATCAGGGCGAGCTGACCTTGCCCGTGGGCGTACACTACAAATTTGCCGGCGCCTACGAAAACCAGGTGCGCTTCCAGAAACGGCTCAACATCATCCTGCCGGTCAGCCTGTTCCTGCTGTTTCTACTCCTCTATTTCGAATTTCGCTCAGTGCCTATTTCCCTCATCGTCTTCACTGCCATTCCCGTCGCATGGGCCGGGGGATTCATCGGCCTGTGGTTGATCGCCCAGCCCTGGTTTCTGGATGTCTCCGTCTTCGGGCAGAACCTCCGCGAACTGCTGCACTTCCAGGCCTACAACCTCAGCGCCGCGGTCTGGGTCGGCTTCATCGCCCTTTTCAGCGTCACTGCCGACGACGGCGTCGTCCTAGCAACCTATCTCAATCAGGAATTCGAGCGGATTCCGGCCCGCACGCCGGCCGAAGTGCGAGCCAACGTCATCGCCGCAGGCGTCCGCCGCGTGCGCCCCTGCCTGATGACCTCCGCCACGACCGTCCTGTCGCTCATGCCCATCTTGACCAGCGACGGTCGCGGGGCGGACCTGATGATCCCCATTGCCCTGCCGGCCGTCGGCGGCCTGTCCATTGAGCTGCTATCGCTGTTCGTGCTGCCGGTGTGTTATGCAATGTATCGTGAGTGGAAGCTCCGGGTGCCAAAATGATGACGCTACGTGTAAGACAGCGAGAGAACATCGCAACGATGTTCGCTCTGCGGTCGCGCGCGACTCCGCCGCGCCGAGATTTCCTCCCCGAGACAGTCGCTGCCGTTCACGTGGCTTCGGGCAGGCGTCGGCTGCGCGGCCGACGCCAAAAATCGTCACGAGTCTCTATCGCCTCCCAGGCGCGGAGCTGGCAGAATCCACCTCGAGCGAGGATCGTGCCGGCGAGCCGGTTGCACGTGTCGACCGATGCACGGCCGCCGGCCCAGAGTGCGGAATCCCCCCTTGGCCGTGCGAAATTCCACCCAGAGTGGCCCGAGTGTTATCAAACGAGCGCGTCGAGGGACTCTGTTTCGCCAGGACCTCTCAGACAGTCAATCAGCCCTGTCTTGCTGGGTCTGGACGTGAGCGGGATTCTGATAATCGATCCACTGCGGGGGCAAGATCACGGGCGGGCGGGGAAGCGGCAGCTTCGCTGTCACCGATTCTCCGCTTCGTACGCGGTCGAGAGGCGCGCAAGAGATCGGTCGTTCAGGCATGTCACTTGCAAAACCGATTCTGGTCATAGGCCCGAGCGGCCCAGAGAAAAGGTTGCAAGATCCCGAGGAAGTGAGGCTTGTTTTGGGTGTACGGACGTAGGATACAGTTCCTCCATGCGGGTTGAGGCGCGATGGCGTAATCCGTGGGGACGGTGCGCCGGCATCCGGAAAAGCTCAATCAACCCAAGAATGCCGTTGCGATGTGCGAGTGGGGGCTGCGATAGGTCTGATACTCCCGCCAATCAGGAAGAGCGTTACATCTAGTGCATCTGCTACGAAACGCAATAGCCGAGGGAATAGCGATGAGACGCCTGTGGAATCGACGCCCGTTTCTTCTCCGACCCTGCTCGGTGAGAATATTGGTTTCCAGCACGCTTGTGGTTGCCGTTTCGTGCGGGAACTTCAACCTGTTTCAGGTAGCATCGACTCCTGTCGTAATTCGAGCTTCTCGCACGGGGTGTTCCGAGACGAACATTTCTCGCATAGTCGCGTTTACCGCCGAGAGCGAGAACAATGACCAGACTTACCACTGGTATTTCACGGACGGTGTGGTCCTTCATGGACAGCGCGTCGTTCATGTGTTTCCCGGGAGTGGCGAATTCAATTTCACGCTCTCGGTCGGTAACGAGCTGATACCGGGCAGCGTTTCCGTCCCGGTGCGCGGCCCGGTCGACGGCTTTTCAGACCCCTTCGGAGATCGCTGCGTTCTTAATGAGGGCAGGACCCACGTACCAACCGGGACGCAAGTTACATATCGCACCAACCCGCCTGCATCAGGCGGCCATTACAATTCCCCCGGCCTGTCGCCGGCCGAACCCGGCGTTTATGACACCGACGCGGTGCAGCCCGAAGTATGGGTACATAATCTCGAACACGGCCACGTGGTCATCCTCTTTGATTGCGACGGAAGTTGCCCAAGCGAATTCCTGGCACAGCTTGAGGATGTCCTGGCGGCTGCCCCACCCAGCAAGTTCGGAAATAAGAAGCTCGTTATCACGCGGTACGCTGGACTGCCTGTGAGAGTCATGGCCGTCGCCTGGGACTATCAACGAGACTTTGACGGTGTAGACCAAGCCGGCCTATTGGCATTTTACGCTCGACACGTGGATCAAGGGCCGGAAGACGAGCCATGATTTCGGTTCCCTTTGCACCTGACCGGAAGATCGAACCGGCGGTCCGCGGAGCTCGGCAGCGGGTATTCGGATGATCTGATGCAATCAAAGCACATTGTTGCAGGGGTCCACAAGCCGTCTTGACCTTCCCCCACGGGTTAGACAAACTGTTGGATCAGTCCAGTTCCGTGCAGGGGCACGATGCGGACAGGCGCTTCGAAGTGAGATCCGGCTTGCAGTATGAATCGTAATGACCGGCATAGCCCCTAACACACGGACAGGCAATCCGTAGATCTAGTTGCCTAAGCCGGCTCGGCGACTACAGTTCGGAATGGCAAGAAATCTGCCACGCGAGTCGTTTGGCGAATTGCTGCACCCGGCAGTGCAAAGCAGATCAACGCCGTGCACAGAACCGGCCGAATTGAGACAACCATTGAGATCACGTTAAGGCCGTTGCGAGCAAGGCATTACCGCGCATCGAAGTGAATCAAGACGATCAGAAATGAACTGGGTAGGGCCGGAATTGAACCGGCGACACACGGATTTTCAGTCCGTTGATCCGGCTGGTCTAACAACTTCGGCGACGGTGATTTCGCACCATCAAGAATAAGCTTGGCGATTCGCTTGGCGAATGATCGCACCGGCCTCGCATCCGCCTGACGAAAAGGCCGTGCGAAAGAACTGCCCTTTCCCCCAGAAACCGGTCTGGGCTCTAAGTTTGGATTGGGGCCCGGATCAGTATCTGGGGGGAAGGTCAAATACTCCGAGTTGCATCGACAGGTCCGTTCGCCGAGCGTGATCTTAGCGATCTTGTGCATTCTGTCACGCCATCGCTTGAACACAAGTGAATTGCAAACTAAGGGAGCATTCGCAATGTGTCTACCTCGGCATCAATTTCAGCCCACAACAAGTGGCACTCTCGGAGTTCGTTCTCGTTCAATCGCTCCAACGGCTCCGACTCACGCAATCCGGCCAGGTCCGGATCCCGTTTCCAGTTCACGATCCGCTTCAGTGCAAGTTCGCGAACTTGTGGCGAATTAGCAGAGGCGCGCTTCCAACTGGCTAGCTCTTCTCTAAGCCACTGCCGCGCCTTAGCGCGCCACATGGCTCGTTCTTCGTCATTAAGACGGACAGCGTTATTTCTTGCGCCGGTCGCAGCCATCATGGCATAGCACGCGGCGTTGTACCGGTAGTCGTTTTGCCGATTCTCGGCGAGGGCGGAGTCAACATCGAAAGCATCAGAGTAGAGTTTCGCCGTGAGATGATGTAGATTTCTGAATTCACAGGCGCCGATCAGGGATAATCGCTCATCGTTGTCCTGCGGCTGATGAGTACCAGCAAGGAACGCATCCCAATTGGGGATGATGGCTTCTTCCGCTTCGCGGCGAACAATGTGCCACGTCCACCCGGAAGGTCCGGTCGCGCTTTGCGGCTGCCAATTCACGCCGGGGATTGCGCTGGCCAGCATTTTGCGCGCTGTTCGATCATCACCTCGATGGTGGGCAATGAGCGCGAGCATGAGTGACGGCATTGGTCCGACGTCGGCGACCGGTGCACTCTGCCGCGCGCGCTCCAGCAAAGGAAGTGCAGCGTCCAAACGATTTCTACGATATTCGAGCAGCCCCCGAAGAAGTAGAGCCTCGGGTCGCGCCTTCTCGACGATCACCGCAATGGCCGCCGCGTCCGTTTCAGAAAGAGGCGCCATTAGACCTGCCATCGCGATTTGTTCGGCCGTTGCTGCATCTGCGCTTGAACCGAATCGGTTGATCAGGATTGTACATTCGCTGCGATAGTCGTCGGGGCGATCAAGAAACAAGCACAACTCTGCATAGCCGGCTCGTCCGTTGTACTTGGACGGGCTTGCCGTAATCGCCCTCTTCCACACCGTACAAATTTCTGGTCCGCGACCTGCCTCCATCAGCATCGTCCGCAGAAACTGATTAGATTCGCTGGTTGTCAGATCGATCGTTAGGGTTCGCTCGTAGCACTCAACTGCCTCGTCAACCTGTCCAAGTTGTGCCAGGGCAACGCCGCGATCAGCGTGATATTCCGCGGAATCGGGCTTGAGTCGAACCGCGGTGGTGAATGCGTCGAGCGCCTCGGTCATACGATGCAATCTAAACAGTGTCCGTCCGAGGGCTGAATAGACGTTTGGGTCATCCGGGACAAGCTCAATTGTTTGTCGGTACGCATCGATAGCTTCAACCGTATGCCCGGCCTGCGCCAGCGCCATCCCGAGATTAACGCGCGCTCCCGGTGCTTTCGGATCGATCTGTATGGCCGCTCGAAACTCCGCGATCGCCTCGTCGAGTCGTCCAATATTCTGAAGCGCGACACCGAGGTTGGCCCGAATTGCGGACGAGCCGGGGGCAATGCGAACTGCCTCGCGGTGCTGTTCCAGTGCTTCCGCGAATTTGCCTTGTAAATTGAGAGAGTTCCCCAAAAGCGAATATGAGTATCCAGATTCAGGACTAATGCGAATCGCCTCTCGAAGATGACTCACCGCTTCCTCAACGCGGCCGTCTTGCACGAGCGCAATGGCGAGATTGTTGCAAGCGGTTGCATCCTTGGGACGCAGCGACAGCGCGGATTGGTAATAGCGAGTCGCCTCCGCAAATCGGCTCGCTCGCGACAGCGCGTAGCCGAGCGCGGCATTGGACCAGTAATCGCTGGGATGAGCCGCCTGCACTCCTCTTAGGAACGAAACCACGTCGCAGCCCGCCGCTTCCGCGCGTTCGGCGAGCGCGGTAAGGAGTTGCACCGACTCGGTAGCAACTGGCGCCGTGTGCATTAGGCGCTCTAAGGCCGATATGTCCGTCCAGGCCGCCGGTGTGCGGGCTTCAGACCGCCAAGTCGTTGCCTCGGGGTCGGCCGATCTGGCAACGTTTAGAATCCACACGAGCTGACTTTTGTCGACGGTGCATGCGGCCCAATCGTCTAGCGCGGCAATCAGCGCATTTGCAATGGCTGACGCTTGAATCTGTGTTGCGACCCGCTCCGGCGGAGTGCTGGAGTCGCCGAGGCCCCTAGCGCGGAGTGCCTTCGCGTAGGCAGCGTCTGCTTGAGGATTGTTCGCGCGGCGGTGGAAGCCGAAGCCGATGACAGCGGCACGATTCAGCCGAATGTCCTCGAGTTGCTGAACCAGCTCCAGGTCTCGCCCTGCCCGTTCAATACGTTCGCGCAACGCTGCCGAGGCAAAATCTCTCGCACGAGCCCTTTCCAAGACCGTGCGGGCAGCGGCCCAGTTTGAGTCTCGCCCAAGCTGCTCCAGTTCCTCCAAGTCTTGCTGGATGGTGAACGCTCCGGCGGCCTGACGATTGGTCCACCAGGTTGTCGCGAGCAGCGTCGCCATGGCCACCAGCGAGATCGCGGCGACGAGCGTCGCCTGTGTTGGCCGTCGCCGGCACCACTTCACGAGGCGTCCGAGCGCGCTCACTCGGCGCGCCGATATAGGTTCGTTTCTGCCGAAGCGATTGAGATCTTCGGCCAGTTTCAGTGCCGTTGCGTATCGGCGTTTGGGGTCTTTCTCGAGGCATTTCAAACAAATCGTTTCGAGATCGCGCGGGACCTTCGGATTGAGTCGGGAGGGCGCCGTGGGTTCCTGCTCAATTACCTGCCTTTGCGTTTCAACTGCGGTTGCAGCTCGAAACGGCGGGCGGCCGGTCAGCATTTCATACAGCATCGCCCCGAGAGAATAGATGTCGACGCCCGGACCGAGTGCATCCGGTAATCCGCGTGCCTGCTCCGGCGCCATGTAACTTGGCGTCCCAACTTGCAGTCCCGTAAATGTCAGCGCGAATTCGCCGTCGAAGTGTCGTGCGAGCCCGAAATCGGTGATCTTGGGCGTACCGAGCGGAGTGACTAATACATTGGCAGGCTTGAGATCACGGTGAACTATCCCCAACTGATGTGCGAAGTGCACGGCTTCTGCCAGAGTCGCTATAAGGGCGGCAGCGTCCCGCGCCAACTGGGGCGTCCCAGCTAGCCGCTGGGCAAGGTTGGCACCCTCCACGAATTCCATCGTGAAGAAAGGTCGGTCGTCACACTCGCCGACATCGTGAACCGTCACAATATTCGGGTGAACGAGCGCCGCAACGGCCTGGGCTTCGCGGCGCAGTCGTTGGCGTTCAGCTTCACTGGCATACGCACCTGCGCGAACCATCTTCAGCGCAATCGGTCGATTCAGTGCGAGGTGTTGCGCCTTGTAGACTACGCCCATGCCACCGTGACCGAGAACCTCGAGAACTTCGTACCCAGGGATCTGCGGAAGCTTGGGTTCGATCGCGATCGATCCCGTATTCTGTGGCGTCGCACCTGATGAGGGGAAAAGGACATCGAGCTGCTGTTCCACAACTCGAACTTCCTGCCACCGCGCCCGCAATTCTTCCAATAGCTCCGGGTGATCGCGGCACACTTCCTCCAATGAGCGACCGGAGATAATCATCTCCTGAAGAAGTTGCCTGATGAGATTCTCTTCGGGCATTAGTCAAGTCTCGTCGCCCGTTCGCCAGCCGATCGGCGGGCAAACCGTGCTTCACTCCGTTTCAGTGGGAGCAATTCCACCCGGTTTGATCTCGGGAGGACAAAGATCGGCCAGTTTTTCCGTCAGAAGGAGTAGGCTACTGCTCAACCGCCGCTGCACTGTCCTGACAGTCACGCCCAGCAGCTCGGCGGTCTCAGTTTGCGTTAGGCCCTGGACGCGCAGTAAGTCAAACACGTTGCGCTCGTCCTCGGGAAGACCATCGATCGCCTGCAGCATTTTGAGGGCGCTCGGACCGAGCGGCGAGCCCGTGCTTTCCGCCTGCGCTGTGAGATCGTTTCCCAGTTGCACGGCACGTACTCGCTGATCTAAGCGTCGGGCCACGTCATTGAGTTCCCAGCGCATGTGCTGGCTGGCGATGGCGAAGAACTGGCGAACCGTCCCGGGACGCGCCTCGCGCATGGCCTTGAGCAAGCGTTCGACCACCGCGCCAAGCAGCTCTGTCGAGTCCAGATTCGCCGGCGGCCGAGCCAGGCGGGGGTAGCTGCGGTGCAGCAATGTTGTGCATAAGAAATGCAACCGCTGGGCTGCCCGGCCCAACAAATCGCGCACGACCGGTTCAGCCGCCGATGGTCCTGCAACGCCGGCCAGTTCATCCAGATAGCATTGGATGGCGACAGTAGTCCTCTGTGCGTCCATGGGCATCATTGTACCACGCCTCCACTATTGTCGTGTATCGCCGCTTAGAAATGACGAAGCTGGGACGCCAGGTCCCAGGGATCGCCAGACCGCGGCCTGTTCGACCGACACGAGGCCTCGGAGTCTGAACGGACATGTTCCCCGAAAATCCGAGGGACAACAATGAAATTGCTTACAGGCTTGGCCGCCATTGCAACCGCTTTGTCGTGGGTGTGCGGCTGTGACAATACCGTGACATCCCGCAACGAGAGTTTCCCCGAGGTTGATATCGCCCTTCCAGTCATTCGCCAGGGCGCGGAATGGGACGAATTCACTGGGCGGCTTGGCGCTGTGGAATCCGTTGAGGTTCGGTCCCGCGTGGACGGCTTTCTGGATCGGATCCACTTCAAGCCCGGTCAGATCGTCGCGAAGGGGGACTTGCTGTTCACCATTGATCCTCGGCCATTCGAGGCGGCGCTCGACCGGGCGAAGGCGGACGTGGCGAGAGCCCGCGCCGAGCTTGCAAACGCAGAATACAACCTCAAGCGTGTGGATGATCTCAAAAAAGACGACGTGGCGCCGGAGAAAGAATATCGCGACGTACTCTATGGCGAGCAAAGAGCGAGATCAGACCTCGATCGAGCGCTCGCTCAGCAGCGAATCGCCGAGCTGAATCTGGAATGGAGCGGCGTGATCGCGCCGGTCACTGGCCGGATCAGTCGCGAACTGGTCACCGTCGGGAATTTGATACATGATGGCGCGGCGGACGCCACCGTGCTGACGACGATCGTCTCCCTCGACCCGATTTATTGCTACTTCGACGTAGACGAACAGGTCTACCTGAAATACGCGCGAATGTCGCAGTCCGGTGAGCGCCCCAGTTCCCGCGAGAACGCCAATCCCGTGCAAGTCTCGCTCTTCGACGATGCGGGATACGTATACGAGGGCCAAATGGCTTTCGTGGACAATGCCTTTGATCAACAGACAGGGACACTCCGAGTACGGGCAATACTGCCAAACCCGGTTGGGACTTTGGTGCCCGGCCTATTCGTTCGCGTCCGACTCATCGGAAGTGGCGTTCAGTCCATGATTTTCGTTCCTGACGAAGCCATTGTCGCCGACCAGACGGCTCGCATGGTCTTCGTGGTGGACAAGCAAAATGTCGTTCACCCACAGCGCGTCGTTCTCGGCCAGCTTCAGAACGGGCTGCGACGGATAATCTCCGGACTGAAAGGCGATGAGACAGTCGTCGTCGCGGGAGTTCAACGCGTCCGTGCAAACACAAGAGTGCAGCCGAGACGAGTCACTGTTCAGGGAGCCGGTACGCTCGCAAGTGATACGGCTACCTCACGGCCAGTTGAAAGCGCGGATGCCCGGCTAACTGACGGAGACACACGATGAAATTTGCGCACTTCTTCATCGACCGTCCGATCTTCGCCGCCGTCTTGTCCATTGCCATTGTCATAATTGGTGGGATCGCATACTACACGCTTCCGGTCGCGCAGTTTCCCGACGTGAATCCCCCTACCGTCGTTGTTCGGGCAACCTATCCTGGCGCGACTGCACAGACAGTCGCAGATACGGTGGCGACGCCGCTCGAGCAGGAGATCAACGGCGTCGAAGACATGCTCTACATGTCATCGATGTCGACGAATGACGGCCAGATCAAGATAACCGTGACTTTCAAGCTCGGCACCGACCTGGATAAGGCACAGGTTCTCGTGCAAAACCGCGTCGATATCGCCGTGCCCCGGCTGCCGGAGGAAGTGCGCCGACTCGGCGTCACGACTGACAAGGAATCACCGGACCTGCTAATGGTCTGCTACCTTTTTTCGCCGGGCGGCATCTACGACCAGCTTTACATCAGCAACTACGCGACACTGCAGATGAAGGATGTGCTCGCGCGCCTGGATGGTGTCGCGAGAATCAACATCTACGGGGCTCGCGAGTACAGTATGCGAGTTTGGCTCGACCCGGAACGGATGACGAGCTTCGGGCTGGACGCAGGCGAAATCGTCAGCACGCTCCAGACACAGAACGTTCAGGTGGCTTCGGGTTCGCTGTCGCAGCCTCCCGCGCCCCAGGGCAGGGCGTTTCAGACCGTCGTGAACACGCAGGGACGGTTTGTCGATCCGGATCAATTTGCCAACGTGATCGTCAAGTCGAGCAAAGACGGCCGAGTCGTTCGCATCAGGGACGTGGGTCGCGTTGAGTTGGGCGCCCGCGACTACGTCACGAACGGCTTTTACAATGGCGAACCCGCCGTCGCATTGCTGATTAGTCAGCGACCTGGGTCGAATGCTCTGGCAACGGCGGAGGCCCTCAAGAAGACCATAGTCGACTTGGGGTCCAGATTCCCTCCCGGTCTCCAATACAACATCGGTTACGACCCCACTGCCTTCATCGCCGATTCGATCGAGGCAGTGGAGCACACAGTCCTTGAGGCGGTGCTGCTCGTAATACTCGTAATCATCGTGTTCCTTCAGAACTGGCGGGCGGCCCTCATTCCGCTGGCGGCAATTCCAGTTTCCCTCATCGGCACGTTTGGCGTCATGGCAGCGTTTGGATACTCACTGAACAACTTGACGCTCTTCGGGCTCGTGCTGGCGATTGGGATCGTCGTCGATGACGCGATTGTGGTCGTCGAGAACGTCGAACGATGGATAGACCGCGGGCTTGCGCCTCGAGAAGCGACCTACAAGTCAATGGAAGAGGTCACAGTCGCGGTCATCGCGATTGCTTTCGGCCTTTCTGCCGTGTTCATTCCGACGGCGTTCATCTCCGGAATTAGCGGCCAATTCTACCGACAGTTCGCATTGGCGATTGCCACGGCCACCTTGATCTCGGCGTTTAACTCGCTGACGCTTAGCCCGGCGCTGGCGGCGCTCCTGCTAAAGGGACGAGCGGGCCGAAAGGACTTTTTCGACCGATTCTGGGATTTCACGCTGGGGTGGTTCTTCCGTCTCTTCAACCGATCGTTCGAATTCACACAGAACGCATACGTCAGCGCGCTTCGCCGGACGCTGCGATTCGGGTCCATCGCACTGCTGCTCTATGTCGGGTTGCTTGTCGTGACGGCCAGCGCCTTTGCGGCGGTTCCGACCGGTTTCATACCCCAGATGGATCAGGGGTACATCATCGTTTCTCTCCAGCTTCCTGACGGAGCGTCCCTGGAACGAACCGATCGCGCGATCCAACGGGCGAGCGCGATCCTCCGTGAAATCCCTGGCATCGCCTGGGCGACAGGACTTTCTGGATTCTCTGGCGCGACACAGACAAACGCGACCAACGCCGGCACACTTTACTGCGTCCTCACGGACCATGAGACGAGGTACTCGGCGGGTCATTCGCTGGAATGGTTGCTCGCCGAAGCCGAAAGGCGGTTGTCCGAGATCAAGGACGCGAACATTGTCGTGCTGCCGCCGCCGTCGGTTCGCGGCATCGGTACGCTCGGCGGATTCACCTTTGAAGTTCAGGACCGTGGAGGCATCGGCGGCGCCAAGCTCCAGGAGGCGACCGACGCGCTGGTCGCCGCGGCCAATCAGGACCCTCATTTGTCCAGCGTCTTTACGCTGTTCCGCGCGTCGTCGCCCCAGGTTTATGCGGACATCGATCGAACAAAAGGTGAGATGCTTGGTGTTGCGACGGAAGATGTGCTCCGTGCACTAAACGTTTACATGGGCTCACAATACGTCAATGACTTTAATCTGTTCGGGCGGACGTTTCGCGTGACGGCGCAGGCCGATTCTCCGTTTCGCCTGGAGACCAAGGATATCGCCAAGCTTCGAGCTCGGAGCCGGGACGGGGCAATGGTGCCACTCGGCTCACTAACCACTTTTCGAGAAGTTGTTGGGCCCGAGTTCGTGGCCAGATACAACCTCTATCCGGCGGCTGAGATTAATGGCAATGCCGCGCCGGGGGCGTCCACTGGGCAGGCGATTGCGGCGATGGAGCGGCTTGCGGAAACGACCCTTCCGCGTGGCTTCGGATTCGAATGGACGGGGCTGTACTACCAGCAGCTCTTGGCCGGCAGTACTGCGTTCTTCATCTTTCCCCTTTGCGTACTCTTCGTCTTTCTGACTCACTCGGCGGAGTACGAGAGCTGGTCGCTGCCACTCATCATCATCCTGATCGTGCCGATGTGCCTGCTCTGCGGCATCGCCGGCATCTGGGTGCAAGGGATGGACAACAACATCGTTACGCAGATCGGATTCGTCGTACTGGTCGGGCTGGCCTGCAAGAACGCGGTGCTGATCGTCGAATTCGCCAAACAGCAGGTGGAGCAGGGACATGATCGTATCACCGCCGCACTTGAGGCGAGCAGACTGAGGCTCCGGCCGATCCTGATGACGTCATTCGCCTTCATTCTGGGCGTCGTTCCGCTTGTCACCGCGCAGGGTTCCGGCTTCGAAATGCGCGAAGCACTCGGTACAACCGTATTGTCAGGCATGTTGGGCGTCACGATCTTCGGACTGTTCCTGACACCGGTGTTCTTCACGACGGTCCGTGCAATCGCACAGCGATGGGAGACAGCAACGGCCGACCAGCCCGGCAGGCCACTTACGTCCGGCACGGCAAACGACGCACCCGCGACCCCGGTCAGTTGATCCAGATAGCCCCTGGATGGCGAAGGTGGCCCGCTGCGCATCCATGGACCGCCACGCTCGGCAGAAGCTGTCGTGTCGCCCCGCTCAGTAAGGATGAGCGGGCAAATGCGTCCCTGATCTAGACGACGGGAAGAGTCGAGACGAAATAGACGACTTGGTAGTCGAAATCTCGGCTTAGTAATTGACATCGGGTCCTTATCGTGGCAACTGCCCAGGTATCGCCCAATCGTTTGGGCGGCACAACTCGGCTTTAGAATGGAGCAATTCTCATGCAAGCAAAGAATTTCATCGTGTTGGTGGGTGGCGCTTTTGTGCTGGCCGCCGCAACCCTTCTGTTAGGTGACGCTCTGGCGTCGAAGGAGACAATGGCCGCGCAACGGCCGGGCCCATCCGGCACGCCAAACAGCGAGAAGCCCAGCTACACCCACGACGGCAAACTGATCGCGCCATCCGCCAACGTTTACCGCGAGTGGGTCTTCATCGGTTCACCCGTCACACCGAATGACATGAACGACGGCGAGGCCAGCTTCCCAGAGTTTCACAACGTCTACATCAATCCGACGGCGTGGAAGGAGTGGAAGAAGTCCGGAGTGTTCCCGGAAGGCACATACATGGTCAAGGAGCTTTCCAGCGTCGGAACAAAGAAGGCGACCAGCGGCAACGGTTACTTCCAGGGTGAGTTCACCGGCTTGGAGGCCTCGATCAAAGATACAAAACGGTATCCAGCCGAGGCCAAGGGTTGGGGGTACTACAGCTTTGGCCATGCGTACCCGCTCGCCAGAGAAGCCGCGGTGCAGGATTTTGCGAAATGCGCACGGTGCCACGTGGGGAACGCGGCCGAGGATATGGTCTTCGCACAATACTACCCCCCCATCCGAGCCGCAAAGGGGAAGGGCAATTGATCTAGATGTTGTTACAAGACTCCCTCTCCCTCCCCAGGAGCGGATTGGGGCGAAGGTAGACCATGTTGCTTGAAACACTTTTCCCCCTCACCCGATCGAGGAGTCGCCATGGCATCCCTTTCCCCCTAGGTGAGCGGAGTCTTGAAACCCGGTTCTGAGACAAGTGGAACTTCAGTGACCCGCAAGCATCCAGACGCGTGCGGGGTTGATCGAGGCGACCATATTGTGGAGGCCTGCGTCATGCGAGACTTCGTCCTGTTTCTGATCATCGATATCGTGCTTGGGGCCGCCGCTGCACGCGGCGCCGATACGAGCAAGTTTGTCGGCGGTCTGTACATTCAGTCCAACGCTGCACAAGCGAACGAGGTATTCCATTACGGGCGTCGCAAGGACGGCACGCTTTCACTTATCGGCACGCACTTGACTGGTGGCAAGGGTTCGGGCACCTATAAGCCGCTCACCGGCCAAGACCCCGCGCCAAACGCCTTCGAGGGCGCGGGGTCTGTCATTCTTTCGCCAGATCGGAAGTTGGTTTTCACGACGAACGGTGGAGACAATTCAGTCTCCAGCTTTCGCGTCGATTCCAACGGCCACCTGTTGCTGATCGAATGCAAACCCACGGGGGAAGTTGTGGAGGGTGGGTCCGGAACTGCTAAGTCGTTGGCTTATTCCGACAAGCACCGCACGCTTTACGTCTTGCACGCCTTTGGCCCAAACCACTTGCGCATCTATGACGTCGAGGACGGAAAGCTCACGCTGCGGCCGCAGCGCCGGAGCGTAGACACGCCGACGAAAGCCGGGCGCGTCTCGACACAGGCCGTTCTCACTCCGGACCAGCGGTTCCTTGTCGTCAATGTCTTGTTTGACGCGCAGCCCGCCATGAATCCCGATGGCACGCCGAAGCTTGTGGTGACGAACGCAACCGATAAGGATGGGCTTGTGGTTTTTCCTGTTGAAGGCGATGGAGCCTTGGGCGAGCCGATGTTCGAGGATGCCGGCGGCGCTGGGCCGTTTTACATTCAGTTTATTCACGGCAGCCGTGACACTTTTCTCAACGGACACGCGGTGTCCGACGGGGTGTCGATTGGTCGCATCGATTCCAGGGGGCGCGTTGCGCACGACCCCGTCGTAAGAATCGACGCCAGTGCCGGCGCGCCGTCGGAGTTATGCTGGCTCGCGCTTAGTTCCGACAATCGCATGGTCTTCGCCACAAACTTCGGATTCAGCAACGTGTCGAGTTACTTCCTACGGGGCGGCAAGCTTTTTCTGGCAAAGGACCCGGCCTGCCCCGCCGTGCCCGGAGATGGGAAATTCCGCGCGGTCAACAATCTCGTCAGCAGCGGGCCGAGCGACAGTTGGCTGTCCCCCGATGACAAGACGTTCTACCAGCTTTACCCAAACGCGTCTGCCTTGGTCGCTTACCGAGTGAATGCCGATGCGAGCCTTGATGAGATCCAGCGGACTACGATCCCATACACCTCCCCGCAGGGAATGACGGGATACTGATGCGCCGATTCTGGCGTAAGGAGGCCCATTCCGTGAAAAGCGCGATTCTTTTCTTGTCCGGCTCGTTTGTGCTCGGGTCAATCTTTGCCCTACAGGTCCCTGGAAACGCGGCTGGACAATCCGCCGGACCAGCGCCGGTGCCCGCGGTATCTCCACCAGCGGTAGTCCCGCCCGGCAAGTTCGCCGCTGTTGACGGTTCCATTCGACTTCCGAAGGACTACCGGTCGTGGACTCACCTCGGTACATGGTATGTCGCCGAAGGAAAAAATGGCGAGATCAACTCACACCAGGTCTACGCCGAGCCGGAGGCCGTCGCCGAGTTTCGCGAAACGCAAAGGTTTCCTCATGGAGCCACGATAGTCAAGGAGGTACGCTCAACGAAGTCGGGTAAACTGACCACCGGGCCGGGCACCTGGGACGGGCCCGTACAGCTATGGTTCGTGATGGTGAAGGACACCAAGCGCACCTTCCCAGGAAACCCGATTTGGGGTCGGGGTTGGGGGTGGGGACTCTACCTAGCTGACGACCCCCAAAAAAACACATGTACCGATTACAAGATCGATTGCCTGGGCTGCCACATCCCCGCGGAAAAGACAGACTGGGTATTCCAGTACGGCTATCCGGCGCTCGTCGAAACCGAGGGGCAGCACAAGCAATACATGGGGTCGATTTACACAAACGACGAGGCGATCGACACACCTGCGCCGGAACCCAAGAAACTCGAAAAGTCAATGGTTCCGAAGAAGCCCTGATAAGGGAGACGGTTCCCAACGAGCCATCGCCAAATCGGCGCAAGCCCCGCATCAAGCCAGCGGTCGTTCCAATCACCTAATCCGTTCATACCACCGCGATTCTTGAATGTCCGACTGACCTTCCCCCCAGAAACTGATCCAGGTCCTGAGTTAGGATTGGGGCTTGGATCAAGGAGGAAGGGTCATGAGCAGGAAGCGATTCAAGGCGGAGGAGATCGTCAACAAGCTTCGTGAGGCGGATGTGGTGATTGCCCAAGGACGGATCGTCGTTCATGCGTGCAAACAGATCGGGGTTACGGAGTAAGCCTGCTTGCATCGGCTGTTAGAGCATGGCAGCGGCAGCCTTCGGACCGGCGGTCAATTCAGCGAGGTCGCGGCTTGGTCGATCAACGCTTGCGTTGTTTCGCCGGAGTCGATCCAAATGTAGCCGCCGTCTTCAACGAGAACGTGGTCGGGATGGGGCTGATTCTTGAAAAGTTCGTTGGCCCTCTGGAAGTCAGACCGGGCCTCTTGAAGCCGTCCGAGTCTTGCAAGGGCGGTGCTTCGGACGGCGTACACGATCGGGGATTGGTCGCCCAATTCAATCGCTGCGCTGGCGGCTTTTTCCGCGTCGGTCCATTGTTCATTGGCCAGGCGACACTGGGCCAGAACGCGCTGCACGCGAGCCTTGTAAATGCCGGGGTCGTTGCGGCTGGCAGCAAACTTCGCGTCATCCAGCGCGCGTTCGACATTTCGGAGTTTCGGAACTTCGAGATACATTCGGGCACGAAGCAGCAGCTTGAACACGCCTTTCTTCGTGTCGTCCTTGACATGGGTCAGTGTGTCATCAGTTTCGACCTTCTGTAGGTGAACTTGAATTGAAGCGAGATTAAGGTAGGGTTGTTCATTATTCTTTCCGCAAGACTGCTTTCCATCCTTTCCGGCAAAACAAAGCTCTAATGCCTTCATGGTGTTGAGTTCAGCCTTGTCAAAGCATCTTTCGAGGGCATCAATCGTCGCCAAGTTGACATATAAGGGCCAATTATATGTGTCATTGTTTACAGCGATCCCTGCGCTGAATGCATCTCGCGATTCTCTAATCCTGTTCATGTTGCGAAGGGAGATTCCGAGGATATTCCAAGTTCCCTGGTGCGTCTCGCCTCGCTGAATCGCTTGTCTGCTCCAGTCAACTGCTTCCTCCAGCAGCTTCAAGTCCCTAGGACCGCTCACTTGATCCCATTCACTCTTTTTTGCGATCGCAAGATTTGCATACACTCTGAAATCTTCGGGACAAGACATTAGCACGTCATTAAGTTTGCTATAAACAATTCCCCAGTCACTGGTTCTCTTGATGAGCAAGTCCTTAACATCATTGAGGAGTTGCTCACACGTTTCAATGCGTTTCGCCTCCCTTTCCTTTGCGCGTTCACTCAAGAGACGCATAGTCAACGTGACCGCGAATACCAACAAGAGCACCGCAACCGCCGCCACCGACACCGCCTTGCGCCGGCGCACAAACTTCACCAGCCGTCCGACCGGCCCCGTCGGCTTTGCCACGATCGGCATGTTTTGAATGTATCGCCGCAGATCGTCAGCGAAGTCGCCGGCTGTCGCATAGCGCTTGTTCGGATCCTTCTCCAGCGCCTTAAGGCAGATCGTCTGCAACTCCGTCGGCACCGACGGCATGAGCTTGCGCGGCAGGGTCGGCTCGCGCTGGATGACGTGGCTCAAAATCTCCTTCTCATCCTTGCCGGGAAAGACCGGCTGCAGCGTCAGCAACTCGTACAGCGTCGCACCGAGCGAATAGACATCCGTGCGATGATCGATCGGAATGCGCTTGGCCATCGCCTGCTCGGGGCTCATGTAGCGCAGTGTGCCCATGAGTGAGCCGACGATGGTTTGCGTCCGCTGGGAATCGGTCTTCGCCAGGCCGAAGTCGAGAATCATCAGTCGGCCGTCGTTCGAGAGAATCAGATTGGCCGGCTTGATGTCGCGGTGAATGATGCCGTGGGCGTGGGCATAATGCAGGGCGTCGGCCACGTCTGCGATCCACTGCGCCGCCTGCCGAAAATAGTGCTTGCCGCGCGAGGTCGTATCGGCGATCGACCGGCTCGAGGGATCGCGCCACTTGCCGGCCCCCGAGCCGTCCCGGTTGGCGTGCGACTGACCGCCTCGAATGATGTCGGCGAGCGCGGCGGGGGAAACCGTCGGCGCCTGCTCCGTTGCGAAGCGGCGAATCAGCGCGGCCAGCGTCTGGCCCTCGATCAACTCCATCGCATAGTAATAGGTGTTGCCGATCTGCCCGAAGTCGTACACCGGCACGATGTGACTGTGGTGCAGCTTGCCGGCAGCGCTGGCCTCTCGGCGGAAGCGCTCGATGGCTTCGCGGCCGTCCGGCCCCGGCGAGCCGGGCAACACCTTGAGCGCGACGCAGCGCGTCAACTCCAGTTGAATCGCCTCATAGACGACGCCCATCCCGCCGCGCGCGATCTCGCGATTGATGCGATAGCCGGGGATTCGCAGACCGATGTCATGATTTTCGGATTGGCTCGCCGCGTCGGAGGGGGCAGCGGGCGCGTCGTGCTCTCTCGCCGCTTGCCGCGCCGGCGGCGGCGTGATCCGGGCGTGGTCGAGCCGCTCGGCGGCGGCCACGGTTGGTTGGCCTGCGTTGCTGATCCGGCGCAGATTGGCTGCGACGCGGTCATGGTCGGAGAGGATCGCCACCTTGCGGCTCTGGCAGCGGGAGCACGTTTCGACGTGAGCGGTCCATCGCGCCGCGAGTTCCGCCGGCGCGTCGCCCGTAAGCAGGTCCAGCAGATCGGTTTCGGTGAGGCAGTCGTCCATACGATTCGCGCGGCGCTCGCGACCATGACCGCTGTGCAAAGCGAGCCGGCGCGAAGCGATTGGCCGTCATGATAACCGCGCAATCAGACGTTTGAAAGAATCGCGCTGGCGGCGTGGCCCGCAGGCGCGGGCGGAATTGAACGGCAACCGCGCCCGCTTGCCGCTCCACCACCAGTCAAATCCCGTTCAGCAACAAGGTGACGAATCCCTGGACATCCGCGAGATCCACCGTCTCGCTCTGGTTCAGGTCGGCGTGGTTAATCGGGCAATCGGGGTAGGCCGCTTCGTAACCGACCGGATCGGTGATCGCGAGGATGAAGGCCGCAATGTCCCCGCCGTTGACCTCGTTGTCGCAGGTCATGTCACCGATGAGCGCGCTGGTGAGTTCCGCGCCGCCCAGTAAGGTAATCGTCGCGCCATCGTCCGCGAGCCGCCGGTAGTACACGCTGCAGCCGTTCAGCACGATCGTGCTGCCGGCCCCCAGGAACAGGCTGTCCACATACAACACTTCGCAGCCCGGGCCGGGGATGTTGTCAAACGCATTCACGAAATGCACCGTGCGGCCCGCCTCGATGCGCAGCTCGCCCATTGCGAAATTGTTGGTGAACCCGTTCGGGTCGCTGTCGCCGAAATCAAACCCGGCCAGTTCGAACGTCTGCACGCCGATCCCGTCCATCGACAGTCGGCCGCTCTCCCACCGGAACGTCGCCGGGCTGGTCGCCAGGTTGTTGAAATGGCGGGCCAGTCGGACAAACGTGCTGCTGCCGATGTTTACGTCGACCGTACCCAGCAGGTTCAGATCGCCGCCGATGTCCAGCGTCGAGTCGCCGCCCATCACGAGAATCGGCGGGCTGCAGCCCAGCAAAGCGCCTTCGTTGCAGTCGAGCGTGACGTGGCCGATGATGTCGAGCAGGGCCTCGCCCGACGCGCCGACTTGCCCGCCGCTGTGAACATTGACGCTGTTGCCGGTGACGGTCGTCGGGCCGTTGCCGGGGATTGAAATCGTGCCGTCGGTCGCGACGTACGATCCCGCGCCGCCGATGGAGCGGTTGATCTGCAGCGTGCCGCTGTTGGATGCCTGGATGACGCCATCGCTGAAAGCTGAAAGCGAGCCGCTGATGTCGAGCGTCTGACTTGGCGAGTTGGCGTGAATGGTCGATTGATTGTTGAGCGCCGCGGTGATCTGGCCGTGGCCGGTGACGGGCGTCGTGAGCGTGATGACGTTGGCCGGGTCGTTCGAGGCGAGGCCTCCGGTGGCAAGCGTCACCGGCATCGTGCCGCCGATTTTCATCGGCGAGCCGGCGATGATTTCGAACCCGTTGGTGACATTGACGCTGCCGCCGTTGACGACGCCCACAGGCGTAACGAACGTGAGGCTGCCGGCGTCGACATTGACAGCCGCGCCGTTCTCGAGCGTGAGCGAGTTGATGGTCGGATTGATGTTGACGAGGACGCTGGACGTTGCCCCGGCGACGCGCACGTCATAGGTCTCGCAATTGACGTTGTCGGGCACTTCGGGGGGATTCCAGTTGGCCTCGACGTTCCAGAGACCGTTGCCGCCGTTCCAGTCGATGTTGGTGGTGGAAAAAGCGGCGAGGCCTTGACGCGGCAGGCCGCCGATGGTGGTGAAAGATCCGCCAGCAATGACGATGTTCTTGGTTACAAGCAGCGCGTTCACCGCATCGTTTGCATCAGGGTTCCACGGGAGTGCATTGTCTGTATCAGAATTGCGATCAATTGCAGCTAATCGGTTGCGAGCAGCTCCACCAATTGAATTATTCCCGCTAAAATCGCCACCGACATAGACAATGTTTCCTGAAATTGCAACCGCTCGAACAATTGTATCGGCATTTGGATTCCAGCCTGTGGCCAAATTGTTCCCGGTGTTAATTGCAGCAATGTTATTGCGGGTCTGCCCACCAATTGAATTGGCACCGTTAAATGCACCGCCAACGTAGACAACATTACCTACGGATTCAATCGCCAGCACCGTACTATTCGCATTTGGATCCCAATTAGTAGATTGTCCATTGATCGTATTTAGCCCAGCAATTCGATTTCTCGAAGACCCGCCTATCTGAATAAAGCTACCGCCTGCATATACGACACCGCTGTCAACTCGAAGCGCGACCACCCAGCTATCAGCATTCGGATTCCAAGCTGGGATTGCCAAACCTGAAGAAATATCAATTGCCGCGATCCGATTTCGATTTTGCCCCCCAATGGAGTTACTTCCATTAAAAGTACCTCCCACATAAAGGATGGCCCCTTCTAGGGCAAGGGCATAAACGGATCCGTTTGCATTGGGCATCCAATTAGTTGCCAAGCCATCGGACGCGTTAATTGCGGCGATCCGACTTCGCGGCAGCATGCCCACTTGACTAAAGTCACCCCCTGCGTAGACCGTATCCTGCGAAGTGACGAGTGCGCGAACTACGCTATTCACATTCGGATTCCAACCAGTCGCTATGCCAGTTGCGATATCAATGGCAGCAAGGTTGTTGCGTCGAAGACGACCAATTGTGATGAAATCTCCCGCAGCGCATACTTGGGCTCCCGAAGTCGATATCGTATTGACTCGATCGTTCGCATCCGGGTTCCATCCGGTCGCGTTATTAGTGTTTGTTTTTGCATCCAGCGCCGCGATTCGACTACGGGAAGCGCTGCCGATAGATGTGAAGTCCCCGCCAACATAGACCGTGTTTCCCGATGCGGCCAGGGAATAGATCGAGCCAGCCGGCGAAGGGTTTGGAAACCATTGAGTCGCGTTATTCACGTTCTGTGTCGCGTCAAGTGCTGCAAGTCCATTTCGTGTCTGTCCACCAATCACCGTGAAGGAGCCGCCCGCGTAGACAATGTTCCCCGCGACATCCAGCGCGCGGACAGAGCCGCTTGTCGCATTCGGGTCCCACGGCGTGACGTTGTTCGTATCTTGCAACGTGTCGACCGCCGCGATGCGGCGGCGGGTGGCCACCCCCATCGTCAAGAAGTCGCCCCCCACGTACAGCGTTGTGCCCGCAAGCTTCATGGCTCGAACCGCACCGCCGGCGTTGGGATTCCATGGTTTGACATAGGTCCCCGCCGTGGTCGCGCCGGCGTTCAGTGCTGCGATGCGATTGCGCGATGCGCCGTCAACCATTTGAAACGTTCCGCCGATATAGATCGTCTGCAAATCTGCCGACACTTCGATGCAATACACAAAGCTTGCGGCCGACGACACATTCGGGTTCCAATCCAGCAGCGCGCCGCTTGCCTTGTCGATGGCCGCAAGGCGGTTGCGGCTTTGACCACCAATGTTCTGGAACGCGCCGCCGACATAGACTCGATCGCCGGCGACTTTGATCGCTGTGACTTGCGCGTTGGGGTTGTGCATCCAAAGCGGGTCCACAGAATGATCGGCCCGCACGTGAACCAGCCTCGCATGCGCCGCGCCGTTCACGAGCGTGAAGTTGCCGCCGAGATACCAGCCTCCCTCGCCATCGGATGCGACGGCGTCGACGCTGCCAACTTCGAGGCGCGGGAACGGCAGTTGTGGCCGGCCGGTGTCCATGCTTAAGACCGCAGCGCCGCCGGTCGGCGGGCCGACGTAATTGAATGCGCCGCCGATGTAGAGCGTGCCGCAATGCTCGGCCAAAGCGTGCACCGGTCCGTCCGTGACCCAGAACTCCGGCCGCGGAGTGTTGGAGGGTTGGGCGAACACCGCCTGCGTTGAAACAAGCCAAAACGCAGCCAGAACAACCAATTGCCTCGCGGATTGCAGGGCCATGCTCCAAATCTCCAGTTCGCTTCTCAACTACTTTTCCATCACGCGGACTACTTACAGGGCAGACAAGTATCTCCGGCCAAAAGGAGATCGACGACCGTTTGTAGGTCTTGCCCGTTAAACATCCCATCGTGATTGAAATCGCCCAGGCACGGCAAGAGGACATCCAGCGTCGCAGCCGCGCTCGTGACGGTGCCGCAGGTGTTGCCGATGACACAATCATACGATCCCGAATGCGCGAATGCAGCCGGGCCGATGGTCAGTTGAGCCGTGTTGGCACCGGCGTAACCGTTGCCATCGGAAAGAGGGATGTTGTTCAGACGCCATTGATAGTTCTGGGCATTGGTGGCAGCAACCTTAAGTTGGCGGGATTGGCCGACCCAAGCGAGTTGGTTATTGGGTTGAAGTGTCATGATCGGCGAATTCTCGGATGCATTGAGCAGCACTGATACTGTTGTGTTTGTCGACCCGTTCGCGACAACAATATCCTTCTCTTGGTCGCCGTTCAGGTCCGCGACCACAATGGAAGTCGGCTCCAGACCCACCATTGGCGCGCCTGCATTGACCAACGTGCCCGTTCCCGTTCCTCGAAGCAAGCGGACAGAACTACTTCCATTGTTGGCGACAAGAACATCTTGGGTTCCATTGCCATCCACATCAACGACAGCCAATGCGCTACTGTCCCAACCGGGAGCCGATCCTGCGAAATATGCTGCGGTCTCCTTCATCGATCCTCCGGCATTCATCCAGACTCTGACGCTATTCCCATCGGTGTGCGAAAAGACCAAATCCGAGTATCCGTCGCCGTTCAAGTCCGAGGCAGCAATGGCTCCTGACCTACCAGATGCAACGGATTGGCCTCCGGCGGAAGACAACCCTCCTAAGCCGGTGCCGAGGAGGATTGTGAAGCTCGTCGTCGGACTGCAACACGATTCGGGCGGAAGTGTCTGAAGGACAGCCAAGTCTGACTTGGAATCGTTATTGAAGTCTCCCACGCAAAGCGCATAGGCCTGGGGAATGAATGGCGATTGCACTTGAGGGCTGAAGAAAAGCGTCATTGGATTATCATTGTTGCCGATCAGTATTGATACTGTATTGTTATTCTGATTGGGGTTGCGATTGACAATGGCGAGATCGATTCGGCCGTCTTGATTGAAGTCGGCCTTGACGATGGAAGTCGACCCAAATGAGGTGGCGTATGGAATCGGAGCATCAAATGTGCCGTTTCCATTTCCAAGCAAAATAAATACACCCGTGGCGTTCATGCAGACAACCGCGATATCCAGGGCCCCATCGTTATCAAAGTCGTCAACGACCATGGAAATTGGATTGGTCGATCCGGCCCCGATTGGGTAAGTCGCCGCTGCATTAAAGCCTCCATTGTTGTTGCCTAGCAGGATGCTAACACTGTTGTTGCTGAAGCTCGCGGACGCGAGGTCTATGACTCCATCACCATTGAAGTCGCCCGCAGCAAGTGCCCGGGGCCGATGTCCGGCAGCAGAATTGGGAGACGTTGACCAATTGAATTGGCATTGAGCGTGAACTGGGACCGGCCCTAGGGTAGTGGCGCTCAAGAGCGCGCTCAAAACAAACGCGATGCCTTCCCAAGGGAAGACTGTGTTGTCGGTGCTACCTATGTGTGATTTCGTTTGGAAGTGTTTCCGAGTCATGCCGTTTTGCACTCCGAATTGGTTTGTATAGATTCTGTGTACACCCGTCCTTGCACGCGCAAGACCGCTGATTGGCTCCCAACAACGGGGAATCACTCTCATGAAAACGCTACAATTGGGGATGCACTCCCCGCGCAGTCAATTGCAAAGTACCTCTTGGCGATGCTTGGAAGGGCAGCGACCATTGTATCAATTCCGGCCATTCTGTCAAGCCTGCCACCCCTACAACCAACGCAGAAACACCCGACGCATCCCCTCTCGTGCCATCCTGGAGTCGCATGACTCGTTTAGACAAGCCCTTACGCTCGCCGTCCGGCCAATCAGGCGGGCGGGACTCCGCCCTTCTGCACGAGGCCACGAACGTTCGCCGCCCCGATGGAGTGCACCGCCCGCCCTTAACTCCCGGCCCGGAGTCGCGGCTCTGTCAACTCCGTGCAGCGGCTCATCCATGCACGCCAGCGGCGTTCACCATCGTTGGCCTCGCGCGGCTGGGTGACTGGTCTGCCGCTTACGCCAAGTATTAGGAAGATTTGGCAACGTCCTGACAGCCTCGCTCCGGAAATGCATCGAACGGTGCTTCCAAGGCGCAGAGGTGATTCTTAAGAGGCGCGGCAAACATCCCCGCATCGCCGGAGATGTGACAGCTCCCCAGGCAGGTGAGGAAGGGTGTCCTAAAGGAAGGGGTTGCGATTTCTTGTCTGTTGCGATTCGCAATCGCTGCAATTCGCGCGATACACGAACCGTCAGGGCTCATGATCGGGCAAGCGCGATTGGGGAATCAATCGGTCGGCTCGACGCGGCCGCCGCTCCCCGGATTCCGCCAGAAGCGACTGCAACTCTTCGTCAAGCGGCTGGGCGGCTTCCCACGCGGCGTGAAGCTGATCGACGAGCGCGTTGTATTCGAACTTTGCATTTGCATTTGGGTTTCGGCCGCCCGGCAGCCCTTTCTTCCTTCGATTGAAATACCGCAATTGCTTGCGCAATTCCTGTGCCCGAGCGCGACCCTTGTCAAAGCCCTTGTTGAACCCCCGAATCGTCTTGCTAAGACCGTCAATTTGCCTGGAAAGCGCCTCTTCGGGCACGCCGGCGACTTTGATCTCGCGGGCAGTCTCAACAAGCTCGCGAGCGCTCGACGCCCGTGCCGCAAGCGATTGCCAGTCATTCTTCTGCATTGCGGCGTCGCACTTTCTGAACTCCGCGTCAATCTCCCTGGCCACATCCTGCCCGACCGCGGCGAGCAGCGCGGCCCATGCCTCCGACGCCACAAGATCCCCGCTCTGCTTCGGCGCGGTTGCCTTCGATGCCCTTTGCAGAATCTCAGCACGGCGCCCCAGTGAGCCTGCATCGCGCAGCGCCAGCACACCCTTCAGCACCGTATTGGACTGTGCCCGACGGCCGATGCGAAAGTACGTCATGGCCAACCCAAGCTTCAGCTCGGCGGATTCCGCTCCGACCGCGCGCTGGCATTCCTTCTCAAGATCCGCGAGAGACGATTCGCTGTCGCCATTGCGGATCCGACCCATGCATTCTTCGACTAGCGGATTTGCGAACTCAAGCCCTTCCGGGGAAGTGAGTTGGTTCGCCGCGCGCGGGCGCTGCCCCTCTTTCGACTTCTTGGGAACGCGAGGGCCTGCCTCGACGGGCGCGATGACGTTGAATGCGATCAGGAGGGCAAAGCTACATGACAAAAGTGCTTTCATGGCGGACCTCATCGTGTCTCTCCGGGAGCAATCCATCATTCCGAATCCTCAATCGAGATGAATGGCACGCTACGCATAGTATTTAATCGCTTGCCCGGCGTCGCTCCGAGTGGCGAACTCCCAAGCTCGCTATCGAGCAGCGCTTCCACATCCGCACGGAGGTCGGCATCGCCGGCGCAGGCGAGTGCGAGATACGCCTCGCGCTCGGCGCCCTGCCGACCGGCGGCCCCGGCGAACACCTCCTTAATCTTTTTCCAGCGATCGTCGTTCATGATGATGCTGCCCAACGCGCTTCGATGATCTTGTGCGCCTGTCATCCCCTCATAGGGTGCCGGCCGGATTGACTGACACGTGCTTTGCAGGCGACCCGGATAAGTAGCGGCCCAACCAGTGCCGATTGCGGATCATTCACCGCGCCCCGGAATCAATTCCCAGTCGCTGACCAACGAACACTACCCACTGACCACTGCCCGCTGGCAACTGTCCACTGCTCACTGCCTACTGACCACTGGCCCCTGCCCTCCCTACTCGCTCTCCTCGAACTCATGCATCACCTCGCGCAGCGCCTTGATGATCCGATGCCGCGCCTGGTGCACGCTGTCAACCGATAGCCCCAACTCCAACGCGACCTGTTCGGCCGGCTGCTCCTGCAGAACATACATCTCAAACGCGCGGTACGTCCTCACGCGCGACTCGTCCGCCAGGCATCGCTCGCGGACGATCTCTTTGGCGCGCTGGAGCTTTTCGGTCTCCCACACATCGTTCCACGCCGCCTCCACCGCGTGGTCCGCCGGATCGATCGCGTCGAGTGGTCGGCCGTTAAGCTGCATAGTTTTGCCGAATCGGTCGCGCAGCGCGCGCCACGTGCACGTCTTGAGATACCCGCGGAAGCGGCCCTTGGACGGGTCGTAGCAGAAGCGCGGCTGCGCGGCGTAGAAGCCGAGCAAGACATCCTGCACGAGATCGCCGACATCGTGCGGCCGCGCGCCCATCTTGCGGGCGAATCCGGCGATCATCGGTGCGTAGCGATGCTCGAACTCACTCCACGCCATCTCGCGGGCGGAGGCGTCGGACTTAAGCCGCATCAACAGCGACGCGCGGGTGGCGTGCGACTCGTGCAAAAAAGTCGGATCCATGCTTCACCGTCGGGTCAGAGATCAGCCCGAGCCTTTGGACTTCGCCAAGTGTATCAGAGTTGTCCGGCCGTTGAAATGGGCGGGGACACGGTTCTGGCATGTCGGTGGATCATTCGCGCTGGCCCGCCGTGGTTCGTCGGCGGCGAAGCGACCGGCCCGCGATGAACTGCGCCCCCATCCCTGCCGGAAGGACGGCCGCGATGTTCCCGCCGAACGCGCCACAAAACCGCGTGCCCATGCCGCCGCAGTCGATGTGACTGGAAGTGTCGCAGTTGAAGCTGGGCATGATGCCGGGGCCGTCACCACCGTTGGTGATCGTCGTCGAGGCCGTTTGAGCCGCGCCGGGCGAAGCCGCCGTGATGACTCGAATGTTATCCGCGCAGCAGGTGACGCGAAGTGTGACCGAGACGGTGCGGCGGTCAGCGCTCAACGTGACGCTGCTGCCATCGCCTAACTCGGTGGATTGATGATCCTGCCCCGGCGGATAAGCGGTTGACGGCAGACCGATCAGTGCATTTGTGCCGAGCAGCCCCGCGCCGCCGATGATCAAGCCGAGGATCTCTTCGTCGAACGTGATCGAGCCGGTGGCGCTTCGCGCCTGGCCTGTGCCGATCTTGTCATAGTGAATGTAGTAAGTATTGATCTGTGTACCGGCCGGGATGGTCGCCGGCGAGAGATTGCGGCCCGACGGACCGGGGGAGGTGCCGGGCTGCGAGATGCTGACGTTGACAATTTGGGGGAGCGTGAAACCTGATCGCTCCGCGAAGACAAAAATGCTCGCGTCGCTTTCCAGCTCTCCCGTGACCACGCTTCCCGGTGCGGCGATCTGCTGCATCCCACCGCTGACGCCGATGATGCCGGCGCGGGCCGAGGCGGCGGCGCTCAAGATGGTTCCAATCGCGATCGCGGAGATTGCGAGACGGAATGGCGAGAACGAGGAATGACGTTTCAGTCCATTAGCGGCATGCATGTGCAAACTCCCAGATGCAATCGGCATGGCCGGAGAAGCCGCCCCGTGCAGGACTTCTTTGGCCAGGCGCTCCCTTTCCGGCCGCAGTCCGAATCCGCAGCCGTTCAGATTTCAAATAGGATGGATCGCTATCCGGCTGACAGCAGAATTTGGATAATTCTTAGCCCCCATCAGGGACGTCCTAAGCCGAGATGCGGCAGAGCATTAGGCTTGGCTCCATTCAAGCCACGGTCCTTTCCGGAATGAGATTCGGTGCAAGCTGCAGGAGTACGCCCGCCATGTGTCTGGTGTTGCTGCCCAAGGGACGGCTGCACCAGCAGGACGCGCCCCTGGTACGATTCCTGAAGAAGGTATACCGAAACATCCTTCCCCGAATTGTGATTCACCCGCGTCGCGCGGTCGGAGCGTTACTGATCATGTTTGTGCTTGCCGCGTGCGCCATTCCCTTCCTCGCTGAGGAATTCCTGCCGTCATTCAAAGAAACCGATTTCCTTATGCACTGGGTCGAGAAACCCGGTACGTCACTCGATGCAATGCAGCGAATCACCGTACAGGCCAGTAGGGAATTGCGATCCATCCCCGGTGTCCGCAATTTCGGCGCGCACATCGGTCGGGCCGAAGTGGCGGATGAAGTGGTCGGCCCTAATTTCACGGAGCTTTGGATCAGCATCGACCCCGAAGTTAACTACGACGGCACCATCGCACACATCCAGGAAGTGGTCGACGGCTACCCGGGCCTGTATCGCGATGTGCTCACCTATCTCAAAGAGCGAATCAAGGAAGTGCTGACCGGAGCCAGCGCGAGCATCGTTGTGCGTGTGTTTGGCCCCGACCTCGACACGTTGCGCGGCAAGGCGCAAGAGATAGGCGCCGCGATCAAAGACATCAAGGGTGTCGCCGATCTCAAAGTCGAGCCTCAAGTTCTTGTGCCGCAGATTTTTGTGGCGGTTCGCCCGGAAGCGGCGGCGCAGTTCGGCTTGACCGCGGGGGCGATTCGCCGCGCTGCGACAGCCGTCGTGAAGGGCGTGAAAGTCGGTGAGGTCTACGATCAGCAAGTGGTATTTGATGTCGCGGTCTGGGGGGCTCCGAAGGTTCGAAGCGAACTGGCGGCAATTCGCGACTTGTTGATCGATACTCCCGGCGGCGGCCACGTTCCCCTGAAGGATGTCGCAGACGTATCGATTGAGGCGACGCCGAACGAAATTAAGCGGGAAGGCGCGTCCCGCCGCATCGACGTCACCTGCAACGTCCGCGATAGAGACTTGGGCAGCGTCGCCAAGGAGATCGAGAATCGTGTCCGCAAGCTCACGTTTGAACGCGGCTATCACCCCGAATTCCTTGGTGAATATGCTGCACGCGTCGAATCCAGGAACAACCTGTTGATGCTCTCCGCCTTCGCCCTTTTAGGGATCTTTCTCCTGTTGCACATGGACTTCCAATCCGCCCGCCTTGCAGGTCTGGTTTTTGTCACGCTTCCCTTCGCCTTGATTGGCGGCGTCGCTGGCGCACTGCTTAGTGGCGGCGTTCTCTCGCTTGGTTCGCTCGTCGGCTTTGTAACCGTGCTGGGAATCGCGGCGCGCAACGGCATCATGCTGGTGAGCCATTATCGTCACTTGCAGGAAGAGGGCATGCCGTTCGGGCTTAAGTTGATCATGCAGGGAGCCGAAGAGCGGCTTTCGCCGATCTTGATGACCGCATTGTGTGCAGGCTTGGGTTTGCTTCCGCTGGTCGTCGCAGGCAGCCGTCCAGGGCACGAAATCGAGCATCCGATGGCCATCGTCATTCTCGGCGGCCTTTTCACTTCCACGATTCTGAACCTGGTCTTGCTGCCGGCACTTTATTGGTCAGCGTTTCGTTCGACGGCATCAATCGAAGACTAGCGAAGTCCATAGTAGATGACCATCCTCCCAGAAACCGGTCCGGGCCCTGGGGTAGGATTGCGGCTTGGGTTTTTGAGGAGAGGTCATGAGCGGGAAGCAGCCTAGGGCGGAAGAGAAGGTGGACAAATTGATTGAGGCGGATGTGTTGATTAAACCAGGACGGACGGTCGTCGATGCATGGATGCAGATCGGCGTGTCGGAGCAGACCTACTACCGTTGGCGGAAGGAGTACAGCGACGTTCGGCATCGTATTGGCGGTCAGTTCAGTTAAGTAGCGGCTACGTTGATCATCTCGGACCAGTCCGCCAAGGCAGGTCCAAAGAATCCTAGGGCTTCGCACTCTGCTTCGGGGAGACATGCTGGTTGATGAGTTCGGGGGTAAGGTCGGGCAGCCGCTAACAAAATGAAGGCGAGATTGAGGAGGAGCACTTCCTCAGAAAAATGCTGCGCCGTGTTTCCTTGCCCACGGTTTTCTTGCCCAGCGAGTCACCTTCGCATCGTATACATTTATGCCCGCGAGACACCTGACAGCCGCATAGAATGCGGGCGCGACATCGCCAAATATCCCACCGACATCGGACTTGTTCTGCCGTTTTGAACGAACAAACGCGATGCCGAAAAGCGCGCTGTTTGCCGCTACGGGCCGCTCGTCGATCAGAACGGCAGCACGGGCATGGTGGATATGCAGGGCCGGTAGGAGCTTGGCCGGCAGTTTCTTTGGTAGCCCGACGTGGGCGTTGTGGAAGGAGTTGTTGTGCTACAAATTCTCGGATCCCAGTCTCCGAGATAGGTCCGACCAGTCAGAACCCAGAATTCAATCCAAAACATATTGGGACGCGGCGACAGAACACTCGAAAGGCCGACTCAAAACGCCCCAACCTGCCCCCTGAGTGCAATTGACTCGGCGCAACTTTATCTTGGCAATAGAAGCGGAAATGAGCCGTTTGTCCGAATATTGGAGATTGCTTTCATGCGAGTTTTGCGTCCCGACAGACAATTCCCGGCGGCGAAATACCAGCAATGGATCGCGTCAGTGATCGCGATTCAAGTTCTAGGGCCGGCGGTGAAGGCCGACAATTTCTGGCACCCCCTGAATGGACCAACGGGCGGGAGTATCTACGCACTCGTGCAAGACGCAACCACGGGCAATCTCTTTGCAGGCACGGGATATCAGCACGGGTACAACAGAAACGCCGGAAGCGTGTTTCGCTCATCCGACAATGGCGCGCACTGGTCGTACGTCAGCGCCGACTTTTTTGATGTGGCCAATCCGATCAATACGAGAGTCCGCGGGCTGGCCGTGTCCAACACCGGCATCATCTTTGCTGGCCTCGAAGGCGCGGGCGTCTTTCGATCAACCAATGGTGGAACGAGTTGGTCGCCATTCAACACTGCCCTGGGTGATCTATCAGTTCGCGCCGTCGCCGTTTCTCCGTTGGACGAGGTCTATGCGGCCACGGCAACCGGAGGCGTGTTTCGACTGGTCGGCGCCAACTGGTCGGCTGACAACATTGGCCTGACGAATCTCGCCGCACGGGCCTTTGCATTCGGGCCTGGCTACCTGATCGTCGGCACAGCCGGGGGTGGTGTTTTCAAGCGCATCACGGGAGGGAACTGGATCAATGCAAACAGCGGGTTGACCGACTTCACCATCAACGGCTTGTACGCCTCGCCCGGCGGAACGCGCCTTCTTGCGTGCACGAATGCGGGGCTGTTCGAATCGAACGATCATGCCGCGACGTGGCATGCCCTCGTCGGGCCGTTCACGGGCACTACGGTCTGGTCGGCGGTGGAAATCGGAACCAGTATTCTGCTCGGCACAGCTACCGGTATGTTTGTCTCCGATTCGACGGGATCTCAATGGACCACTGCTACAAACGGCTACACGGGGACAGTCTGCCGCACTCTACTGAATGACGGCCTTGGAAATGTGTTCTCGGGCTCGTTTCATGAGGGCGTGTTCCGATCGACGGACGGCGCACAGAGCTGGACCCAGCAGAATGACGGTCTTTACGGGCGAACAGTTCTGCGGCTCGTCGTTTCGAGCCGCGGATACGTCTTGGCAGGAACCAATTCTCAAGGCGTCTTTCGTTCCGACGTATTGGGCGCGACGTGGAGCGGCCCCAACCTGCCAACCCGAAGCATTTTTGCGTTGAATGAAAGTCCGTGGGGCGACCTTTTCGCCGGAAACTACACCATTCTGCCGAGTGGCGTGCCCGACGGCCATGCCTGGCGATCCTCGGACGACGGTGAGAACTGGGCCCCGCTCGACAATGGTCCAATTCCATCCATGGTCAGCGGATTTGCCTTTCCATCACCGCAGCAGGTGATCTGCTCGACCGCATGGGGCGTCAACAGCGTCCGGACCTCGACGAACAACGGCGATCAATGGACGCAACTTTCGCCGGGGCCTGGGAATGAGGCATATTGCTTGACGAGAAACTCCGCGGGCGATCTGTTCATCGGCTCAGAAGGTCACGGCGTGCTTCGCTACAACGCGGCCGCCCAAACGTGGACGAACCTGGGACTGGCAACGCTGTCGCAGCAGTTCTCAATTGCCATCAATTCGCAAGGCCACGTATTCGTCGGTAATGATGGCAACATCAAGGGCGTCTACAAATCCACGAACAATGGCGATGCCCTCTCTCCCCTTGGCTCCTTTCCTAGCAACTATGGCTACGTCATCGTCTGCCTTCCAAACGATGACCTCTACGTCGGAACACGCGACGTGGGCATTCAGCATTCCAACGACGGCGGGGCTTCCTGGTCCACCGTAAACAGCGGCCTCCCCGTGAAGTCGTGTCAGGCAATGACGCTTGGGCCGGATGGCCATTTGTATGCAGGTGTGGCCGGCTTTGGCGTGTATCGATCGGCGTTGCCCCTGGTTTCGCAAACCGCCGGTGATATCGACGGCGATGGCGATGTTGATGAATTGGATATCGCGATCTTTGTCAATGTGCTGCTTGCCATCGACACCGTACCGATACATGTTTTGCGCTCGGACGTAAGCCGGGATGGGATGGCCGACGGAGGCGACGTGGCCGGCTTCGTCGCCGCATGCCTCGGCTCGTGAGGCGCGCCGCCCCAAGGAGTGCAATCATGAAAATGGGAATTGCGGCGATTGTCACTTTGTTCGCGCATTCCGCCGCCTTCGCGCAACCCTGTGACCAGAACGCGCCCCAGGTGTCGTTGTACGATTTGGGTGCCGGATCCTATAAGACGTTTCAAGGGGGGCTCTATCCGGGCGGGAGCAACGCCCGCCCCGATGCGCACGAAGCCGCCGGACGGCAGATTGCAGCCGCCATTCAACCGCTTGACCTCAACGGTGCGTTCAACCCAAACGGTCGCGTTGTGCTGATCAGCATCGGGATCAGCAACATGACACTAGAATGGCGCGTCGGAGCAAACAACGACCCAGCCAGCGCGGCCCTGGCGTTCACGGCCAAAGTCACGCCCTTGCAAATGATTGGTGTCGTCAACCCGGCTGTCCTTGTCGTAGACGGAGCTAAAGGCGCCATGGGTGCGGATGTCTGGGGCGCGGAGCCGCCGAACCTTTCCCAGGATCCGTGGCTGACTGCCTTGAATCGGCTGACATTCAGCGGATCAAGCCGTCACCAGGTTCAGGTCGCTTGCGTCAAGGCTGCGCACATGGGCCCCACGACTTGCATCGCCAGCGACGGAAGCACACTTGGAGACGCCGGGTTATTGGCACAGGACTTTGCCGGTATCGCGCGCAATCTGAAGGTCGTGTTCCCAAATATCAAGCTCGCCTACTATGTAAGCCGCAGCTATGGCGGTTACGCGTCATCCGGCAATCGCGAGCCGTTTGCGTATGAACAGGGATTCGCAACGAAGTGGACGATTGAATCTCAAATCACGGCAAATGGAGCGTTTGGCAGTCTTGAATTCAATGGGCCAAGCCCGGTCGCCCCATGGATTGCCTGGGGAGCCTATCTTTGGGCCAACGGAAGCACGCCAAGCGGCCTTGGAATGACCTGGGACGTTGGCGATTTCGTAGCCGATCATATCCACCCATCGGCGAGCGGCGTGGACAAGGCCTCGACCGCATTCTTGAATTTCTTTCTCGCCGATCCGACTTCCCGCCCGTGGTTCGGATGGCAATGTCTTCACGGTGATGTTGACGGGAATGGGCAGATTGACGCAAATGACATTCCTCATTTCGTGGCTACGCTGCTCGTGCCTCAGAACGCCCTTGTGGCCATGCAGTGCCGAGCCGATGTGAACAACGACGGGCTCGTAACAGAGGCCGACACGCCGGAATTCGTATCGCTACTTCTTGGATCGTAGTTTGAACAGCGGGGGCGGCGGCGAGTCTTATGACCCTTCCCCACGATTTGGTCCAGTTGCAGTGCTAGTCCTTTACCGCACAGGGGCACGCCGTGTGCGGGCACATTGGAGTGAGGTTCAGTTTACAGGTTGGGGATGTGAATCCTAATCAGCGGCTTTGACCTCAACACACGGACATGAAATCCGTTGATCTAGTTGCCTAAGCCGGTTCGGCGACTACTGTTCGGAATGGCAAGAAATCTGCCTTGCGATTCGTTTGGCGAATTGCTTGCAGCGACATTGTTCCTGCGGGGCGATGCCGCTGCGGCCTCGCTTCCGGAGGCTGTCCGAGCCGGGATCGTCGGCATGGTCCGGGCGTTCACCGGGCCGGACGGTAAAGGGGACGCACTTGCTCCATCAAGACCCCGCGTGCCCAATTTGGTCGAGTCGAGCGCTGGGGTTATTCTATCCGTGTAACCATGTGCGGTCGCTACACATTGCTGGCAGAAGCGAATGAACTCGCGGAGGAGTTCCAAGTCAGTGATGTTGCGCCGCTGGAGCCGCGGTACAACATCGCGCCAACCCAGGACGTGCCGGTCGTGCGCCTGGAAGGCGGGCCTGCCTTGCACGGCGTTTCCGCGCCGTCAAGCATGGCGGTAGTGCGGCAATCAGAGACCGGCGGTGCGCGGCGGGTGGATATTCTTCGCTGGGGTTTGATTCCGCATTGGGCCAAAGATACATCCTTCGCTTATCGCACGATCAATGCGCGTGCCGAGACGGTGGCGACACAGCCTTCGTTTCGCGATGCCTTTCGCAAACGGCGGTGCATCGTTCCCGCGAGTGGATTCTTCGAGTGGCAGAAGCTGATAAAGGGCGGAAAAGAGATCAAGCAACCGCACTACATACGCCGACGTGACGGCCGCCCCTTAGGACTGGCGGGTTTGTGGGACCGATGGGAAGGACCAGACGGCACCGTGATTGAGTCGTTCACGATCATCACGACCGAGGCGAACGAGACGGTGCAGGCGTTGCATAACCGAATGCCAGTGATCCTTGACCCGCAGAACTATGACGTATGGCTGAATCCTGCAACAAAGGCTGAACGTCTTCAGTCGCTTCTTTCGCCCTGCCCGTCGGACTGGCTCGTAACATCCCCCGTCAGCAGGCAAGTGAACAATCCCCGCAACGACTATCCAGGCTGCCTCGACGAGTTGCCCTAACCCCCGCGTTGACAAGGGCCTGCCCTCGATACGCGATGGGCGGGCGTTTGTGCGCTTGCAATTCCCCGGAGGATTACCCTAACATGTACCGAACTATTGGGAGCCGTGGCAATGGGAATCGGCGGGCATGTCGATCTGCGCGAGTTGGCAGAGCGAATTCGAGCCATTGAACATCGTCACGATGTCGGCGTATCGCCGTGCTTTGTCGATGAGCCGGCGGCGGATCGCATTGCGACGAGCTGGGCGGAAATCGACGCGGAACTGGGCGGAGGGTTGCCCGCCGACGGTTTGCACGAATGGTTCGGGATGGAGGAAGCCGCCGGCCGACGATGGCTTCCGCCGCTATGCATTCTGACGCACCTGGCGTGGCAGGCGCTGGACCACCGTTCGTTGTCACCGTGGACGGTATGGATCGGAAAGAGTTGCCACCCGTATCCGCGCATTCTGATCCGTGGCGACGACCGTCGCTTGCTGGAGCGGTCGCTGTTCGTCGCGCCGCGCGATGTGACGACGCGGCTGTGGGCGATTGATCTGGCGCTGCGTTCGCCGCCGGTCGGATGCGTCATCGCGGACGGCAGCGCGTTGGATCGCGCGGCCACCCAGCGAATTCAACTGTTGGCCCGCAAGCAAACCAAGGCCGTGTTTGCCGCGCGTCCGACGAAGGAAATCAGCGAACTCTCTGCCGCGCAGACACGTTGGCGAGTGTGCATCGCACCCGCCGAGAAGGGAAAAGCAGCGGGCAGCGTAACGCCGCGATGGAAGGTTGAACTTCTGCGCTGCAAGGGAATGCGGCCCGTGAAAGTGCCTCGTGAATGGCGCTTGGAGTGGAATCGTGCCGAAGGCGCTGTCCATCTATCTGCCCGGCTGGCCGATCTGGCTGGCGCGCAGACACCGAGCCGACTCACCGGACCCGCACGTCGCCGACAGCAAACGGCCTGATCGAGCCGCGTGGCTGCTGTGGACCGCGCAGCGCGGCGTGCGGCAGGTGGTTCACGGCTGCGAACAGGCGCGCGCGGCGGGCGTGCAACCGGGCATGTCGCTGGCTCATGCGAAAGCACTCTGCGCGGGGCTGCGCGTCCACGATCAGCTCGTAACACCCAACGAGGACAGCGCAGCGCTGAATCGGCTCGCACGTTGGCTGCTTCGATTCGCTCCGGTTGTTTCGCCGGATGAACCCGACGGGTTGATGCTCGACATCGCCGGTTGCGAGAGACTTTTCGGCGGCGAACGCGAGCATGTCCGGCAGATCGGCGAGGCCCTGCAACGCTGGGGGCTGCGTCCGAGCCTCGCGGTTGCGCCGACGTTTGCCTGTGCCTGGGCGGTGGCTCGTCACGGCGATTTGAAATTGAAATGGATCGCGGAGAATGCGATGCACGAGGCCCTCTCGCCGCTGCCAGTCCGCGCGTTGCGCGTCGATCCTCGGACGGTCGATGCGCTGGCCGATGTGGGGATCGAGCGGATTGAACATCTGCTTGGAATGCCTCGTGATGAACTGGCAGCGCGGTTCGGCGCTGAATTGCTGCGCCGACTCGACCTGGCGACCGGCGCGATCGACGAAACCATCCGGACCGTCCGGCCCGCGCGATTGTATCAAGCATCGCACGCCTTCGACGGCCCCGTGCGGCGTCTTGAGATCATCGAAGCCACGTCGCGCGAGCTTTTGTCCAGGCTGTTGCAATCGTTGCGCACCACCCATCGCGGCATCCGTGAATTGACCGTCGAGCTGCGCCGCGCGGACTGCGAGCCGCAATCCGTGTCGGTGCGATTGACTTATCCCAATCGGGATGCGGCTCATCTGTGGGCGCTGTTGTGGCGACGGCTGGAGCGCGCCCATCTGGGCTTCGGTGTGACGGAGATTATTTTACAAGCCGCACAGACGGAGCGGATGAAAAACGAACAGGCGGTTTTTCTGCGTGAGGCCGTTCGCGAAGCGCCTGATCCACTCGCGTCGCTCGGCGAACTGGTGGATCGCCTTGTGGAGCGGCTCGGCAGCGGTGCGGTGACGCGCGTGCAACCGGCCGAATCGTATGTCCCCGAGCAGGCTTTCACGCAAGCGACCGTGCATGGCGTTGCGAGGCCAATTTCGTCTCTCGTTCGCGCTGAAGCATGTTGCCTCAATCCGGCCCATCGCCCCTCGCGGCTGCTGGATCGCCCCGAACCAATCCGAGTGATGTCGCTGGTGCCGGACGGCCCGCCGGTCTGGCTGGAGTGGCGAGGCCAAGTCGGTGAGATCGTCGCCAGCATCGGTCCGGAGCGAATTGTTTCCCCGTGGTGGACAGGCCGTGCCGCACCGCCTCGTGATTATTACGAAGCGGAGGACGCACACGGCCGACAATTGTGGGTTTATCGCGACGGTCACACGGGGCAGTGGTTTGTTCATGGTCAATGGATATAGCGAAGGTCAATCCGCATGCCCGATCCGGCTGACCCGAAAGTCCACGCCCACCCCTTCAAGCGCGCCGCGCTGAACGGAGCCGGCGCGGACCGGTCTGCCTACACGCCCTCGCTCACGGCCTATGCCGAGCTGACGGCAGCGAGCAATTACACGTTCCTGACGGGGGCCAGCCATCCGGATGAATTGATCGCTCAAGCCGCGGCGCTGGGGCATCGTGCGATCGCGCTGACGGATTGCAATTCGCTGGCGGGTATCGTTCGCGCCCATGTCGCGGCCAAGGATTCGGGCATTCCGTTTGTCGTCGGCTGCCGACTGCGCTTCGTCGAACCCGCCAGACTATCGCTCTTTGTGTATCCCACAAATCGCGCGGCCTACGGTCGGTTGTGCCGACTGCTCACGGTCGGCAAGCGCCGCGCGCCGAAGGGGCAATGCCATCTGTGGCTGGATGATTTGAGCGCCCACGCCGAGGGATTGCTCGCCGTGGCCTGGTTCGCCTCGCCGACCGACGCCGACGTGCTGGGAACCCTCACGCTGTTGCAACATTTGTTTGACGACGACCGGTTGTCTCTGGCGCTGGCTCGGCTCCACACGTCGAACGATTCGCCGTTTCAGGAGGCTGCGGTTTTGCTGTCGCGCGAGACCGGCGTGCCGTTGGTCGCGGTCAACGACGTTCATTATCACGTCCCGCAGCGCCGCGCTCTGAACGACGTGCTGACCTGCATCCGCCACGGCTGCACGCTGGATGAGTCGGGCTTTCGCCTGTTCGCCAACGCCGAGCGGCACTTGAAATCGCCCGAAGAGATGGCGCAACTCTTCGCGGCGCATCCCGCGGCGCTCGCGCGCAGCGCCGTCATCGCCCGCCGCGCGGGCGGCTTCTCGCTGGATGAACTGCGGTACGAGTATCCGGACGAAATTTGTCCACCGGGTCTAACGCCGATGGAGCATCTTCGAGGATTGACTTGGAAGTGTGCTGATGAACGCTATCCGCAAGGCGTGCCCGACAAAGTGCGCCGACAAGTCGAGCATGAATTCACGCTCATTGAAGAACTCAATTACGCGCCATACTTCCTGACGGTTCATGACCTGGTGCGCTTCGCGCGGTCGCGCGGGATTCTCTGTCAGGGGCGCGGAGCGGCCGCGAATTCAGCCGTGTGTTTCTGTCTCGGCGTCACGTCGGTGGACCCCGACCGGATCAACGTGCTGTTCGAGCGGTTCGTGAGCCGGGAGCGGGACGAGCCACCGGACATCGACATTGACTTTGAACACGAACGCCGTGAGGAGGTCATTCAATACATCTATGGTAAATACGGGCGCGACCGGGCGGGGCTGACGGCCGAGGTCATCACCTATCGCAGCCGCAGCGCCGTGCGCGACGTGGGCAAGGCGCTGGGCCTGTCGCTCGACGCGGTGGACCGCATCGCCAAGCGCGTGCATGACTGGCATGAAGACGGATTCACCGAGGACAAGGTTTCGACGCTCGGCATGGATGCCGGCGATCCGCTGCTGAAGCTGTTTGTGAGGCTGGTGGATCAGATCGTCGGCTTCCCGCGTCACTTGTCGCAGCACGTCGGCGGCTTTGTTATTTCGCGCGGCCCGCTCTGCGAACTTGTCCCCATCGAGAATGCGGCGATGGAAAACCGCACCGTCATCGAATGGGACAAGGACGACATCGAAGCGCTGGGAATGCTCAAAGTGGACGTGCTGGCGCTGGGAATGCTGACGTGCATCCGCAAAGGGCTGGAATTGATTGAGCGTCATCACAGCCGACCGCTGACGCTCGCATCAATCCCTTCGGAAGATTCCGCCGTGTACGACATGATCTGCAAAGCCGACACGCTCGGCGTGTTTCAAATCGAATCGCGCGCGCAGATGACCATGCTCCCGCGCCTCAAGCCGCAGAATTTCTACGACCTTGTGATTGAGGTCGCCATTGTGCGCCCCGGCCCCATCATCGGCGACATGGTGCATCCGTATCTGCGGCGGCGCAACGGCGAGGAGCCGGTGATCTATCCCGACGAGAAGGTGGAGCGCGTGCTGGGTCGAACGCTGGGCGTGCCGCTGTTTCAGGAGCAGGCGATGTCGCTGGCCATCGTCGCGGCGGGTTTCACGCCGGGCGAGGCGGAGCAGCTTCGCCGCACGATCAGCGCGTGGAAGCACCGTGGCAAGGACGCCATCCCTCGTTATCGTCGCCGTTTCATCAACGGCATGCTGGCCAACGGATACGAACGCAAATTCGCTGAGCAATGTTTCGAGCGACTCAAGGGATTCAGCGAATACGGGTTTCCCGAATCGCACTCGGCGAGCTTCGCGCTGCTCGTCTATGCGTCGGCGTGGATCAAGTGTTACTACCCGGCGGTCTTCGCGGCCGCCCTGCTGAACAGCCAGCCGATGGGGTTTTATGCTCCCGCGCAGATCATCCGCGACGCGCGCGATCACGGCGTCGAGGTTCGCCCTGTGGACGTGAACCGCAGCGACTGGGATTGCACGCTGGAGGAGTCCGGCCACACGGTGCGGCTGGGAATGAGAATGGTTCGTGGCCTGCGCGAAGTTGACGCTCGCGCGATTGCAGAGATCGTGCGGGCGCGCGGGCCGTTTGCGTCGATTGTGGATTTGTGGCGGGCCGTGGAGATTCCGACCGCAGCTCTTCAGCGACTCGCGCAGGCCGATGCATTCGGCTCGATGCAATTGGACCGCCAACAGGCACTCTGGACGGTTCAATCGCTTCGCGGCCGACCGCTGCCGTTGTTTGACGCCCCCTGGCGCGCGAGTGAATCGCAGGAATGCAACGATTCGCTGCCGCCCGCGTCGCCGCCGCAGGAAGTCGTGCGCGACTATCGCGCGGTGGGTCTGTCACTCAAAGCGCACCCGATTTCATTCATGCGCGAAGCGTTGAACCGGCGACGGATACTCACCGCCGCGCAGATTCGAGACGAGCATGGCTGTGCTCACGGTAAATGGGCGACTGTCGCGGGCATCGTCTTGTTTCGACAACGGCCCGGCACTGCCAAAGGGATTATGTTTGTAACTTTGGAAGACGAGACCGGCCGCGCCGATTTGATCGTTCGACCGCATGTCTATCAGCAATTCGCCAACGCTGCCTTGTACGGCCGCGCGATCATCGCACGAGGCCGAGTCGAGCGCGACGGCTGCGTGGTGCATGTCTTGGTGCGCCACATTGAAGACCTGTCGGCAGACCTTCACTCGCTGCCATTGATGTCGCGGGATTTTCATTGAATGTAAACGCAGAAGATAGCCAAATGCTCAAGATCGCCGGTTCGCTAGAAGCCGTAAGGCTTCGATGACGGCCGAGCAACCCCACGGGTTCAGAGCAATTCTTTTCTTAATGCGATGTCTGCCAGTCGCCGGGCTTGTGCCGCCCAGCCAGTGGCCACTCTTCCGCCACTAGGGGCTGCGGTGCAGTGTGCGCTTCCGTGCGCCGCAAGTCACAAAGAGACGTGTTTATACAACGGGGATAGGGGGCAAAAAGATGGCGCCGTCATGCGCAAGACCGTTGCCCAACGGCGCGCGCGCGTCCGCAAAAATAGGGAGGGGGGGGGCTACTTTTTTCTCGCAAATTGACAGACTGTTGGCATACAATCCTCGCGGCGTGGATCGTGCTCTGCGTGGTAGGTTGAAATCGATGTCTTACCCGACACGTAACAGTCACGTCGTGAAGTATGGCGTTTGACACAACTCCAAGGATGGAGACCATGAAGATCAAGGACCGGATCACGGGACTGAAGCGCATCAAGGCCGCGGACCTGCGGCCGCATCCCCAGAACTGGCGCATCCACACGCAGGCGCAGCGCGAGGCATTGCAGGGCATTCTCTGCGAGGTCGGCTACGCCGATGCATTGATCGCACGCCAATTGCCGGACAAGAGCTATCAACTGCTCGATGGCCATCTCCGCGCCGAGACGACGCCGAACACCCGCGTGCCGGTGCTGGTCGTGGACTTGAATGATGAGGAGGCTGCGAAGCTGCTGGCCTCGCTCGATTCACTGGCTTCAATGGCCGGCAGCGACCCGGCGCAGTTGGATGCGCTGCTTGCCGGGTTGAAGACCGACAGCGCGGCCCTGTCAGCGATGTGGGGAGGCATGACGTCGAAGGTGGCCGAGGCGATCGCTCCGGCGGAGTTCAAGGAAATCGATGATTCCCTTGAAACAGCTTACTGCTGCCCGAAGTGCGGGTATCGGTGGAGCGGATCGCCGGGCGGGGCGGGTGATTCGGATGGAGATGCGTGATGGCTGCGCGAATGGGTCAGACCAAGAAGAAGGTGAGCGGGGGTCAGCGCAAGCCACGCGCGTCGAAGGATGGGACACTAGGCGCGAACGACATTGCGCCTGCGCCGCGAAAACACACTCGTCGTGCTGCGCCGTCGCGCTCTGGCGAGCCCGCGAGGCGTTCAATCTCCGCTCCGTCGGCCAAGCCGCCCTACCGTGTGCCGTCGATGGCCGAGATCGCGGCGGTGCCGGACAGCGGCTATCGGGCCATCTCGCTCTTCGCCGGCTGCGGCGGCAGTTGCCTCGGCTACCGTATGGCGGGCGTTCGCGTGATCTGGGCCAACGAGTTCATTCCCGCTGCGCGGGAGACCTACGCCGCCAACCATCCCGGCGCGGTGATCGATGCGCGCGACATTCGAACGATCAAGCCGGAGGATGTGCTCGATGCGATCCAAATGCGCGCGGGCGAGTTGGACCTGCTGGATGGCTCGCCGCCGTGCGCCTCGTTCAGCACGGCCGGCAACCGCGCCGAGGACTGGGGCAAGGTCAAGAAGTACAGCGACACCCAGCAGCGCACCGATGACCTCTTCCACGAATACGCGCGCGTGCTAAAGGGGATCCAACCAAAGGTCTTCGTCGCCGAGAACGTCAGCGGGTTGGTCAAGGGAGTCGCCAAGGGCTACTACCTCGAAGTGCTGGCAGCGCTCAAGGCTTGTGGCTACCGCGTGGCCTCGCGGTTACTCGATGCGCAATGGCTCGGTGTGCCGCAGGCGCGCCAGCGGCTGATCTTCATCGGCGTGCGGAATGACTTGGGAATGGATCCCGTGTTCCCCAAACCTCTGCCCTATCGCTACAGCGTGCGCGAAGCGCTGCCGTGGATTGTGCGTGGCAAGTACGGCGCGAACTGGCGATATGCCGATGCGCCCAGCCCGACCGTCTCGGCGTCGATGGCGCGGAATCCGGCGAACAACACGCAAGGACTGGAACTGGTCGAGGCGCTGCCCATTCCTTCGCTGACAAACGATTTGCGCGGCGGCGACACGCGACTGATCCACGATACGCGCGGCAACCGGCCTGCGAAGGACTTCACCGATGGGCCCTGCCCGACGATCACCGTCGGCGTCGATGGCTGCAATTCGTATCACTATCAGGTCGTCACGCCGCGCGAGTCAGGCGAACTCACTGTGCCGCACGTCGAATCCGAGAGCAACATCACCGGTTACGCCATCGGTCGCGAATGGGATCGCCTCGGCGCGGGCCAGAAGGGCAAGTACCTCAACTTCATTAAGCCACGCATCGACCGCCCCTGTCCGACCGTCACGCAGACCGGCGGCATCACCGGCGCAGCGAGCGTGGTCCATCCGACCGAGCGGCGGAAGTTCAGCATCGCCGAACTCAAGCGCCTCTGCGGCTTCCCGGATGACTTTCAACTGACCGGCAGCTACGCCCAGCAATGGGAGCGGCTCGGGCGGGCTGTGCCGCCGGTGATGATGTCCCACATTGCCCGAGCCGTCCGGGATGGAATCCTATGCAAACTGAAGTAATGCCTATCACACAAGCGCCGCCAACGACTCCGCGCGCGTTCAGCGACAGCAACTCGACCGCGGGCGCTTCAGTCGAGCCGGCACGTTCACCCGAAGCGCCGCAGCGCAGCGACGTCACTCTTCCGGAGGCCGTCGATCACGTGATGGCTGATGGCAAATGGTCGTTCAACGAAGAAGTCGCCCGGGTCTTCGATGACATGCTGGCCCGGTCGATCCCGCAGTACGACGTGATGCGCAAGGCCGTGTTCGATGTCGGCTGCCGGTATGTCCAACCCGGGACGGCCATCGTGGACCTAGGCTGTTCGCGGGGTGAAGCGCTCGCGCCGTTCATCGACCGGTTCGGGGCGCTGAACCGCTTCCTCGGCATCGAGGTCTCGGCCCCGATGCTGGCGGCCTGCCGCCACCGGTTCAAGGGCTACATCGACTGCGGGGTGGTGGACATCCGCGACTTGGACCTTCGCAAGAGTTATCCACCGGTCGCGGCGAGCCTGACCCTGTGCGTGCTGACGCTCCAGTTCATCCCGATCGAACATCGTGCGCGGGTGCTGCGTGACATGTATAACCGGACGGTCAAGGGTGGCGCGGTGATCATCGTCGAGAAGGTGCTCGGCTCGTCGGCCGGGGTCGATGGCCTGTTGACCGAGGAGTATTACCGTCTCAAGGCCGCACACGGCTATTCGTGTGAGGAGATCGAACGCAAGAAGGCAGCGTTGGAGGGCGTGCTGGTGCCGGTGGCTGCCAAGTGGAATGAAGACTTGCTCCACAGCGCGGGCTTCGGTCAGGTGGAGTGCTTCTGGCGGTGGATGAACTTCGCGGCGTGGGTGGCGGTGAAGTGAGCGGACGCATTCAAGTAACACGGCGCACTCAAGCGATTCTGCGCAGTGTCTTACCGATCCGCCGCGAGGGGACACACCGCTATCGCGGGGCGCTTTACGCGGCCGATGGAGCCTGACCATGCGCGGCCGCAAACCCATCCCGACGGCGATCAAGCGGGCGCGCGGCAATCCCGGCAAGCGGCCGTTGAACGACAACGAGCCGCAACCCGAGAAACGAATTCCGCCATGCCCGTCGTTCATCGATGCAGAAGCCAAGCGGCTTTGGAGTCAACTCGGCAAGTTATTGCTGGCCAACGGCGTACTTAGTGAGATGGACGGCCTTTCATTGGCCACATTGTGCCAGGCATGGAGCCGTTGGAAATTCGCAGAGGAACACATACAGAAGTTTGGCCCGATCATTCTCTCGCCTGACAAGAAGTTCCCCATCCAGAGTCCCTATCTGGCGGTGGCTAACAAGTGCATGGAACAAATCAATAAGATTTTGATTGAGTTCGGCATGACGCCTTCGAGTCGAAGTCGCATTGAGACATTACTCGATCAAGGCCCAAGCGACTTTGATGAGTTCCTCGCGGAGGGCCGAAGGATCAGGGCGAGTGTCGAACTGAAATGCAAGGAAAGAATGGCAATGGCGAATGAATTCCGGCAGGAGCAGAGCACCCACGCGGGCTGAAGTCTTGCCCAGAGAAACTCGACAAATTAGTTCTCTTGCTCTATCCTGTGTTCGGTCGCCTGAGAGATGCACGAATTCAAGTCTCTACTCTCCGGCCCGAGTAGGGGCGGCCATCCTTTTTACCAAAATTGAAATGCCTCATTCGGCGCAGCTGAATGAGGCATTTTGATACGCACACCGGCTACACCGCGACCAGCAACGCAAAGCAACAGATACACCCTACGTTCTCGCACCCGATAGCCGTGGCGGCACTCATCGCAGAACTTGGCGGCACCGAGGAACACGTCATCGCCGCGCTGCCCCACGATGCTGTCGAGGATCAGGGTGAGCAACCGCAGTGGGAAGAGATTCGAAGGATGTTCGGCGAGGGAGATCGTCGAGGGATGCACCGACTCCGATCCATCCAAGCGCCCGCCATGGCGAGAGCGGAAAGAGGTGTATCTGTCGCACCTGAAGCACGCGCCCGCGGACGTGCAACTTGATTCTGCGTGCGACAAGCTCCACAACGCACGGTGCAACTTGGCCGGGGTGCGCGAACACGAGCCAAGTTACTTCGAGCGATTTAATGGTGGGTAGGCCGGGACGCTACGGTATTACCGTTCGTTGGTCGAGAAATATCCACCCCGGCAATTTGCCGACGGCATTGTTGGAAGAATTGTGCCGCGTGATAGAGGAGATGGGCTCGCTGACTGGAAGGGATAATCGATAAAGCCGTTTAGATCGCCTGTTACATTTGCCACAACCTGACTTAGACAAGCGTACAGATGCATGACCCGCGCATCTGGTGCCTGCGCGGCGATCCCGACCGCCTCGCGGCGATACTCGAATCTACCCGATCCATCGACGCGCCAACGGGGCAGTTGGCGCCCGCCGTGAATGCAATCCTGGCCGGCTTGGTCATAATTCGGCGTTAGGTGCTTCAGTTTGATTCACAGGCCCCTCCACATTGTTGTTATCGCCCATACCTTGGGCCTCGCGCCATACGAGTGGCACTTGGAGAGATGTGAAAACGCGAATGTGCAGGTCTTGTAGCCTCACGGGGTCGAAGAGTATCGCTACAATCTCCTTTCTGCATCGACCCTCTTCCGCACAACACATTGCCCGTCCGCCGCAACGAATGGCTGCTGCCAGCCCCTTGTTGGTGACAACGTTGATAGTTGACTCTCTTGGCACTATCGATAGCGCTCGTTGGATTTCCGGCGAATCTTCAGCATAATTACGCGACGCTGCTTGTTCTCGCGCATCAACCCAGCATTCGAAGAACCGCAGGTCCGCCAAGAAGCGCTCCGCAATCCGTAGCTGAGACTCAGTTTCGGTACTCGAGAGGATAGCTTCGCCGAGGCTTTGCAAATAAGCGCGCGCGCCGCCGACACACAAATCATCCAATCCATACCTATTTCCGTTGTCATTCATATGACTCGGTCGGGCAGAGGGTATTCCGGCAATTCGGTTGGAGCACTGGCGAGCTTTGCCGTTGGATCGACTCTTTTGGCCACGAAGATTAGCGAATCTGTGCTTCATGACTTGACCCCTCCCCAACCAGATTGAATGCTCGCGCCCTCGTGGCAACGGTACGATTTGCAGTGCTTCCGGGGCCTGTTGGTGATCACCCACAATGCCCCTGATTGCGGCGAAAACTGCGCTAATGGTGCGCCGACTGCTCGACGAAGCATCTTGCGGCCAATGTCGCCGGGAGGCAACCCGGCACACTCTAGACCAATCTGATGAACGGAATGCACTGTTGCTTGTCGATATTGCTGACTGGCGTTTGGCCGATTATGGCGGAGGTGGCTGATCACCCGAGCAAGGCTTTTGGGGAGCGTTTCCTCGTATGTTGTACCGATTCGAAGTTCCGTCGAGAGCATCCTTGGCCCGATGCGTCGCTCGATGAAGTCGCACAATCGCGGTATTGCGAGATATTCCAAGAATCTCGCCGATCTCTTCAAAAGCCAATTTCTCACAGAATCGCAGCCTAATGATTTCTTGATCGCTCTTGCTGAGTTTCTGCAAGGCAGGCCGAACTTCTTCCTCAAAACTCTCTTTGCCAAGGTGTAGTGAATGGCGTGTTTCGCGCTTGAGCTCTCCCCCCAAAGTGCGGAAGTACTCTCGCTCCACTTTAGCGCGCCTGACCAAATCAAGACAATGGTTGCGCGAGATACGATAGAGCCAATACCTGAAGCCAAGTTCGTCAATGATCTTACCCGAATCGATCGACTGAATAGCCAGGGTGCACACATCCTGCACGGCGTCTTCAGCAGCAGCATGGTCACGTAGAATGCCGCGACAAAATCGAAAAAGGGCACCCCGATTCTCTTCAAGGAATTCAGATAAGCGGGTTCTCCCGCTGTGTGGATCAGATACGGAGTTGTCGCCTCTGGCGGAATCGATCTTGATCCTACGATTACTGTGCTCCCGTTGGCGCTTCGCCCGAGACCGAACCTTGTCGGTCCGATGACTTTTGTCTTGATGGTTGTGTTCGTTGTCCGCGGCCATGCCTCAAACTCCACCGGACGCCAATCCCCCAACTCGATACGGCTACAACATACCCACCTCGTAATCTGCGCCGCGCTGGTTGTTCTGAACCAGCGGTTCAGACAATCCTGCGCGGCATTGCCCTCAATACAAAAATCAAGATCGCAACGAATGGAACAAAATGACCGCGTTCGGGCAGATTTGCCCGGCGATACCCCCGCGCCCCGGTTTGCCTGCATCCTTGCGGCTCCGTCATGCAAAAGTATAGTTTCGCCTTTGGCCTCTTCCACAAGGCCGACGGCTCGGACCCGCAATTTGTCACAGTCGCGGAACCGGTATTCGGAAACAGCAGCGCCCAGCAAGGCAGGATGCCGTTGCTGGGTGAGCCGCAGTTGATCCGTTCCGGGTTGCGAGGTAGTGACATGGGTCCGCCCACACCAAAAGGGGGTTGGTACGTTAATTGGACTCCGCCGCTTTCGAGTCGCCGCGGCTGTAACTCTCGACGGACGCGGGGGTTGCTTTGGCTTTGTCGCCACACGAAGCCCGGCTGGGGCCGTGCACAATTGAGCCCCATAGGCCGTGCGCCCCCTTTCGGGCGATATGCGTGTGCTGTTGTTGTTGATTCTGATTCTCATTGTGACGCCCTTTCTCAGGGGCGATCGAGCTCTTAAGTTTCTTTCCGCTGCCGTTGATGTCTATTGAGCCGTGAAGTTGACTGTTTCCTTGAGTCCTGTCATGGGAATCCTTATGAGCTCCACGATGATCGTGGCCGTGATCCCGAACTGGGTGCAACGCTCGGTGCATTTCGTGTGCCAGTTCGTGGAAAAAGTGCAATAAGCAGCCCGGTCCGTGGTGGGTCGATTTCATGTGCAGTACATGCTTGCCGTTGTGGTCATGCCGCTTATCGCCCGCTTCGGCGGTTGAACGGTTTGAAACCGAACCGTGTGTCATCGCAGCATTTTGGGCCTCGTCATTGCCGTTCTCATGGTGAACGCAATTCAACCAGCCACCGAGATTCAGAAGACTGATTTCGTGGTTCAGGTGCCCAGCGGTGTGGTTCAGGCCGCAGCAGTCGGGTGTTTGGCTGTGGCAATTTCCCCCATGGTCGTCATTCCGCAATACTCCAGTTCCGTCGTGCTTTTCATTTGAAAGGTTGACCTTCCCCCCAGAAACTGATCCAGGTTCTGAGTTAGGATTGGGGCTTGGATCAAGGAGGAAGGGTCATGAGCAGGAAGCGATTCAAGGCGGAGGAGATCGTCAACAAGCTTCGTGAGGCGGATGTGTTGATTGCTCAGGGTCGATCGGTGGCGCAGGCGAGCAAGCAGATCGGCGTGGCAGAGCAGACGTATTACCGTTGGCGGAAGGAGTACGGCGGGTTGAAGGCTGACCAGGCGAAGCGGCTCAAGGAGCTGGAGCGAGAGAATGCCCGGCTGAAGCGGTTGGTGGCCGATGCGGAGTTGGACAAGGCGATCCTTCGGGAGGCGGCCCGCCCAAACTTCTAAGCCCGCAGCGGAAGCGTCAGGTGGTCGAGGAGGTGGTGGAGCACCTGGGCATCTCCGAGCGGCGGGCGTGCAAGGCGCTGGGTCAGTCTCGCGCGACGCAGCGGTACTTACCGTTGGTTCATGAGGATGAGGACAAGTTGACGCAGCGGATCATCGAGCTGGCGGCGGTGTACGGTCGATACGGGACACCGCGGATCACCGGCTTGATCCGGAACGAAGGGATGCAGGTGAATCACAAGCGGGTCGAGCGAATCTGGAAGGCCGCCGGGCTGAAGGTGCCGAAGAAGCAGCCGCGACGCGGTCGATTGTGGCTGAATGATGGTTCCTGCGTTCGGCTTCGGCCGGAGCACAAGGATCACGTCTGGGCGTATGACTTTGTGCAGGCGTGGACGCATGACGGCCGGCCGTTTCGGATGTTGACGCTGGTGGATGAGTACACGCGGGAGTGCCTGGCGATTGACGTGGCGAGAAGGTTGCGATCGGATGATGTGCTGGAGCGGCTGGCGTGGTTGTTTGCGACGCGGGGTGTGCCGGGGCATCTGCGGAGCGACAATGGTCCGGAGTTCACGGCGAAGGTGGTTCGCGAGTGGCTGGCCCGAGTCGGCGTGAAGACGCTGTTCATCGAGCCGGGAAGCCCCTGGGAGAACGGCTACGTGGAGAGTTTTAACGGGAAGCTGAGCGATGAGTTGCTGAATGGCGAGATCTTCTACACGTTGAAAGAGGCGAAGGTCTTGATTGAGCGCTGGCGGGTTCATTCCAACACGGTTCGGCCGCACAGTGCGTTGGGCTATCGGCCGCCGGCCCCTGAGGCCCGAATGAGCGCGCCGCTGTGGGCAGGCTCCGCTCCGTTCGCTCCGCTCACTGCGCTCCGCCCGCCCACAGCGTGTGCTGTGAACGGTGTTGGACTAACATAACAGGTGGACTAAACCGTGGGGGAAGGTCAGCAGCTCGCCGTCGGCTCCCGACACTTCGCCGTCATTTACGCTGCGGGACTAATCTGATTCTGGCCTTGTTGAAACAACAGCCGCACTTGAAGCGGTGTAAGTGGCGCAGCTTCTTGTAACGCAGACGGGCGCTGTTGTGGGCGCGAGCGAAGCGAACGAAGATAGTGTCTCGTCACTTATTGCTTCGCATGAAGTGGCGGCCGAGCATATGAGCGTGAGTGAAGAGTGAAATGGGATAGCTGTCCTTCCCTGGTAGGCAGTGTTTAGAAATGGCGCCTGAGATACCCGAGCCAACCACTTTGTGAAATGAGGAATCGATGTCCCTCCAACCACTTTCGATGGTATTGCTCATTGATGTGCCCACGGGAAAGCCGGGGCACCCATTAGATGGTGATGTTGTATGGATTGGTCATGCATCAATCGCCGAAAAGATTTGTACTGGAATTAGGCGGGACCCAAGACTGACCACGGCTCTTCGGGAAGGTATGACTATCGAATGTCGCGACGGCGATGGTCTTGGGAGTACGGATCCCGCCTCACTTCGCAAGTACATGAAAAAAATTCGAGATCGCCTCGATGCTTCGGCTCCCGACCCGAGCAAACTCGACTATGGCGATCGATTGATCTATTTTGCGTCTGCAACAGCAGAACGCGTTGAGGTCTTAGACCGACAGACGGCCGAGAATCAATCCGCCATTGAGACTTCAAAACAGATTCAAGAACCGCCAGACGCTAGGCACTCCCCGGACTTTCGATCGGTAAATTGGTTCGGCAATGTGTTTAATTTCACACCTACCCAGGCCGCATGCATCAAGATTTTGTGGGAGGCATGGGAGAATAAAACCCCGGCAGTAGGCGAAGCCACGTTATTGGAGTCCGCAGGAGTCGGGGCCAGGAGTAGGCTCGTTGACATATTCCGGAATCACGCTGCATGGAACACGATAGTTGTTAGTGGTGGAACAAAGGGCGCCTACAGGCTCCAGCCTCCCACGTCTTGATCCTGCAGGCAAATACAACGCAATTACAACTCTGCGTTCCACTGTGTAACAATTTGAGTGCCCTATTCTGAGGGCATGGAAACGCAACAGCTTTTTTCAATTCACGGTCTTTCCCTCGCCCTTCAACTTCCACGCATTTGGCTCGCAAATGAAGCCGACGCCGGGCGGATTCCTTGTCTTCGGATAGGGCGACGTCGGTTATTCAACCTAGAAGCGGTTCGCCGCGTCCTTGCAGAGCTACGACTCCCAGAACAACGATGACTGTCGACGGACGCTGAAGGCGTTCTCGCGTTTCGATGAAACGCCCCATGAAGCGGTCATTGAATTACGCGATGGCCAATACCGGCTCGTCGGGAGCAAGTCCGATGCCAAGCAAGGTGACCGGCTGGCCGTTCTACGGGAGATCATCGGGAGCAACAGCGCAGGCATGACTTCAGAGGATGTTCGCGAGGCGTGGCCGGAGTCGGGGACTGTCCCCAAGCCGAGCATCCGTACGATCCGAGGAGACTTTGCCAAAGGAGTTGCGGCGGGCTGGTTCAAGTCGAGCGGCACCGGCCACAGAAATGATCCCCTTCGATACTTCAACAATTCAATTCCGGCAAGCACGACCTCTATAGGTGCCGGAATCGAATCGGATGGGGAGTTGTACGGGGACAGCGGCTTCGAATCAGGGGGCGAGGCCGCGTGAAAAAGAGCCTGAAACACGGGGGCAAGGCGGCATGTGGCTTGACCCCGGCCCAACACCGTATCGTCGATCTAGACGACCGACAACGTCCGGCCAGCAAGAAGGGTAAGCTCGGGCCGGTTGGGAATGGCCGAATAAGAGGAGAATCATGGCGCGAATCTTCAGGCAGAGTTGGTCCAAGCGAATGTCCGACGGCACAATCCGGCGGGGCAAAGCCGCCAAGTGGTACATCGAGTACCGCGATGGCGACGGCATCCTTCGCAAGGCTGTCGGCTTCAAGGACAAGACCGCAACGACTCAACTCGCTGCCGAGTTGGAACGCAGGGCCGATCGGCAACAATCCGGCCTGCGTGATCGCTTCGAGGATCACCGCAAGCGCCCGCTGGCCGAGCATCTTGAGGACTGGCAGAACGACATCCTCCATCGTGGCCGGACGCAGCGACATGCTGACCTACTCTATGTCCGCGCCAAGAAACTCCTCGACGGGTGCAAGTTCGCGTTCTGGCCGGACATCACTCCCAGCGCCGTGCAGACGCAAATCACCAAGCTCAAGGACCGCGACGGCATCGGCACGCGGACCGCGAACTTCCACATTCAGGCGGTCCGGCAGTTTTGTCGGTGGATGGTTCAGGATGGCAGAGCGCCGGACAGTCCGCTTGCCGGATTGCGGCCGCAGACCATCACCGAGGAGCGCGAGCGGCGAGCCTTTGAAGTCGATGAACTGAGGCGGCTGATCGACGCGGCTGAGCATGGTGAGCCATGGCGCGGTATCTCAGGCCCGGAGAGAGCAATCCTCTACAAGGTAGCCGTTCAAACCGGCTTGCGAGCGAGCGAGTTGCGGAGCCTGAAAGTCGCGAGTTTCGATCTTGAGAGCGATCCGCCAATCGTGACTGTTACTGCCGTAAACTCAAAGCGGCGGCGAGAAGACACTTTGCCGATTCCGCAACAGCTTGCAGCGGACCTTCGGCACCACTTCGCCTCAAAACTGCCGGCTGCTGCGGCCTTCGCGATTCCTGCGTCCTACGACACAGCGGACTTGCTGCGGTCCGACCTTGCAAAGGCCCGTGCGGTTTGGCTCGATGCCGCGGAGGATGAAGAGGAGCGTCAAACGCGAACGAAGTCATATTTCCTTCTACCGACCGACGGCGAAGGCCGCGTGCTGGACTTCCACGCCCTGCGGCACACATTCATCACCAACCTCGCCCGTGGTGGCGTGCATCCCAAGCTCGCCCAGGACCTCGCCCGTCACAGCGACATCAACCTTACGCTCTCACGCTATTCGCATACCAAGATTGGCGACTTGTCCGAGGCACTCTCCGCCCTGCCGGATATCTCCGCCCCACCAGCGGAGAAAGTCAGCCAACGGGCAACCGGAACACATGGAGCCGGACGGCCAGAACACCCGAGCGCATCAGCGAAGCAGGCCGCGCCGCGCGGACATCGACAACGGTCTGCGCTTACCCCTTTTCTTACCGGAATGGGTGACGCAACAGGTCGCGACATGACGGTGGCATGCGCTGCGACCCCTGGTGGAGCCAAGAAAACGTGTGTTGAAACGCGCCCGAGAGGATTCGAACCTCCGACCTGCGGTTTAGGAAACCGCTGCTCTATCCTGCTGAGCTACGGGCGCAGGAACCAACTGATTTCAACTTGTCTTATCCGCCATACTCACCGTTTGAACACATCTTATCCGGGGCAGGCCGCGGCGGGCCAGCCGTCGTCCGAAAAATGCGAGCCATGCGTTTTCGCCGCGATCCCGCGTGAATTCAGACATGCCGTGTTTGGCTGCTGAATTGTACGCTTTTCCCGCGAACGAAAAAATCAACCCGCCAATTCGGACCCTTGCCCCGTGCGGCCTGCTTTCGCGCGCCGGGCAACCGTCCCACGACAGGAGGCACCCCGATGGACCAACTCGTTGGCACACCCCAAATCAAGTCCCGCGCGACGAATGTGACATACGTCTTCGAACGCGAGATTCGCCGGTTCCTGGAAAGCACCCGACCGGGCAAGCCGATCCTGTACCGCGAGCGACGACAGGCCGTGCGGTTTCACCGCTCCGTGCCGATCTTTGTCGCCAACCTCGACACCCACACCGTCGAAGACCATCGCGTCACGCTCGACAACGTCTCGGCCACAGGCATCGGTTTCCTCGCCGAGACGGCCTACCCCGTCGGCTCGCTGCTGGCGGTGAAACTCTTCTGGGCCGATCCGCATGCGGCGCGCGTGCCGGCGATTGTCCGGCACACCGAGATTCGTGCGCAGGGGTTCTTTGTCGGCGCGGAGTTCGTTCTGGATAATCCGGAGCTTTGCGAACGCGTCGCATCCGCCGTGGAATCATGGTACGGATAGCGGCTGAACCGGGCGGACGGCCGCTCGAGACGATCGCGGGAATCAGGGCGTTGACGTTGTCTTCGCGGCGGGTGCGGCGTCGCGATTGGGCCGCACGACCATCGGGCCTTCGTAGCGCCCCTTGAAGACGACCGCGCCGTTCCACTTCACCAGCACGTCCTGGCCCACCTTGATCGGCTCCGATTTCGACAGGATGGCGAAGCTGGCAACGCCCTCGCTCTCGACGATCACTTCGCCGTCGTCCTTCACCGTCGCGCGAATGTGCGCGGGCGACTTGCGATTTGGTTCGCTCTCGATCGCCAGCCACCAGACCTGGATCGCGCCGCTGGGAAACGTGTAGTCAATTGTCTTGGGGTGCGCCGTGCGACGCTGGGCAAGCATCCACTTGTATAACGCCGGCGTGTGATAAGCCGTGTCCCACGAATTATGCGCGATCTGCGGAAACTCCGTGTAATGCGGCGACCCGCCCAGCGACTTGAGCCGTGCCACGGCGTCGCGCGAGCCTTCCACCTTCACGTTGGAATCCTTCGCCCCGTGAAACACCCACACCGGCATGTTCACGAGGTTGCCCAAGTAATCCATCGGTGCCGCTCCACAGATCGGCACCAGCGCCGCGAACAGATCCGGCCGGCGTATCCCCAGCTCCCACGTCCCGAAGCCGCCCATCGAGAAGCCCGTCAGGTAGATGCGCTCGCGATCCACGCGGTATTCCCTGCAGACGGCTTCGATGGTCTGGTAGATCGCGATTTCTTCCTTCCCCCGGTACCACATCGCGTGCGCCTGCGGAAACACCGCGATGAACGGAAACCGCTTGGGCCGGCCCGAAATGTACGGCCCCATCCCGACCTGGGTCGGCGAGATGCCGTCCGCGCCGATCTCGCCGCTGCCGTGCAACACGACCAGCAGCGGCCACTGGTGATCCGCCTCGGTGAAGTACTGGGGGGGAATATAGACGGCGTACTTGCGCGGGCCGTCTTCAGGAAGCTCCAGCGTGTGCTGAAAGAACCCGCGAGGCAGCGCCGTCGGCACGGTCGCCGCGGGCTGCGCCGAATCGTCGACCAGCGATTGCCAGGCGCACGTGCGCGGCGCCAGCGTCACGAGACACATCCAGGCCAGCAGCGCGACCGTCAGCCGTCGTTCCGTCCGCATTCGGGGCAATCCTTGCCGTGCTCGTCGCGCCGCAGAAGCGGCATTTCGCGAAGTCAGCATCAGGGAGTGTATCGGCGTTTGAATGCACCGTCATCCCGTGAGGCCGGCGGGCCGGGTTTTCACCCGAGGACATCGGGCTTCCAGCGAAACCATAAGCAGCTTCAAGACTCCCTCACCGTTCCAGGGAGAGGGTTGGGGCGAGTGTGAATCACGCTCTTTGAGAAACGCCATTCCCCCTCACCCGACCTTTCGGTATTTAGTGGCTCTTGCTTACCGATCCGAGCCGCGACCGTCAGGTCGCAGACTCGCCGTGGCGAGGAGCGGATTTGGGTTGGCCACGTGCATAGAACCCGTTTGCTTACACGCGCAGCTCTTGCAAAGCGCTACCAGTACCCTTTTTTCCGGGCATTTGAACTATCCGCCCATCCCCTTATACAATCTATTAGACAGGAGCGACCCAGAATCGTTCCGCGCAACAAGCCGCCGTCATCGGTCCCTGCCGGGCCGACCCACGCCTTCGCCCGCGAAACTGGAGTGCTGCCCATGTTTTCGTCCGTACACAATCGGTTTGGTTTCTCACGCTTCGCCACGTTGGCCGCACTCGGGTGTGCGCTCCTCATTTCGGCCGACGCATTCGGGCAACCCGGCGCGGGGCGTCGCGGCGGCGGACCACGCGGCGCCAGGCCGACCGGACCGCGCGCGCCCCAGTCCAACACGCCGCCGGCCAGCGCCGAGCTGGAAGGCACGCTCCCGGGTTTCATCCTGGGATTCACGCCCGCCAAGGAAGGCAGCGAAGAACTCATCGGCTACCTTAAAGTCAAACCAATTGAGAAGAACGGCCGCACGCTGAAGCTCGCCGTCCACCGGGTCGAGGATTTGCAGTTGGCGCTCGGCAGCCGCGAGTTGAACCTCGACGAAGCGCAGGAATACTTCAAGAAGGGCCTGTATTGCTCGGTCGAATGGGGCGTCAACCGGGACGGCAAGGATAAATCGACCAAGCGCGAATTGCGGTCGCTCAAGTTCGACGCCATCGAAGTCGAAGGCAGCATCGAATCCATCGCCGACGATTTGATCATCCTCAAGGCCAAGCCCAAGGCCGGAGACTGGCCCGGCGTCGACAACACCAACACCACCAATCCCAGGCCCCCGGCCAACCGCAAACTCAAACTGCGCACCATCCCCGACGTCACTTCGTTCACCAATCCCAACGACGAAGCACTGGATGTCGCGGACTTCGAGGCCGAGCAATCCGTCGATGCCACGATCATCTTCAATCGCTCGTCCGAAGGCATGATCGTGAACCTTCGCCGCCCCGGCCCGCGCACGGCCCCGCAAGCCGCCCAGACGCGGACGGCCCCGCCGCCCACTCAACAGGGCGGCCGCGGAAAAGCCCGCTCCGGCGGATGACCTCGCCGCGAGACCTCTCTACAATTCGCCCAAATGCCGTCCAACCATCCTGACAAGAGGGTCCGCTGAATGTCCGCACCCGCCACGCTCGATGTTCTCTTCACCGCGCCCCATCCCGACGACCTCGAAATCGGTTGCGGCGGCACCATCGCCAAGCTCGTCAAACAGGGCCACCGCGTCGGAATGGTTCATCTCACCAATGGTGAGCCCACGCCGCACGGCTCACCGGAAATCCGTGACAAGGAGATGCGAGCCGCCGCCGACGCGCTCGGCGTGCAGGTGCTTGAAATGCTCGGTCTCACCAATCGCGTGCTGATGGATGGGCCGGAGCCGCGCTACGCCCTCGCGACGGTCATTCGCAAGTACAAGCCGCGCATCGTCGTCGGCATCGCCGGGCGCACCGTCGCCGCCTCGCCCGATCATTACCAGTCGCAATTGATTATCGAAGCCGCGCGGTTCTATTCGCAGCTCACCAAGTGGGACGAGCGCTTCGCCGGCACCAAGCCGCACGCCGTGGATCACCTGCTCTATCGCCCGATCCCGCGCTCCGCTGAGGGACATCACTACCCATCGCAGCTCGTTGTCGATATTACCGACACGATCGAACAGAAGATCGCGTCGGTCTCGTGCTACGCGTCGCAGTTCCCGCCGGGCCGGCTGGAGAACCTCGTCCACTACATCCGCTCGGTGGCGGGTTACGAAGGCGCGGCCTGCGGCTACAAATACGGCGAGCTGTTGGCCGTCCCGCGGCCCATCGGCGTGACGGATCTCGCGGCGCAATTCGGAAAGTGGCCCGTACCCTCGATTATTGACACGCCGAGGTTTTGAGTCCGGCACGATGCGCGGATCGGCATGGCAATGCCTGGCGCTCCGTTACGGTCGCTATTCGGACGGGTTCGTTACCTGGAAATTGCTGCGAACCGGGTGACTGATTAATACTTTGCGCGGATGTTGACCTTGCGGCCGATCTTTCGCTTGCGGGCGAGGGTCTTGCGGCCGCCGGGGGTTCGCATGCGGGCGCGGAAGCCGTGCTTGCGGGCGCGCTTTCGATAGCTCTTGCGATGGGGATAATGCATTTCAATACTCCCAAAGAAACGTATAGCCTTTGGCTATCAGCCCTTGGCCAGCCACTCCGACCCGCAAACTGCCCACAAAGGGCATCGCACTCCCGGAGCCTGACAAACCTCAAGCCCGGGGTCTCCCGACTCAAAAAGCCGAGCTACGGAGTGTAACCCGGGTCGCGGGCTGGATGCAAGGGCGCGGCCTCCCGTGCTTCGTAGCATGGTCTTGGACCAGACAGCCATGTGGGATGAACAAACATGACATTTGATGTCTTAAACCGCGATTGGCGCTTTGAAATGCGGCCTTGGCGGCGATAGACTGCGGCGACCCGTTCAGGGGGCGGTAGAGCGGATAGGATTCGCCGAGCCAACGCGACTCGGATGCGACAGTACACATTGGCTCCGGCACGGCGGGGCCGGGCAACGACTGGGAGACCTGAACATGCAAGAGTACGAGCAACTGAAGCAGATGGTGGAGTCCTGCGCCGACGACGTGGCGAAGGCCGAAGGCGGCAACAAGGCAGCCGGCACGCGCGTTCGCAAGGCCATGCAGGACATCAAGAACGCCGCGCAGACGGTGCGGAAGAAGATTCTCGAAGTCCGTTCGTCTGACACGCCCAGCTAACCCGCCGATGCACGATTTCGGGCCGCGCGCTCGGTCCTGATCGGGCCGTCCTGCGCGGCCGGTTTTTTTTACGCGCCCGGCGCGCGAAGCGGCCCCGTGCCTCGCCGGACGAACAGGGCTAACCAGGAAGCCAACGTTCATGCCCCCGCCACCGATTCTCGATCTCGCCACGCTGGACTGCGGCAAGGTTCTTCACAGCCGCGAGGAGATTTATTCGTTCCTCCCGCAGCGTTTCGAGATGTCGCAGCTCGACGGCATCATCCATGTCGATCACGACAACATGATCATGGCGGGTTTTCGCGATGTGCGCCCGGACGAATGGTGGTGTCGAGGCCACATGCCGGGCAGTCCGATTTTTCCCGGCGTGCTGATGATGGAGACCGCGGCGCAACTGGCCGCGTTCGCCCAGCACATCTTCGTGCCGATTCCCGGCGCGGTCATGGGCTTCGGCGGCATCGACGGAGCGAAGTTCCGCGGCGCGGTCATCCCCCCGGCGCGAATCATCCTCGTGAACAAGGCCGTCGATCCCCGTCAACGCAAGTTCAGCTGCGCCACGCAGGCGTACCTCAACGGAACGATGGTGTTCGAGGGGGTCATCGCGGGCATTCAGTTGAAGATGTGACACCGCGCGAAATCTGGACCGCTCCCCTCAAAATGCAAAGAAGCCGACGGATCGCTATCCGTCGACTTCTTTGTTGAGCTTCGCATCCTCGCAAACGTATCGCCGTTTCGCCTCTTCTCCATTTACTTGATCCACTTCGCCGCGGCTTTCTTCAGCGCCGGGGCGATGTCCGTCTTCTCCCAGCTGAAGCCCGAGCGGCCGAAGTGACCGTGCGCCGCCGTTTCGCGATAGATCGGGCGCTTCAGCTTCAAGTGGCTGATGATGCCGCCCGGCGTCAGCGGGAAGTGATCGCGGACGAGCTTCTCAATCACCTGCTCCGGAACGTGCGCCGTGCCCTCGGTATCGACCAGCACGCTGACCGGGTCCGCCACGCCGATCGCATAGGCCAACTGCACTTCGCAGATGTCGGCCAGCCCCGCCGCGACGACGTTCTTCGCCACGTAGCGCGCCATGTACGTCGCCGAACGGTCAACCTTTGACGGGTCCTTGCCGCTGAAGGCGCCGCCGCCGTGCGCGCCGCGGCCGCCGTAGCTATCCACGATGATCTTGCGGCCGGTCAGCCCCGTGTCACCGTGCGGGCCGCCGATGACGAAACGCCCCGTCGGGTTGACGTGGAACGTGATCTTGTTGTTCCACAGCTTCGGGCACTCGGCGAGGCAGACCGGCTTGATGACCTTGTCGATGATTGTCTTTTTGAACTTCTCATTCACGTTTCCGCTGCGGTCAAGCAGCTCGGGCCGATCCTGATGCTGCGTGGAGATGACGATCGTGCGCAGGCGGACAGGCGTGTTGCCTTTGTACTCGATCGTGACCTGGCTCTTCGAGTCGGGCCGCAGCCACGGAATCTCGCCCTTCTCGCGCGCCTGGGCCAGCCGCTCGACCAGTCTGTGCGACAGGTGAATGGGCAGCGGCATGAGGGCGCGGGTCTCGCGGCAGGCGAAGCCGAACATCAGCCCCTGGTCGCCGGCGCCCTGGGCCTTGCCCTTCTTCGCGGTGACGCCCTGGCTGATGTCGGCCGACTGGCTGTGGATCGTGCGGATGACGGCGCAGCTCTTGTGGTCGAACTGGCAGGCCGGGTCGGTGTAGCCGATGTCGCGGATCGTGTCGCGGATGTCGTTCTCGATGCTGTTCAGAGCCAGCTCGGCGGCCTTGTTGTGAACGGTGATCTCGCCCGCGACGACGACCAGCCCGGTCGTGACGAGTGTCTCACAGGCCACGCGCGCGTCGGGGTCCTTGGCAAGCAAGGCATCGAGGACGGTATCGGAGATCTGGTCAGCCACCTTGTCGGGATGACCCATGCTGACGGATTCGGAGGTGAAAACATGTTGGCCGTTGGCCGCTTTTCCATTCTTGCCCACGTACGCGCTCCTCTGGAGTTAACGGGTTGCCGCTCCGCCGGTTGTGAAACGGGAAGGGTCGGTTCGGTCAATCGAGCCGGGCATTCTAATCGTGTGGGCGCGACGGAGCAAGCGATTCGCGCGAGTCGTTTCGCGCACATTGCATAGGAATCAAACGCGAAAAACCGCGGCCCAGGCTGCCCGGGGTCGTGCGCCCGAGCCGGCCGGAACCGCGGTTTTGCTCCGCCGTCCGCGCGCCCCTTGCAGGGCGCATTGACGGGGAAGGGTGGAGTGGAGCAGGTCAGGACCCGCCGCCCGTCGCCCTACTTCTGCGACTGGAGCGACTGGTATTTGTCGTACAACTCCGGCCGCGCCGCCTTCAGCGCGTCGGCGTTTTCGTACACATCGACCAGTTCATCCTCGCCGGAGCGCAACGTCACTTTGACCTTGCCGTCGGGAAGGGTTTCGAAGCTGGTCTTGGCGCGCTGGACGATGACGCCGGCGTGCGCGCCCGGAACAAAGCCAAATGTGCCGCCGTTTTCGTGGAGCTTCTTCATGGCCTCTTCGGCGCGCTTCATGGCCTCGCCGTGGTGCTTCATGACGTCGCCGTCGATGCGCCATTCAAACTTGCTGCCGTCCACCGGCTTGCCGAAGAAATGCACCGACGGGCCGTTCTGAAGCAGCTTGTGCGCCTCGGCATCACCCGCCTTCAGTTCGTCCTCGGTGGCATAAGTCTTGGTCGTGCTGTTCGTGTTGCCGTTCACCGTCTCGGTCGTCGTCACGGTGTAGGGGCCGTCGTTTTGCTTTTCGACACGAATCGATTTCCCCTGGCTCTTGCCGACATAGACCTGCTGCGTGCCGGGGCCCGGCACCGCGAGATTGAACTTGAAATCCATGTCATGCACGTCGGGGATCATCTTCATCACATCCGGCACGTCCGGCAGGTTGAACCCCTTGAACGTCCAGTTGCCGGCCGGATCCTTCTGCAACATGCCGCCGCGGCCGAACACGTTCCCGCCGACCATCTCCTCGCCTTCCGACTCGTACTTGGCCTTGGGCATCTGATCCATCGCGGGGCGCGTGCCGATCGTGATGTTCGCCGCCACCGGCTGGCCGCCTCGGACCACCGAGAACGCGTGCGCCTCGCCGGGCTGGAAGACTTTCACCTTCTCCAGAAACGCGCCGATGTCGTTCGTCAATTTCTGGCCGTCCACGGCCGTGATCACGTCGTACTGCTGGAGCCCGGCCGCGTCGGCGGGTGAGCCTTCGTACACGTTGCCGATCATCAGACCCACGCCGCTCTCGATCTTCAATTGCGACGCCAGCGGCTTGGGCAGCGGCGAGAATTGAACGCCCAGCCACGGACCGCCCGCCTTCAAACCCGAATCCTCACTGCCAAAAAACGTCAGGATCTTCGGCTGACTGTTCGGATCGTTCGGATCGCCCGCGACACGGATTTTCTGGACGACTTTGGTGCCGTCCCCGGGCTGCGTCGGGTCGCCCGCGCCGACAAACGCGAACGCGACCTGATCACCATCCTCGGTCACCCAGGCGCCGTCGCCATTGCCAAAAGCCTCGACGACGACCTCTTCGCAGTCGGCGTCGCCCGTCACGATTCGCATCTTTGCGAGGGCCTTGCACTCGACCTTCGCCGGCTCGGCAGCCGGGTCCTCAACCGCGGCCCGCGCCGAACTCGACGCCATGGCCGCACAACACAACACCGCCAGCCAACGAATGGATCGCATGGGAAACACTCCTTTTTCGCAGTCCTCACGTCGCGAGCGCTTCGTGCGCCGCGCGTTTTGAATTCGGCTCGCTCTTTCGTGCATTCAATTCCATAGACGGGCGACGCGCCCGGCTGCCTGTCAAAAATCCGCCACGATCGGCTCGACCCGCGTCGCGCGCGTGTTCCGCTCAAACACGTAAATCACGTTCGGATCATCGCCGCGAACGCCGATCACGTCGCGCATCACGTCGCGCTGACGCCGTTTCGGCAGGTAGTCATCATCTCGGTATTCCACGTACGCCGGCGCGCCGCCCTGCATTGGCGACGGGGCCAATTGGGCCGTACGCGGCTGAACCGATCGCGCCGCGCTGCGCGACCCGACATCGCCGCCGCGCCACAAGTCCGGCAGGAACGAGAAAACGACGACGGCAGCCGCGGTCGCCAGCATGCTGACGGTGGCGAGCCGAAAACCGCTGACATGCCGCGGCGCGGCCGCCGTCCTCGTGCCGGCAAAGTCGGCACGCAACGTGCGCTTCGCCAGGACGTCCAACATGCGATACTCGTTCAGCAGCTCGCGGGCCGCGGCGTCGGCCTGCAGGGCCGAGTCCAGTTCGCGCTGCTCCGCCGGGCTGATTTCGCCGTCAAGGTGACGCACGATCAACCGCTCGACGCGCGCATCGACCGTCAGACCGACCTGCGAATCCGCCTCCAGCGCGTCATTCCAATCCTGGTTATCCGTCGTTCGCATGTCCATTCGACACCCACCTCGCCGAGTCAGAAACCTGCATCAGCGTTCACTGATTCCCCACGCCATTCAGGGCCGAGCGCAACAGCCGCCTCGCCCGTACCAGCCGTGTCTCCACCGTATCGACCGGCAGACCCAGAGCCTCGCCGATCTGCGCGTACGACCAATCTTCCAGATGCTTCAGCACAAACGGCTCGCGATAAATCGCCGGCAACCCGTTGATCGCCGCCAGCATTCGGCTGTGTTCTTCGTTTCGCACGAGTCGCAGCGTCGGAGACTCGCTGCGGTCCGGCAGCGCCTGCTCGTCGACCGGAGCGCGCCGCCGTCGCTCTCGCGAGGATTTCTGCCCGGCGTCGATCGCGGCGTTTCGCGCGGTACGATATAGCCACGCGCGCCAGGCGGACGGATCGACCAGCGTCCCGATCTGCTGCCAGACCGTCGTCCACACCTGCTGGGCCACGTCTTCGACGGCTGACGTGTTGCCCAGCGCGCGATACACAACATGGCGAACCCAGCGGTCATGACGGCGAATCAGCGCGTCCAGCGCCGAGCGCGAACCCTGCTGTGCCGCGACGATCAACGCATGGTCGTCGTCGTTCAAACCCACCGTCATGATGGCGTCCACTCAACCTGATTCAGACGGGGAACAGACGGCCCCCCTGTCATGAATATGAACGGAATCGGGGCTCGGTTCGCTTGCGGGTTGGGCTCGTCGCGCCGGCAATTGTTCGTAACACTAGAAATGGCAGTCAGTTATCAGCCGGATGGCCGGTCACCATGCACGGGTTGGGTCGCCGGGGGCATGCCAGGATATCGCAGGCGCGGCAGGTATTGCTCGGCCGCCGGTCCCAGGGCGATCAATCCAAGCGTCATGACCGTCCAGAGAATGGCGGTGACAAGAAACGGGCGATCGTTGATCAGGACATCGGTCGGCCCGGTGCGATGGCCTTGTTCGATGACCGATGCATAACGA